>CAYFRR010000074.1:11272-12510 GCA_964345505.1 uncultured Rhodothermales bacterium
TCTGCTGTCAAGCGCGTCCGCCAAAACGCCAAACGCCAAGCCCGCAACCGGATGCACCGCAGCCGCATGCGCTCCATGATCAAGCGGTTGGAGTCCATGGAAGACAGAGAGGAAGCTGCCGAGTTTCTTCCCGAAGTGAAGGCAAAAATTGATCGGCTAACCTCTAAGGGTCTGCTGCACGAGAACAAGGCCGCCCGGTACAAGAGCCGCCTGGAAAAGCATGTCAACGCGCTCGAGGCGTAAGGCTTGGAAGCCCAGGCGAAACGCGAGGGACGGCCAAACAGCACAGGACCTACTGGTACAGAACTCCTCACGTGCGCAAATCCACGCGCGAAACTGGTGGAAAGGCAGCAGCATCCGAACTGGCAAGTAATTTGTCATGTCAGAATGATGATGCACCCGCGCCTCTGTCACCTTGGTTTCATAACGATGGGTGGCCCCTGAAGCGCCGCCGGGTAGCCTCTTGGCCCTGTTTTCACATCACGACATGTGAGCAGCCGTAGTGGATGCTCCAGCGGTCTGTGTACGGTACCTGAGCACCTGTCTCGTCATTGCATGTATCGCCACTTTCCTGATGTGCCCTTTCGGTCACGCATGCGAGTCATTTCTTCAATGCACTCCACATTGTCACAATTTCACAAGCGGCGGCCAAAAGGGCTTGTCTTAACAACACTTGTTGCTTAAGTTAGCGATTCGTGCCTAAGCGTGATGGGCGATCGCAACACGACTTCAGACACGCTCAATTTGTATGAACCGTGTGAACCGTTGCATTATTAAGCGTACGGGTTCATCTTCTGCACGTTACGAACTGTATGCAGCGCTGCGCCTTTTCAATCACCCCTTAGACTACTCTACAACGAGGAATCCCCTATGATCAAACGTTACCTGACTTCCACCGCCTTGGTGATCGCACTGCTGTTTGCAGTGACGACAAGTGCCGAGGCCCAGGATTTGCGTCCGGATCGCACGCTATTTGTTAAACCGCAAGTGGGCATCTCTCACTACCTTGGTGATAACAAGCAATCGCTTTTCAGCGGCGACGAATTTGATATCGACGGCAAGTTTCCATATTCCCTCGGCATCGGTCTGGGTTACCAATTCTCCGTGCCGTTTAGCCTAAATTTGGACTACCGGTTTGCGGACTACCCGGTCATCACGCAATTCGCCAGCGAGACCAGCGGCGCTATTGAAGACGACCCCACCACACGCAGCTCGGTGATGCTGACGGGTCAGTACAA
>CAYFRR010000075.1:0-12473 GCA_964345505.1 uncultured Rhodothermales bacterium
GCCCATGCGGGCCGTCCCCGGCCCGATGTATCCCGTGACACCTCATAAACCCCTGAGCACCCCCTTCCACGTATTCCATCACGAGGAAAGGGCGGCCTTCGTGCTCATCGAAGGCGCAGATGTTGGTATGGTTGAGCCGTGCCGCGGCACGAGCCTCCTGCTCAAAGCGTCGCTGCTCCGCATCGGCGGCGGTCGTTTCCGAGGGCAGAAACTTGATCGCTACCTGTCGCTCCAGCCGCGTGTCGTCGGCCAGATAGACCACACCCATGCCACCCGCGCCGAGTTGGGCGGTGAGGTTGTAATGAGCTATGGTTTGGCCGACCACGATAAGATTAGTAGAAATGAACGACCATACGATTCGCACGCGTGCCGCGCGAAATCCCAATAGCAGCGCTATAACGGGCTCCGAAGCGATCCCAATGAACCCGATCCCCCGGGTACGCTATCGCCGAACGATCAACACCGGATGACTACCGCCCTCGGCAAATTCTCCGGACTTGGCACAGTAAATCGCGTACGGATAGCGACCACTTGTTTGCTCCCTTACCTTAAGCGTCTGCCTCTCGTCCGCATTAATCTCCAGAACATGACGCCCGAATAGACACTCATCGGGGAAAAAGAGGATCGCGTCAGTGTCTCGTGCCTCCCACGTAACCGAATCTGATATATCTACCTCATGGCATCCCGGTACGACAACGCTCTTGTCAGCGCTGCAACTGCCGCGCGGAATGATTTCGAGTGTGTGATTTGGCATGGTGTCCTCCACCGTAGTTGATGATTAGTGCGATGGTTTTCGTGTGCATCAGGCAGGAATCGTAGCCCAGTCAGTTGTTCTCTACCGTCGCTTGAGGTAGTTCGTATTCGTATTCATCAAGAAGGCCCTGTTGCCGTGCATCCCCCCACAGATCCTCCGTTCCTGGTAGATAGTCCATCGCCTCCAGGCGATAACCTTTCGCAAGGGCTTCTTCCAGCCAGTTTAGCGCGGTGGAGCGATTGCCGAGCTGTTCATAAATGTGTGCGGCGGAGGCCATTGTCCCCGTATTCAGAGCATCCATGGACGTAGCCTGTGTTAGCAAGGTGCGAGCTCGTTGCTCTTCCCCAAGGTGGGCATAATAGCCGGCAAGCTGCACCACCAGCGAAGGATTGCCCGGTGAAACCTCCCTTGCCTGCTCAGCCAGTTCTATCGCGCGCTGGAGCACAGTAGTCATACGGTCAGGGTCCTTTCCAATCCAGTAGTAGGCAGATCCCAGGTTACCCCACACGAGATAATCAACCGCGCCATGTTCGAGCGCTTCCTCGTATAGATCGATGGCTTTCGCGTAATTCCCCTCACGGTAATAGAGCGTGCCCAGGTTGGAAAGCGCGTCTCCATTTGGCGCAATACTAAGAGAGTGCTCGAAGATCTCGCGCGCGCGCTCAAAATCATCCAGCGCGATGTACATGGCGCCAAGGTTGTTGTACCCCCGGATGTTGTCTGGTGTCAACTCCACCACAGTTGCGAATGCTTCGGCAGCTTCGCGAAAGCGGCCCTGGTGGTAATAGAAGACGCCAAGTTCGTTATGAACGCCCCAGTATGTTCGTTTTCGTTCGACGGCTTGCTTGTACGCTTCTTCGGCACGGTCCAGGCGGCCGAGCCCCTCATAGGCACGTCCCAATTGAGTAAGAGCGGCAGAACTGCTGTTTTCGGGTTCCTCGAGGTGTGCAAGTATCGCCAGGGCGTCATCGTGGCGACTCATGCCATTGTAAATAAGGGCCATCGTGATATGAGCCTCGGCCAGCCCATCACCCAGGTGAATGGCCTTCTCGCCATGTTCAGCAGCTTTCTGCACCCATTCTCTATCTCTGGTGAGCTCGTATTTTCTCCAGTAGGCTTCACCGAGTGCGGCATGAGCGCGGACGAATTCCGCGTCGAGGGCGATAGCCTCGTCAAATTTTCGGATCGCTTCTCGCACGTTCTCGAGCTCCTCGTGCCGGCTCAGATAGCCCCGGCCTTCGGTGTAGAGCAGGTAGGCTGAGGTGTGGGCCGAGCCTCCCGCAGTCAACCGCTCTGCCGTCTGAGGCGATAGCTCGACATTGAGCATGGTGGCAAGTTCTCGCGCGAGCTCGTCCTGCAAGCGTGCGATATCGGTCCATTCAACTTCCAGAACGGAAGACCGTAGCTGGCTCAATGTGGAGCCATCCACCAGATTCATCGTGAGGCGAAACTGGTCGTCTGATCGCTGAATGCTGCCGGTCACGCCGAGATTGGCCCCAAACAAACGGGCGGCTTCAGTGACGCTGCTTACTCGCTCGTATCGCACCTCGGAGCTGGGAACCACCCACAGCGAGCCCTCGCGTTGTTCGAGTTGCGTGATTTTGCTGGTCAAGGTCTCCATAATCCCATCACTGAGCGATTGCGGAATCGTCTCCTCACTCAGATTGGTAAAGGGCAACACGACCAACCGTTTTTCAGTGGGGATGCGGTCACCGTCGGCCGTCCCAAAGGGGGTGGGGAAAAGCAGCAGAGCTGCAACCAGGAGGACCGCCATCACGGCAACACTCAAAATTGCCGTGCGGCGCTGGGCTCCTCCGGGCGTCAAGGATAAACCGGGCAGCATCGAAATCCAGGAGCCGGTCAGCGCTACGCCGTTTACGTCGCCACGAAGCTCCGAAGCGATAGCGGACGCATCACTGTATCGATTCGCGGGCTCCTTCGCCAGGCACCGTATCACAATGCGATCCAGTTCGGGGTCGACCCCCGGACGTTTTGCGCTGGGGGGGACGGGGTCCTCGTTGACCAATTTGTAGGCAACTGCTTGCTCGTATTCGGCAGCAAAAGGATGCTCTTCGGTCAGCAGTTCGTAGAACACCACGCCGAAAGCGAAAACATCGGTACGATGATCCACCTTCCCGCCCTGAATTTGCTCGGGAGACATGTAAGCTTTGGTCCCCAGCGTGCTGCCGGCTTCGGTAAGCCGGTCGCTGCCACGCAGTCTGGCCAGGCCAAAGTCCATCACCTTAATGCGGCCGTTGCGGTCCACCATCAGGTTGGAGGGCTTGATATCCCGGTGGAGCACCCCGGCGCGGTGGGCTTCTGCGAGCGCCTCGCTCGTCTGGATGGCAAAATCGATGGCCTCTTCGATAGTCGGTGGATCGTTAACTATTCGATCCCGGAGCGTCGGCCCATCGACATATTCCATGACGATAAAGAGCCGCCCTTCGTGCTCGTCGAAAGCATGGACCGTGCAGATATTGGGATGATTCAGCCTGGCAGCAGCGCGAGCTTCCTGCTCGAAGCGCTTCCGGTCTTCCATCCTTGCTGTCGCCCGGGGCGGCAGAAACTTGATGGCTACCTGTCGCCCCAGCCGGGTATCCTCGGCAAGGTACACCACACCCATTCCACCCTCACCGAGTTTGTCGGTCATTTTGTAGTGGTTAACATACGATCCGACCATTTGAACCACCTCCCCGAATGCCGGAGACTGCAGCTAAGAGTGTACTACGTCACCATCAGAGCCTGACTCGCTGTTTATGCGTACTGCTATCTATTCGCTTATATAGACAGATTGAAGGGGCACGTTGTTTAATTTATTTGTGTACGAGCCCGTTTAGCTTAAAAATCGTTCGGCCTGCTGTCTCTCACTTAAAACGCTTTCCGGCTACCAGCGTGAACGTACTTATTCCGATATCATCGCTGGTAACGGTAGTAGTGGCCGACCGCCGACTGAGCGCCATTTTCCATTGGTAGAGCTGAGAGAGGGTATGTTCTACCTTTTGAACCAGGTGATCGAACGTGCCTCCTTGCTCATAGGCTTCGACGGACTCGAGATCATCCCAGATGGTGAAGGAGAGCATTTCATTCTGACGTTGAACGTTATCTACAAGAAAGGCATACCGGCACCCCAACGCCACTTCCAGCGCAGGCTGAATTTCTCTCTTGTAGATATCCTTGAATTCCTTCTTCATGTCCGGCTTTAGTTTCAGTGACAGCACGCGGAGGTAGCCTTTTGTGCCCGGTACGTTTTCCGGGGGAGGCTTTGCTAATTTTCCAACCGGATAGCTTTTAACCACGGGTTCTGATCGTACAGGCCCGTACTCCAGCGTATCATCGCGCGAGAGCTGTATCTTCCATTCTGCGCTCTCCTCGAGGTAGGGCCGGGCACGGTTGAGAAGTTTTTCAAACGTGCCGCTCTCTTCGTATGCACGGGCATCGTCCTCCGACGACCAGAGGGTGAGCGAGCAGAACTCTTCAGCACAATCAAGGCTCTGTAGCAGTCCTGCGAAAAGGCACCCGTCGGTGGTTTCCATCGTCGGGATGACAGCATTGCGGTAGGCAGCCTCAAGATCGGATTGTTGGCCGTACCTTACGGTAAGTTCTACAAGTCGAACAAGCATGGCAGGTACCTCTCATTCGATTCTGGAAAGCACTACCACGGTGAGGTCGTCGAACAAATCTGTTTTCCCGCTGTGCTCAATGCTTTTGGCGAATACATCATCCATCAGGGCTTTGCTATTAGCGTCGCCGGCATGTGCCGCAAGCACCTGTTCGAGTCGCTCCTCTCCGAAGGTTTCCTCCTCGGCATTCATGCTGTCAGTGATGCCGTCGGAAAAAATGAACAGGTGATCGGCAGGGCTGAGTGCGACGGATGCCTCCTCGTATGTGTGTGATGAAAACATTCCGAGTGGCACCCCACCAGTCTTCAGGCGCTCCAGCGAACCATCAGCGCGCACGAGGTAGGGATATTCGTGTCCGGCACTCGAGTAGTGTAGTGCATGGGTGGAGGCATCCAGGATCGCAAGAAAGACGGTAGCGAACTTTTCTGCGCTCGTACTTTGATGCAGCAGCTTGTTGGAGTACGCAAGTAACTCAGCGGGCGATAGGTCGTGCAGGATTTGCCCTCGGAGGCTTGCCTGCAGATTGGCCATAAGAAGCGACGCCGGCAGACCTTTTCCACTGACATCACCGAGCGTAATGCCCCAGCGGTAGGGCGCGATCTGAATAAAATCGAAGTAGTCGCCGCCTACGGCTCGCGCCGTAATATTTTTTCCGCAGATGCTGTAGCCGTCGATGTCTGGCGATTTGCGAGGGAGGAGCTGCCGCTGTATCTCGGCAGCCACATCCATCTCTTTCCGCATCTCGATGAGCTTTTGCTCTTCCTCGTGGAGCCGGGCATTCTCCACTATCTGCCCCGACTGAGCAGCAATGATCGAGAGCAGCCGTTGATCTTCCTTCTTAAAGCCACTTTCAAGCTTTTTGTTATAGATGGTGAGGATGCCGATCAGTTTTGATTTAACCATCATCGGCGCGCAGAGCACAGAACGCACGGACCGATCCCACTCGACGTACCGAAACCGGGGGTCGATAGCTGGCTCGTTGATAAGTAGCGGCTTCCTGTTGATCTGCATCCATCCCAGTAGATTTTGATTGAGATGTAGCGGCGACTGATCGGCTGAACTGACGATGCTGCGGACGAGGGTGGACGCTCTGTCGCTCTCCTCGCTGTCTACCAAAGTAATGTCGCCCTGCTCGGCACCTATCGCTCGAATGGATTTGCCGACGACAGTGCGCATGATTTCCTCACTGTCGGTGCTGCCGCCAATGTCCAGCGCAAGATCGTTCAATATCGCAAGTTCATCCACAGCCCGCCGTAAACGGCGGTTTTCCGCCTGAAACTCCTCAATACGCTGGGTGTCCGTTTCAGTCATGGTTCCATCGCTGACTTTCTAAAATGGCAACCCGTCCTGACAGCAAGCCGCGGGGTTCTGACAACCCCCCCCCGGATTTCCTCATCTCCTTTCGTAGAGGCGGATGCTATCATTTTATTCCCACCTCAACCCTCTGGAGACGACGGCTGCGTTTAAGAAGCCGCAGCCGTGGAGCCCCTCACCTTCTCAGGACGCTTTTTCTTCAGGCGTTTCTGCGGAGGTTTTGTCGAACGCCTGGAGAGCCTCCTCGACAGACTCGTAGTCTACGAACGCCGATCCCAGCAGGCGCGTCACGACGAAGAGCCCATGTACACGGTCCTTCATGTTAGCCACATGCATGTCGCCGCCTGCATTGCGAAGTGAGGTGAGGCTGCTGGTGAGGACCCCGATTCCAGTGGAGTCTATAAACTCGGTTTTGCCCAGGTCCGCGACTACGTACACCGTCCCGCTCTCCTTAAGCTTTTCGATAATATCCTTAAACTCTCGGCCCTGACTGCTGCCAAGAAATTTGCCTTTTATCTCGATGACGGCGCCGTGATAGCGTTCCTCTACGGAAATGCTCATGGTATAGTACACACTATGAAACAAACTTTCATTCTACAACTACGGTGAATTAATCGAAAAAACAACTGCATGAGTGGCTTTCGGCAAGATAGTTTTAGGCGAGATTGCTTTGAGCCAAAAAGTGTTTTCACACCAAACACCTCGCGAAGGGTATCCAGCTTCGGGAGTTCAAGAATCAGGATAGCTTCTCTGTCGCTGCGTCTCACCCTTAGTAGCACGAGATGGACTTCGGAACCTCCATGAAGTTCGCGTTAAGGAGTTTGCCCCTCGTAAAACGACAGATTGGGCTCCACTGGTTGGGGGTATATACGGGAGCCTTCAAAACCTGGCAGGGGCTTCAGCAGGGGGCACAGCCATACCAAACGCTTCTGTTCAAACCATACGGGCAATGGTTGAAATTGCAGCAACATACAAACACCCCCCGAAGCAGTTTATTCTCCGAGGGGTGTCGTACATGCGATGATGCTGGTTACTCAGGCTACTGTCCCGCGATCACTGGATGGGCGGCAAAGTAATCACCAACTACGCCCACAGCAAGATGCCGGCAGTGATTGCGCTCATCCTCCGAAGCCACGTCGCGAACGTATGCAAGTCCTCGGTTATCTCCGATGAGCTGAAGCACTCCGAGGGCCATATCTTTGACTTCGGGATTGTTATGGCCCTTATGGAGATTTACCAGCGATGTCGCTATGCGGTCGTAGTTCATCTTGTCGCGATGATATACAGCCATCAACAGCGCATTTTCCATCGTCGTTATCAACTGCTCGTCCGAAACCTCTTCCGGGATGCCAAAAGTCTCTGCAAGCCCACGGGTGTACTTCCCGGCAGCAATCGCGATGGAGTGCTTGTTGGTAAAGAGGCGAGGGACTTCGATCCCGTGGGCCACAGCAGGATCAGCCAGCAGACCTCCGGTTGGATAACCAAGAGTGGCAAGTATTTGCTCTTCCGCTGCAATCCAGAAGGTGTCGCTGTGGTTGTCTAAGTGGTCCTGCGCATCAGCAGTTAATGGCAGGTATACGAATAGTAGGGCGATCATGCAGACAATGCGTCTCATAGCAGTACCTCCTCTAAACATTATGCAGAAGATTCGGGATGCCTTCTTTGTCGCTGCGTCTCACCCTTAACGGCACGAGGGCAGCGTCGAACCCTTTATAAAGTTCTTGTGTAGATAACAGACGCATGTTGTGGGGCGGCAAGAGCACGTAGTCTGAAGACTTGCTGACGGCCAGAATGCTCAGGAGGGGTTTGTAAATGGATGAAGAGCCAGACATAACAGGCCTGCTTAATGCTTATGGTGAGGGAGCTGAGGACGTTTTTGATGAGATCATGCCGGTGCTCTATCGGGAACTGAAGCGGCTGGCTCATGCCCGTATGCGAAACGAGCGTCCGGGCCATACCCTGAACACAACCGGCCTTGTGCACGAAGCGTATCTGAAGCTCATCGATATCAATGCGGTAGACTGGCAGAGCCGCAGGCACTTCCTGGTGATGGCATCGAAGGTGATGCGGCGTATCCTGGTGAATTATGCCCGCGACCGCAAGGCGCTCAAGCGAGGTGGGGGTGCTCCGAAACTTCCTCTCGATGAAGAACTGTTCGTACCCGACTCCAGTGCTCGGACAATCCTGGATCTGGACGCAGCGCTTCAACGATTGGAGACTGTGCACTCCAGAGCAGGGAACGTCGTGCAGCACCGGTATTTTGCCGGATTCACAAATGAAGAGATCGCTGAGGTTCTTGGTGTCTCGGTATCCACTGTAGAACGCGACTTGCGATTTGCCAGAGCCTGGCTCTTGCGCGAGTTGAAAGATGACAGCGGCGGAGGAACGAGCAAGTAAGGATAGTTGGCAATCTGTCCACCGGTTTCTTTCGGCTGGCATCCGTTGGATCGAACACAGTCCGATATGAAAACCGCTCGATGTAATCAGCGCAATCGCCGTTACCATAGCGACCACTTTTCGCGCGCGGATATCTTCGAGATCTATCTGGCGCGAGTACCAGCGTGGTAGCCCGTCATCTTTCAGCGAGACTTATGATGAGAGATCGCCTATCTGAAGAATACGCCCTGCGGATCCAAAAGGCGTTTCACGCAGCGCTTGATTGCCAGGGCGATGCCCGGGAAGCATGTCTGGACTCGCATTGTGCTGGAGCACCGGCTGTGCGCCGCGAGGTGGAGTCGCTGCTTGAGGCCTATGAGGAGGCCGACCAGGTGTTGACAGACATCGATAACATGCATGGCGGCTACGCGCGTGCCGAATCGAATGAAGGCAGGCTCACGGGGCAGCAGATCTCACATTATCAGTTATATGAGAGACTGGGAGGCGGGGGGATGGGGGTCGTGTACAGAGCGCGCGACCTCAAGCTTGACCGGCTGGTAGCTCTCAAATTCCTACCACGGCATCTCTGCGCCGTCGAAAGGATCAAACAACGGTTCGTTCGCGAAGCCAAAGCAGTATCGGTGTTGGAGCATCCCAATATTTGTCCGGTGTACGACATCGATCAAACAGATGGAGGCCGGCTGTTTATGGCGATGGGGTTCTACGATAGCGAGACGTTGAGGCAGCGACTGACACGCGGCACGGTTCCGACTGAGGAGGTGGTCGAGTTGGTACGTCAGATCGCAGCCGGCCTGTACGCTGCCCACGAAGCGCTAATCGTGCATCGCGACGTCAAGCCGGCCAATGTGTTGCTAACCCGACGCTTCTCGCTTCGCTCTGGTGAGCTGGTGGAAGCAAACGCAAAGCTTATCGACTTTGGGATCTCCTTTGTTCTCGGACCAGAACTGGCGGACTCGGAGGAGGCTTTGGGAACGCCAGCTTACATGAGTCCCGAGCAGGCCCTGCGAGCTCCTGTGGATCACCGTACGGATCTGTGGTCGCTGGGCGTGTTGTTCTACGAAGCACTTGCCGGGCAGCGGCCTTTTCAGGGTGACAGCACGAGGCAAACTATCGACTCTGTAATCACGGAAGAGCCCTCTCCGCTTGCTAACTTTCGCTCGGATGTGTCCTCGAAGCTGGAGCAGGTGGTGGATAGATTGCTCCGCAAGGATCCGGACGAGCGTTATCAGGAGGCGTCGGAGCTACTTGATGATCTGAAATAGATCTGGCTGCGGCAGCGGCGGACTGAGCCGGTAGCCCCCACGGAGAAATCGTGCTGCCTACTAAATCGCACTCTCGTACTTTCACAGGATACGGCCGAGTGCGACCGGGGGACGTGCCATGGCAACAGGGGTGCCGAAGTCCAGAAGCAGCGGTCTATGGCTGAACGAGCACCGACGCATCGCGCAAGGCTCGGTCTGCCTCGGCATGGGCTTCCGGCGTGTTGATGTGAACGCGCAGGCCCGAGTGCCGCGGACCACGGACGGCTTCCACCCGCTGATGCTGGGCGAGGTCGTGCAGAAACGCGCCGAGGGAATCCGCGTCGCCGCCTCGCTGCAGATAGGAGGTCACGTGCTGCAGGGCAGAAGGCGGGAGGGCGTAGCATGCCGGGCTCGTCCACCCGGGCTCGTGGCTGGTGGGCCCGTGCGTGAGGCCCCGCACAACCCCGTCGTCCGTCAGGTCAAAGACGCTCGTCTGACGTAGATGGTGGGCCGGGCCGTCTTCGTAGAGCGCCAGCGCCTGCGCGGTGCCCGTTTCCTGAAAGGTGTGAAACAGGGGGGCAAGCGAGAGGCGAAAAATACTGTCGCCGGCGACGACGAGGGCGGGCCGGTCCGTACCCGTTTGTTGAAGGGCAAACTGTAGATCGCCCACGGCCCCGAGCGCATCCTCGGTACGGGTCACGCCGTCCTCCAACAGGGACAGGGTAAGGGGCGTGTCGTGGAGGCGCCGCCTCCAGTGAGCCGCCCAGGACTGCCAGGCCTTGGGGTGGGCGTTGTTCGTGACCACGGTGATCTGCTCCAGCGCCGGCCTGTTCACCAGCTGAGCCAGCAAGTAGTCGAGGATGGGCCGGCCGGCCACCTCCACGAGCGGCTTCGGCGTGTCGTCGGTGAGGGGGCGGAGCCGCGTGCCGAAGCCCGCGCACAGCACGATCGCGCGATGCAGCTGGGTGGTTGGCATGGGCCACCATCAGTGGTTGGAGGGCCAATGACGCAACAAGAAAACCTTACACGTCGCCCATCGACAGGCGCAGGCGGTTGCGGGCGCGCTCCAGGGCCTTCTCTGCCTTTTCTCGCTCCTCAGGGCCTGCAGCGGCCGTCAGCGCCTCCTTAGCGCGCTGCTCAGCATCCTGGGCGCGCTCTACATCAATCTCGGAGGCTGGCTCACACGTTTCCGTCAGCACGGTCACCACGTTGTTGAGCACCTCCACAAAGCCCCCGCTGGTCGCAAAGCCAATCTTCTCGCCCGTCAGGGAGGTGACGAAGATGGGCCCCACCTCAATGGTGGCAATCATGGGCGCGTGGTCCTTCAGGATCTCGAAGGAGCCTTCGGCCCCGGGCGCCCGGAGGCCCTGGGCCTGGCCCTGAAAGGCCCGGCGGTCCGGAGCCACGATCTCGACGAAGAGGTTGTCCATAACAACTACACAGAATCAGAAGGAAGGCAGGGGGCGCGACGGTTATTCGTCTTCAGCCAGCATCTTCTCACCGGCCTCAATCACCTCTTCGATGGCGCCCTTGAAGGCAAACGCGCCTTCAGGGAAGTGGTCCAGCTCGCCATCCAGAATCATGCGGAAGCCGCGGATGGTGTCCTCGAGCTTGACGTAGACGCCCGGCGTGCCGGTAAACTGCTCGGCCACGAAGAAGGGCTGGCTCATGTAACGCTGCGCGCGACGGGCGCGGCGCACCACGGTCTTGTCTTCCTCCGAAAGCTCGTCCATGCCCAGGATGGCAATGATATCCTGCAGCTCCTTGTAGCGCTGCAGCAGCTCCTTGATCTCCTGCGCCGTGTCGTAGTGCTCATTGCCCAGCGTGCGGGCGTTCAGGATGGTTGAGGTGGAGTCGAGCGGGTCGATGGCCGGGTAGATGCCCTGCGAGGCGATCTGGCGTGAGAGCACCGTCGTGGCGTCGAGGTGGGCAAACGTCGTGGCGGGCGCGGGGTCGGTGAGGTCATCCGCCGGCACGTAGATGGCCTGCACGGAGGTGATGGAGCCCTTCTTGGTGGAGGTAATGCGCTCCTGCATCTCGCCCATTTCCGAGGCCAGCGTCGGCTGGTAGCCCACGGCGGAGGGCATGCGGCCGAGCAGCGCCGATACCTCGGAGCCGGCCTGCGTGAAGCGGAAGATGTTATCCACAAAGAAGAGCACGTCGCGCCCGCCCAGGTCACGGAAGTACTCGGCCAGCGTGAGGCCGGAGAGGGCCACGCGGGCACGGGCACCGGGCGGCTCGTTCATCTGGCCGAAGACGAGGCTAATGCTGCTGTTCTGCAGCGCGTCCATGTCCACCTTGTCGAGGTCCCAGCCGCCTTCTTCCATGACGTGCTTGAAGTCCTCGCCGTAGTCGATCACGCCGCCTTCCAGCATCTCCCGCAGGAGGTCGTTGCCTTCCCGCGTGCGCTCGCCTACGCCAGAGAACACGGAGAGGCCCTCGTGCTCCTTTGCAATGTTGTTGATGAGCTCCAGGATGAGCACCGTCTTGCCCACGCCGGCGCCGCCGAAGAGGCCAATCTTACCCCCACGGGCGTACGGCTCCAGCATGTCGATGACCTTGATGCCCGTCTCCAGCACCTCGGTGCTGGGCGCGAGGTTGTCGTAGGCCGGGGCGTCCTGGTGGATGGCGCGCCGCTCGCTGGCCTCCGGTTGCGGCAGGCCGTCGATGGCCTCGCCGACCACGTTAAAGAGGCGGCCCCGGATGTCGTCGCCAACAGGCATCGAGATCGGCTGCCCGGTGTCGATCACCGCGGTGCCCCGCTGGAGGCCGTCGGTGGAGTCCATCGCGATGGCGCGGACGCGGTTTTCGCCCAGGTGCTGCTGCACCTCGACCACGAGGCGGGTGCCGTCTTCGCGTTCAATGTAGAGCGCATCGAGGATATCGGGCACGGCGTCGGCCGGAAATTCGGCGTCAATCACCGGGCCGATGACCTGCGCAATTTTGCCGTTGGTTTTTGTCTGGGTGGCTTCCATCGAGTGGACGGATTGGTTTCGTCAGGAGAACAGCGGGCGGTTGGGCGTTGCGACGGGGCCTCCCGCCACACGGGCACAGTATACAGTACAACCGGCGCAGATGCACGAGCGGTGGAGGCCGTGGATTCTACACGCCCGCAAAGAATTATGGAATTTGGCCGGATGGGTTCGG
>CAYFRR010000076.1:0-7032 GCA_964345505.1 uncultured Rhodothermales bacterium
ATGTCGCGGTGCGGGAGGCCGTACGGCGTGGCGAGGCTCTTCTTGGTGAGGTAGCGCCGGTACACGTATGTGCCGTTCCGAAGGCCTACATTGTGCCACAGGGCATCGTTGATGGAGCCCGTCCGGCCAATCTGCAGCAAGTACGGGACGAGCACGTTGGTGAGGGCGTACGTGGCTGTGCGGGCCGCATTGGATGGCATGTTGGGCACGCAGTAATGCACCACGTCGTACATGCGGAAGACCGGATCCGAGTGGGTGGTGGGGTGGCTCGTCTCTACGCAGCCCCCCTGGTCGATGACGGCGTCCACGATGACGGAGCCGGGCTGCATGGCGGCCACCATGTCTTCGGTGACGAGGAGCGGCGAGCGCTCGCCGTTGCTCATCATGGCGCCGATCACCACATCGGCCGACAGCACGGCCTGCCGGATGTACTGCGCCGAGGCCATGGCGGTCGTCACGTTGCGGTTGAGGTAGTGCTCCACGGAGCGCAGCGCGCCCAGGTCGCGGTCCAGCACAATCACGTGGGCGCCAAACCCGAGAGCGGTGCGCGCCGCCCACTCGCCCACCACGCCGGCGCCCAGGATCACCACCGTGGACGGGGGCACGCCGGAGATACCGCCCAGCATCATGCCCTTGCCGCCCTCGTCGCTCTCCAGGTACCGTGCAGCGATCTGCACCGCCAGCGACCCCATGATCTCATGCATCATGCGGACGATAGGCAGCGAACCGTCGGAGTCGCGGATGAACTCAAACCCGATGCCGGTGATACGGAGCTCCATCAGGCGCTGCAAAAACTGCGAGGTGGTGGCGCCGAGGTGCAGGGCCGAGATGAGCACCTGCTTGGCCTGCAGCAGGTCCAGCTCATCGCCCACCGGCGGCCCCACCTTCACAATGAGCTCGCTCTTGCTGTAGACGTCGGCTGCCGCGCCCACTACCTGCCCGCCGACCTCCGCGTACTCGTTGTCGGTGAAGTGCGCATTCGCGCCTGCGCCCGACTCCACGTAGACCTCATGACCGCTGGCCACGAGCGTCTCCACCCCACTCGGCGCCAGCGCTACCCGCTGCTCTTCGTTGGACGCCTCCGCCGGTACGCCAATGCGCAGCGAGGACTGCTGCTCGCTTGTTTGCAGGGGCTGCTCCATAGTCATCAGGCGGCGCTCCGACGCCAGCCCTTGCAAGGCGGGGATCTCCATAGGATAAACAGATGGTCGTGTGTGGAAAAGATAACTGAGGCTCTGATGATAGCATAGCAAAATAGTAAGAGTACTGCACTATTTTGGCACAGCTGCATGGTTTTTCAGCAAAAGGGAACGGCCTTACCCCTCCCCCTGCCAGGCGTGGATCAGGATGCCCGCCGCCACGGCCACATTCAGCGACTCGGCGCCTTCCCGGGAGGCGCTCCCTGGGATGGCCACCGGCTCATCCAGCGCATCCCGCACCGCGGGCGAAAGGCCGTGTGCTTCGCTGCCCATCACCAGCACGGCCGGGCGGGCGGGCGTCCAGTGCGTCGCCGGGGTACCGTGGAGGTCGGCCCCGTAGCAGCGAAAGTCGTGACGACGCAACTGCTCCAGGAAGGCAGCGGCGTCGGTGGTAGGGCTCAGCCGCACGTCCCACAGGCTCCCGGCCGCCGCGCGCACCACTTTCGGCCCAAAGAAGCCCGCCGTGCCCGGCGCGCTGGCTACAGCGTCAACCCCAAACCATGCGGCCGTGCGAATCATGGTGCCCACGTTGCCCGGGTCCTGCACGCCATCGAGCAGGAGCACCGACGCCGCGTCCGTTAGCGCCTCCGGGGGCGTGCGGTGCGTTTCTACCACCGCCAGCACCCCTTGGGACGTTTCCGTAGCGCTGAGGGTGCGCATCTCCTCGGCGAGGACTGTGTGGACGGGCGCGGCGGCCGCTTCCAGCAACGCCGCCACCCGGGGCGCAGCGGCCGCTTCAGGCGTCACCACGAGCTCTACCAGCGGCGCTTCCGCAGCCACGGCAGACTCCACCCCGCGGATGCCCTCCACCAGCATCTCGCCTGCTTCATCGCGGGAGCGCTTCCGGGTGAGCTGTGATATGGCGTGCTTGCGGCGGCGGGAAAGCGGCATATAGAAGTCAACCGGGCAGATCCTTGAGGAAGATTCATGTTGCAGGTTGCCTGCAAACTCATACCTTATAGAGTCCACGTGGCACTCACGCTGGCGGCGCACCCGCCGTGCTCTTTTTCCAACCCCTATGCTGTTATGCCGTTCAAACGCAATCTGCGCGAGCGCTCTGTTTACCAGGAGCCCGCGCCCATCCGCGACCACGACAACCCCTTTCAGTCGATGGTGGAGCGGTTCGATATCGCTGCGGAAATCCTGGAGCTGGATCCGGGATTCTACGAGTACCTGATCACGCCTTCCCGTGTACACATCACCGCGGTGCCGGTGGTGAAGGACGATGGCCGGGTGAAGATGTATGAGGGCATCCGGGTGATCCACAACGAAGTGCTCGGGCCCAGCAAAGGGGGCATCCGCTTCGCGCCCGACGTGGACCTCGATGAGGTGAAGGCCCTCGCAGCCTGGATGACCTGGAAGTGTGCCGTGGTGGGCGTGCCGTTTGGGGGCGCCAAGGGCGGCGTGCGCTGCAACCCGCGGGACATGAGTGCCGGCGAGCTGGAGCGCCTCACGCGGCGCTACACCGCCAACCTGATCGACGTGTTTGGCCCCAACCGCGACATCCCCGCGCCGGACATGAACACGAACGCGCAGATCATGGCGTGGATACTGGACACCTACTCCATGCACTCCCGCCGCACCGAGAACGCGGTGGTGACCGGCAAGCCCATCCTGCTGGGCGGCTCGGCCGGGCGCAAGGAGGCCACCGGGCGGGGGGTCATGACGGTCACGCTGGCTGCGATGGAGCGCGAAGGCATGCGCCCCGATCAATCAACCGTAGCTGTGCAGGGCTTTGGCAACGTGGGCTCCATTGCCGCGCTGCTGCTGGCGGAGCAGGGCTGCAAAGTGGTAGCTGTAAGCGACATCAGTGGCGGCTACTACAACGCTGAGGGCCTGGACATCCAGGCGATGATCGACTACGCGGAAGCCAACAAGGGCTCGCTGGAAGGCTACCAGCGCGCAGACAAGATTTCAAACGATGAACTCCTGACACTGGACGTGGATGTGCTGGTGCCGGCGGCCAAGGAAGATCAGATCACAAAGAAGAACGCGGGCGACATTCAGGCCCATATCATTGCGGAGGGCGCCAACGGCCCAACCACGCCCGCAGCCGATGATATCCTGAATAGCAATGGCGTGATCGTCATTCCAGATATTCTGGCCAACGCCGGCGGCGTGACGGTCTCGTACTTCGAGTGGGTGCAGGACCGCCAGGGCTACTTCTGGACGCTCGACCGGGTCAACCGCCGCCTCGACCGGTCCATGCGGCAGGCGTTTGACAACGTTTACGAAGCCGCTGAGCAGTACGAGGTGTCGCTCCGCATCGGGGCCTACGTCCTGGGCATCGACAAGGTGGCGACCGCGCTGCAAATGCGGGGGATCTACGGATAAGCCTCCGGTTCAGCAGCCAAGCAGAGCGCACCCCCACCGGCTACGCGCACCCCATCGACCTACACAAAAAGCCGGGCGCTCCGAAGAGCCGCCCGGCTTTTTTCATGCGGTGCGTTTCATGGGGTGCGTATCGCACAGCAAACCCGTGCGGTTAGGCCATCGCCGGCTCCCGGGAGTCGATCGTGGTGCCCAGCACGTCAAGGAATGCAGCCAGCCAGGCCGGATGCGCGGGCCAGGCGGGAGCCGTCACGAGGTTGCCATCCACCTCTACCTCGTCAGCCGCGTGCTCCACGAAGGTCCCGCCCGCAAGGCTCACCTCGGGTCCGCACGCCGGGTACGCGGTGCACGTGCGACCGTCGAGGACGCCCGCAGCGGCCAGGATCTGCAAGCCGTGACAGATGGAGGCCACCGGTTTGTTCTCGGCAAAGAAATGCTGCGTAATCTCGAGCACACGGTCGTTCAGCCGCAGGTACTCCGGCGCCCGGCCGCCCGGCACCACCAGCGCATCGTACTGCGTCTCATCGATGGCGTCGAAGGTGGCATTCAACTCAAAGTTGTGCCCCGGCTTCTCGGTGTACGTCTGGTCCCCCTCGAAGTCATGGATCGCAGTCTTCACCGTCTCACCGGCCTCCCTGTCGGGACAGACGGCATGCACCTCATGGCCGACCATCTGGAGCGCCTGAAACGGCACCATGATTTCGTAGTCCTCCCCGAAGTCGCCGACCAGCATCAAGAGTTTCTTTCCCATACCGCTACCCTCCGTTGAAATTGGTTTGTAAGGTGATACAGCGTGTGTATATCGTGTAACGCTGCTGGGGCTAATTGGTCCAGCGGGCGTGTTACGATCGTTGGAACACAGGCGTTGGGACACGGGCATTGGTGCTGCTGGAGCCTCGGCTCCACAAGAACCCCAGTGGCCGCAGGGCTCGTACGGTACGTATTCTGTTTTCTCTTCAAGCGACTTTCCGAAATCCATGTCCGCACCTACCGAGCCCGATTCGTTCATCCTCGATTGCCGCGGGCGGACGCTGGATTGCCGTCCCGTACCCGACGGAGTCGCACAGGTGATGGGTATTTTGAATGTCACCCCGGACTCGTTCTCTGATGGGGGGCAGTACACCGACCTGGATGCCGCGCTAACGCGCACGGAGGAGATGATTGCCGAGGGCGCGGCGATCATCGACGTGGGGGGCGAGTCCTCGCGGCCAGCTGGGAAGACGTACGGGGAAGGGGCCGAGGCGGTCGCGCTGCAGGAAGAGCGCGAGCGCGTGGTGCCCGTGGTGGAAGGCATCGCCGCGCGGTTTCCTGAGGTGCTCATCTCGGTGGATACCTACAAGCCCGAGGTGGCCCGCGCGGCGTTGGATGCCGGTGCACACCTCGTCAACGACATTACCGGCCTGCGCATCTACCCGGAGATGGCGGAGGTGGCGGCTGAAGCGGGCGCTCCACTTATCCTGATGCACTCGCTGGGCAGGCCCGGCGCCATGCCCCAGGAGCACACCTACACGGACGTCGTAGCGGAGGTCACCGATGCCCTGCGCGAGGCCGTGACCATCGCTCATGCGGCGGGCGTCGCTGATGTGGCCGTGGATCCGGGCTTTGGCTTTGGCAAGACAACGCAAGAGAACCTTCGCCTGGTTAATGCCATCGACCGCCTGGTGGACCTGGGGCATCCGGTATTGGTCGGGGTCTCCCGCAAAAGCAGCATCGGGGCCGTGTTGGGCGACCCCGGCACACCGGTGCCCATCAAAGACCGCCTCTTCGGAAGCCTCGGGGCCACTGCCGTCGCCGTGCTGCGGGGTGCCTCCCTCGTGCGGACCCATGATGTAGGCCCTACCGTTGACATGCTCGCTCTTTTGATGGCCACGGCCCGTGCAGGTCAGTGAAGCCAAGCCAGCCCCCCGTTCCCCTCCGCCCCTGTACCACCCACCCCGCCTGTGACGCTCTTCGACTGGTTCATTCCCATCCGCATCGTCGATGTGCTGGAGGTGGCCCTGGTCTCCTACCTCCTCTACAAGCTGTACCTGTTGATGCGCGGCACACTGGCCGTGTCTATCTTCCTCGGGGTCTTGGCGCTGTATCTTGTGCAGGTAATCGTGACCGCGGCGAACATGACGATCATGGAGACCCTCTTCTCCACGATCGGGGATGTGGCCGTCCTGGCGATCATCGTGCTCTTTCAGCCTGAGATTCGTCGCCTGCTGTTGCTGCTGGGCCAAAACCCGCTTGTCCGCCGCTTCGTGGCTTCGTCTGACCAGGACGAGTTGGTGGAGGAAGTCACCGAGGCCGCGCGGCACATGAGCGAGCATTACATCGGCGCGCTCGTCGTCATGGAGCGGTCCACCGGCCTGCGCAACTACATTGAAACCGGCAAGCAGGTCGGCGCCCGGGTGAGCAGCGACTTGCTGGTGACGCTGTTTCATGGGCAAAACCCGCTGCACGACGGCGCCGTGATCATCCGCAACCGGAAGCTGGAGGCGGCCCGGTGCATCCTGCCGGTGTCTACCAGCATGAAGCTCAGCCCGCAGCTGGGCTTACGCCACCGGGCTGCCGTAGGGCTCACGGAGCAAACCGATGCGTTCGTGATTGTGGTCTCGGAAGAAACCGGGACGATCTCCGTCTCCCGCAACGGCGACCTGATCTCGAACCTTACCCCCGAGGAGCTTCAGGCCCAGATGATGGACGCCCTCAGCGCTCCCGCGGCTGCGGCCGCAGCCTGACGTCCGGCCCTCCCCCGCTATCCGCTTCCTGCTCGTTTCCCTCATTTCCCCCATGGCCTCCTCTCGCAAGTACCATCAGCAACGTCGGCAGCTGGTGGAAGAGCTGCATGAGCGCGGCATCGACGACAAGCGCGTCCTCAAAGCCATCGCCAAGGTCCCGCGCCACGCGTTTGTGGAGCCGGCCCTGCGCAACCGGGCCTACCGCGACGAAGCGCTGCCGATCGGCAAGCGGCAGACAATCTCCCAGCCCTTCACGGTGGCCTACCAGACGATGCTGCTGGACGTCCAGCCGGATGACCGCGTGCTGGAGGTGGGGACGGGAAGCGGCTATCAGGCCGCCGTGCTCTGCGAGATGGGCGCGCGCGTCTTCACCATTGAGCGACACCGCTCCCTGCTGAAGCGGGCCACCGACGTGCTGGAGGACCTCGACTACCGCGTAGTCTCCCGTGCGGGCGACGGCTCGCTGGGCTGGCCGGCGTTCGCCCCGTACGATGGCATCGTGGTGACGGCCGGCGCAGCCGAGGTGCCCCAACCGTTGATGGAGCAGCTCCGGGTGCCGTCCCAAAAACACGAGGGCGGACGCCTCGTGGTACCGGTCGGCAAATCCGGCGGGCAAGTGATGCGCCGGGTGTACCGCACGGGCGAGGACTCCTATGAGCAGGAGAGCCACCACCGCTTCCGGTTTGTGCCGCTGGTAGGGGCCGAAGGGGGGCTGGAAGAGGAGGAGATGGAGTAGGTTGCGGCAGACGTCGTAGCCGTGGCAACCCGTCGGTTGCCGC
>CAYFRR010000076.1:7132-8411 GCA_964345505.1 uncultured Rhodothermales bacterium
TGAGGGTCCATTTCTCTTCTTCTACACCTCCCCACGTATGTTCATCCTTCCACTCGCCCGAAGCATTTCATCCATCCGGTGGGTCGCTGGTCTCGTCCTACTGCTCATGCTGGGCGCGGGCTGTGCGGGGCTCGGCAGCACGCGGGGCGCCGAATATCAGCTGACCACCGATGAAGCCATCGACCTTGTGGAAGAGGCCCTGGTCCGAACCGGCTTCACACGCAACACCGTTGTCGACCGCCTGGCGGGCGACCGGGTACGCATCGAGGCCCTGCTGGAGCGGGACCGGGCGGGCGAAACCGGCGGTGCCCTGCAGCAGCAGATGACTGTGCTCATCGAGCCGGCCGAAGCGGACGGCGTGGTGCGCGTGCGGGCGGAGCAGAGCGAGGAACGGGGCGGATCCTACGGCGGCCAGGCAGGCACCAACTACCGCCGCTCGTTTTATCGCACGCTGGATCTGCTGGCCGAGCGCTCCTGAAGGAGTTCTGCCCCGCCGCAAGAAGCGCTGGGCCCAGACTCGGGCGCGCGAGGCCCGGACACAGACTGGTACGCTACGTACTGTGGCCCATGCTATGGCGTGCTGTTAAGTGCTACAGGGTCTTGCACGATACCTGTTAGTGTCGTTTAGCGTTAATGTCGTTTAGCGTTAGTGTCGCTTAGCGTCTTTTTGTCCTGCTCCTGATGCCTGCGTGCCATGCACCTGCTTATTTCGCTGATCTCTGTCGTGCTGTTTTCCGCCGGGAACGGGCTCGCTGCACCGCCACCCGCGGCGGGCGACACCCTCGTCGTAGCCTCTGTAGCAGAAGCCCACACCCTTCATCTCTCGAATGGAGAGCGCGTGCGGCTGATTGGGGTCGACGTGCCCCCACGGACCTACGGGCCCGACCTGGAGCAATGGGCCCTGCGCACCAGCCAGGAGCCGGCTGCGCTGCGGGCCCGGGCGGAGGCCGCACACACCTTTACGGTTGAAGCGGCCGAGGGGAGTGCCGTTGAACTGGCCTACGACTCCGCCTACCGCTCCCGTGACCATCGCACGCCGGACGGCGCCCTCCTGGCCTACGTGTACCTCCGTGCGGAAGAGGACGGCCCCCGCGTGCTCTTGAATGAGCATCTGCTCGCGCAAGGGTTTGCCCTGGCGCAGCGGGGCAACTACCAGGAGGCGGCGGCCTTCATCGAGGCCGAGACCTATGCCCGAGAGGAGGGCAACGGGTTCTGGAACGTAGACGGTGGTACCGGGCAGCGGAGCCGCCCGCCACGCTAAGCGCGGGAGGGCCTCGTC
>CAYFRR010000076.1:8511-12392 GCA_964345505.1 uncultured Rhodothermales bacterium
CCCTGCCCCTTGGCACGCCCTTCACCTGCGCTGCGGCGCCTGTTCACGCTTGTGACGCCGAAGCTAATCCTACGGATCAGATGAAACGTCCGTGCTCGCTCTGTCTTTTACATCGGCTATGATAGCTAATCGACCCCGATATATGGTTTCTGCTGCCTATCCTCAACATTCAGACGCTCCCACAGCCGTTCGACAGGAGCAAGAAATCCAGAGCGTGCGGGCCCTCCAGCGCTGCATGCTGCCGGACGTGATGCCGAACCACCCGCAGGTGGAGTTGGATGCCGTGCTGTACGCCGCTACTGAGGTCGGCGGCGATTACTATGACGTGCGCCCCGAGGGCGATGACCGCCTCCTCTTGGCCATTGGCGACGCGACCGGCCACGGCTTGCCTGCCAGTATGATGGCCACTTCCGTGAAGACACTTTTTCAGACCGTCGCCCCCGAAGAATCACTCACGGACGCCCTGGCCCGGTTTTCCGGCATTATCCGCCGCATGAACCTGTGCGGGCTGTACATGAGCCTCTCGCTATTGCGCTACGACGCCGGCACTCTACAGATCGCTACCGCCGGCATGCCGCCGGCGCTCGTCTACCGCGCCGATTCCGGGCATGTGGAATTCGTTGTGCTGAAGGGCCTCCCGCTTGGCAGCATCCACGACTTCGCCTATGCCGACCAGACCGTCGATCTCGCGCCAAACGATCAGGTCCTGCTGATGAGCGATGGGCTCTCCGAGCGTTTCAACGATGCAGGCGACATGTTGGGCTACCGGCGCATTGCTGACTTCTTTGCCTCAGTGGCGCCCCTGCCGCCCCACACGCTTATCGAGCAACTCAAGTCACGCAGCGACCTCTGGGCCGACGGACGCCCGGCGGCCGACGACATGACGTTCCTCGCACTTCGGCAAAAGTAACGGCCGGGCGTACCGCAGGCAACTTTTCCCATGTGAAACGTAGATGCTCTCCCGCCTACCTACGGGGTGCGCCGCTGGCCCCGTAGGATCCATGCGCGGCTATCATTTTTGTGTCTGCTGTCCTTCCTTATGGCTTCGTTCCTCGGCTCTCTCCTACGCGCTGTGCCCGGCCCCCTGCGCCGTGCCGAGCAGGGCAAACGCGCGCCCCTCACCACGCAGCGCACCCTGCTGCGCCACCTCCTGCGCACTGCTGCCCCTACAGAGTGGGGCCAGCGGTTTAACTTTGACGCTATCGCCGACGCCCCCGACGTCATCGCAGCGTTTCAGGAACGTGTGCCCCTCCACCGATGGGAAGATATTCGGGAGGATGCGACCCGCGTCCGGGACGGCGTCCCTGACGTCTTCTGGCCGGGGCGGACGACAAACTTTGCCGTCTCCAGCGGCACGACCTCTCAGGGTAAGGTGATGCCCATCTCTGAGGCGATGGTGCACCACAACCGATCGTTCAGCCTGGGCGTGGGGATGAACTACCTCGCCGAAACGGGGCGCTGGCAGTTCTTGCTGGGGAAGCACCTCACCATCCCCGGCACCCTTGAAACCGATCCCGAGCGCCCCGACGTGCTCGTAGGCGAAGTGAGCGGCATCTTGGCTGCGTACGCCCCCGGCTTTTTCCGCACCTTGCTCCAGGCGGTATCCGATGACGTGCTGGATGAGCCCAGTTGGCGTCGCAAGCTCGAGGCGATCGCTGACCATGCCATGGACCAGGACATCCGCCTGATCGTGATGGTGCCCTCCTGGGCCGCCTCCCTCTTTCACATCCTCATTGAGCGCTACAACGCGCGGCACGAGGCCAATGTGCAAACGATAGGCGAAATCTGGCCCAACCTCCAAGTTTTTATCTCCGGAGGCGTGGCGCTGGATTCGTACCGGGACCTGCTGGAAGAGCTGATCGGGCTGCCCCGCCTCGACTTTATCGAGACGTACGGCGCCTCGGAAGGCTTCTTTGGCTTTCAAAACGACGTGCACGATCCAGCCCTCCTGCTCCACACCAACGCTGGCGTGTTCTACGAATTTGTGCGGCTGGACGAGCTCTCCGCGGCCAACCCCACACGCCACACCCTCGAAACCGTCGAGACAGGGGTGCGCTATGCGACCTTCGTGAGCAACGCCAGCGGGCTCTGGGCTTACGAGGTGGGCGACGTCGTCCGCTTTACGCAAAAAGCCCCGTACAAGATTGTCGTGGCCGGGCGAACCAGCGAGATGATCGACAAGTATGGCGAAGCCGTGTTTGGGGAGGAAGCCCGGGAAGCCCTGCAGCAGGCGTGTCAGCAGGCCGGCGTGCACTTTGCCGAGTTTCATTTGGCTCCTCGAATGGCCGATACTCATCAGCCGCCGGCGCATCAGTGGCTGGTGGAGTTCGAGGCGCCCCCGTCGGACATCGGGGCCTTCGCCCAGCACATTGACACCTACCTCATCGAGGTGAACCGCCACTATCGGATCCGGCGCGAGAGTGAGGTCTTCGCCATGCCAGAGGTCGTCCCCGTGCCGCCTGGCACCTTTCATGCCTGGCTCCGCGAAACGCGGGACCGGGTGAGTAGCCAGACGAAGATGCCGCGGATGAGCGAGGAGCGCCGCACCGCCGACGGGATTCTCGATCTGGCCCGAAACAATGCGTAAGTCCATAGCATACGGCCCCTTACCTTCTGATCGCCGCAACCTCACGGGCATGCACTGGTTCGGATCTCACATGGCAATACGCCGTTTGCATGCTGCTTTTTCGCGAATCTTGCGGCTTTTTCCCTGCGCGCTGTGCCCAGTGAGACCCCCCACTGCCCATCTGTAGCCCCACTGTTTCGGCCCACGCGCCTCACGCCGTAGCATCCTCGCTTCGTCTCATTCAACCCCCGGATGGTTTATGTACGTCCCTCGCCAGCAGCGCATGCTGGATCAGTATCTGCAGGAAATCGGCCAGATTGACTTGCTCAAGGCCGAGGAGGAAGTGGAGCTGGCCCGCCGCATCAAACAAGGCGACCAGGAAGCCCTGCATGACCTGACCCGCGCCAACCTTCGCTTTGTGGTGTCTGTCGCTAAGAAGTACCAAGGGCAAGGGCTCAGCCTGGCCGACCTCATCAACGAGGGCAACTACGGCCTCATCAAAGCCGCGCAGCGCTTCGACGAAACCCGCGGATTCAAATTTATCTCGTACGCCGTCTGGTGGATTCGCCAGGCGATTTTGCAGGCCCTGGCCGAGCAAAGCCGCGTGGTGCGCCTGCCCCTGAACCGGATCGGTACCATCTCCAAGATCCGTAAGCTGAGCGCAAAGCTGGCACAGGAGCACGACCGCCCCCCCAACCTCGAGGAGCTGGCTGACGAGTTGGACATCGACGTGGAGAAGGTCCGCGAGGCCATGCAGCACGCTGGCCGCCACCTCTCCATGGATGCTCCCTTCAACGACGAGGACGACAACAGCCTGCTGGATGTCCTCCCCAACGACGAAGGCGCTTCTCCCGACGAGACGCTGATGGACGAATCCATCAAGATTGATATTGAACGCGCCCTGACCGGCCTGCACCCCCGGGAGGCGGAGATCACACGCCTTTACTTTGGCATCGGCCGCGAGCACCCGCTGACGCTTGAAGAGATCGGGCAGCGCTTTGACCTCACGCGCGAGCGCGTCCGGCAGATCAAGGAGAAGGCGCTCCGTAAGCTCCGCCAGCGCAACCGCCGCGAAGATCTCCAAACACACATCGCCTGACGCCTCTGCTTTAACGCTACGACTTTGTAGGTCCCCTCTACACTGAGCCTCTTCCCTCCGCGGGAAGGGGCTTTTTTGTGTGGGTGGCGTGCGCAGCGGGGGTAGATATTTTGAGCCTTACATGCACTGCCCAGGACGCGGGCGAAGAATGCTGACATGGACCCGGGGCCGGGACGGCCCCCAACGGGCGTCGCGCCCGGGACGGACGCGACGAGG
>CAYFRR010000077.1:0-3558 GCA_964345505.1 uncultured Rhodothermales bacterium
GACGTAGAGGAACACGAATGACGCCTCTTTCACCATCTGGATCCTTGCACCGACACGGCTCCCTACTCGTCCGTCTCCTGCAGGAGCTCGAAGTACCGGCGGATGAGCTGCTCGTAGTCCGACGCGTAGCCGCGTTCGAGGGCTTGCAGGAGGGCCTGGCGGAGGCGGTCGGCTTCCTGCTCGGGCGACAGGTCCTCGGGGCTGTCCCGCACGAACTGCTCACCGGTGGTGCCGCGCCGTTCTTCTTTCTCGCCCTCGCGGTTGAGGGCACGCGTAGCCTCCAGGAGGCGCGTTAAGATCTGGTCCTGCCGCTCAGGGAGCTCCCGGTTGAAGCGCCGCTGCTCCATCTCCTCAATGCTACGCTGCATCTGGTTGGCCACCTCCTCCAGGTCGCCCAGGGTACGGTTGCGGAAGCGGCGGTCCCGGTTCATCTCGCGCAGCTGCTCGCGGATGCGCTCTTGCTGCTGGCTCAGCTCGTTCAGGCGCTGCTGCTGATCCACGTTCAGCCGCTCGCCCTGCGTTTCGTTCAGCATCTGCTGGATCTGCTCGTTGAGCTGCTGCTGCTCGCCCGACATCTGCTGCAGTTGCTCCATCATTTGCTCCATCGACATGCCGCCGCCGGAGCCGTTGCCGTCTTGCAGCGCCTCGTACAGCTCGCTGAGGACGAGCGCCAGTTCATTCAGGTGCATCATGGACGTGCGCTGGCGCCCTTGCGCCTCGCGGGTCTCGCGTTCGGAGAGCGATTCCGTAGCGCGCTCCATGTCCTGCATGGCATCGCCGGCGTGTTGCTGCACGGCGCGCCCCATCTGGGGAATCTCGCGGGCGAGCGTCTGCAGCGAATCGCTGACGGTGCGCACGCTCTCCGTCATGGCGCTCTGCTGCTGCGCCAGCGTGCGCAGCTGGGCGCTGGCGCTCTGCAAGTCGCGCACGGTATGCCGGAGCGACTCCTGGCGCTGGGAGAGGGTGAGCACGTCGCTGATGGCCTGGCGCAGCCCCTGCAGGTTGACCTGCATCTGGGCGCCCTGCATCTGCTGCTGCATATCCATCAGCTGCTCCTGCTTCTGGCGCATCTGCTGCTGCATCTGCTGCTGCCCCTGCTGGGCATCAGGCATCTGCTCCTGCCGCAGCTGCTCGGCGTTTTCCTGGAGCTGGTCGGAGAACGAGGGGTCTTGAAGTTCTTCCCGCAGCTCATCCAGCGCGTCGGAGGGCGCGTTCTTGACGTCCTCCATCTGCTCGCGGATCTTGTCGAGCTGCTCCTCCAGCTGCTGCATTTCCTCCGCGGCCTGGTCTTGCGCTGCGGCCAGGTCCTCCGGTGCGGTTGCGTCGTCTGCGGGTGTGTCTCCGGTGTGCTTCCCGGTTTCCTCCTGTAGCTGTTCCTGCTGCTGGGCGAGGTCTTCGAACCGGTTGGCGGCCTCCTCCAGCTCCTGCTGCACGCGCAGGTTACGGAAGAGGTCGAGCGTGCGCTCCAGGCGATCGCGGTACTGGTCTTCGTTAAACTCGTAGTCCTCGAAGGCCTCCTGCATCCGGCCCATGTCCATCTCCTGCATCGCCTCGCGGAGTTCTTCCAGCGCCTGTTGCAGCTCGGGGGAGTTAATCTCGCGGGTGACCTCTTGGAGCTCCTCCCACATGGCAGAGGTTTCGTCGCTTACCAGGTCGTCATTCCGCATCTCTTCCCCCAGCGCCTCCATCTGCTCGGCCACTTGCTCGGCCTGCTGCTCCATCCGCTCCTGCTGCTGGCGCATGCGTTCCAACTGCTGCTCGTCCTGCCAGTCGGCTTCCTGGCTGCGCCGCATCTCGTCGCGAAACTCCTCATACTCCTGGCGCAGCGACTCGGCCTGCTGCAATGTCTCTTCGAGGCGGCTCTCGGTGTCGTCCTTGACCTCATCCAGGCGCTCGTAGCGCTCGGCGAGGGAGGGGACGCGGACGCGATGGACAGCGCTCCGGGAGGCTTTCGGACCGGTGACGGTGTCGTTGTCTCGGATCTGCAGGTAGTACTCGATCACGTCGCCCGGGCCGGGGTCGAGGGTGGTGTCGTCGGCGAGCGACCAGGTGAAGGGGACCTCGTGGTCGGTAGCGTCTCTGGAGGGGAGGGGCACGGGGAGCGACTCCAGCTCGGTGCTCGGCGGCCCGAAGCGGCTCTGCACGCGCCGGTAGAAAAGGCGAAGGTCGGAAAAGCCGTAGTCGTCCTGGATGCGCCCCAGCAGGTCCAGGGTGGCATCGCGCGGGAGATCCATGTCCTCGGCGGGTGCGAGCAGGTCCACCCGCGGCGGGGCGTCAGGCCGGAGGCGGAGCGTATGCGTGATAGGGTCGCGGTTCATCACCAGGTCCGGGCTCTGCAGCATGAGTTGGTAGCTGCCGTCCTCGGTGAGCGTGAACTGGCCGGCGACCCCCTCGTCCGTGACCGTTAGGGGCTGTTGCGTCCCATCCTCAAACAAGAGGGAGGCCTCCGCCACGTCCGGGCCGCCCACGGTGGCATTCAGCGCGACCTCGGTGCCCGGCAGCGCGCGCACGTCGCCTGTGTTAGCAGGCAGGGCCTCCGGTGTGCGTCCGGTGTAGGCAGGGTAGGTGAGCGTCAGGTTGAGCATCCGAACCCGCGGCCGCTCCACGAGGGCCACCTCGTACCAGTCGCTGGTGACGGGGCCGGCGCTCACCTGGTAGCGGAAGGGCTCGCGGATATTGCGGACCGTGTGGGGGTAGACGCCATCGGCCGTGGCTGCAACCGGGACGTCTTCTGGAGTGTCGCCGCCGGCGTAGGCCATGCGGAGGGTGACCTCGCCGGGGGTGTCGCCGTAGGCCCGCGCCGTGACGGCCAGCGAGTCGCCACGAATGAGCTCGGCGCCGAGGGGCCGGACCTCCAGCGAGAAGGGGGCCGGGCGCTCAAAGGCGGCATCGTAGGCGACCAGTCGCTCGGCCGCACCGAAGAACGACGCCGGCGCCAGTAGCGCAAACGCCAGCAGCGCCACGACGGGGAGTGCAGCATACGGACTGACGCGGCGCGGCATCGAGAAGTCTTCCACCGCCTCGAAGGGCACGTCGTCGACCTCCGCCGCCAGGTCGCGGACGGCGCCATCGACAAGCGGGTTGGGGGCCTGGGTGCGGGCGCCATCGGCCAGCTGCAGCAGGTTCGTCAGGCGATCAGCAATGGCCGGGTAGGCATCGCCTACGCGGTGGGCCACTGCATGCGCATCGGGCGCGTGGAGCAGCCCAACGTATTGCAAGGCCGGGCGCCCGAACAGCACGGCGGCCGCGCCCCCAACGCTCAGCACAACGCCCCAAAACAGCAGGGCGCGCGCCGTCGGGCCGAGCCAGAGGAGGGCCTCCACGGCCGTCGCCACGCCCCATCCGGCGGCTGCCAGGGCAAGGGACAGCAGCAGCCCGGTAAGCAGGCGGGCCAGCGTCATGCGACGGGCGGTGCGCGCGAGGCGTGCGCGAAGACGGGCAACCAGGTGGGCCGTGTGCTCACTCATGAAGGCAGAAGGGCGAGTGCCGAAAACAGAACAGGCAAAAGAAAAGACTGTGAAGGGTACCTTGTCGCCGGATGGGGTGTTTCGCGCGGGC
>CAYFRR010000077.1:3658-8884 GCA_964345505.1 uncultured Rhodothermales bacterium
GCCCTTGGAAGGGAGTGCAGATGTTCCTATGTTAGAGGCGTCACCCTGCGGCGGCGACGCTGGACGGGGCGCGCTGGTCGTTGCGTGCTTCGTCCCCCGTTGCTAACGAGGTCTCAGGGTTGCGTCGAGCGCCCGTGCGTTTCCTCTCTCATTAACCCTGCTTCTTCCATGAGTCAGCTGCTGTCCGTAATCCTTGGTGGTGGTGCTGGAACTCGCCTGTTTCCCCTCACGCGCGACCGCTCCAAGCCGGCGGTGCCGCTGGCCGGGAAGTACCGCCTGATCGACGTTCCGGTGTCCAACTGTATCAACTCGGACGTCAATCGCATCTTTGTGTTGACGCAGTACAACTCGGCCAGCCTCAACCGTCATATTGCCCGGACCTACCGGTTTGATCGGTTCCGCGGGGGGTTTGTCACCATCCTGGCTGCCGAGCAGACCCCGGCCTCAAAAGAGTGGTTTCAGGGCACGGCCGATGCCGTCCGCCGCAGCCTACCCCACATCAACACCTACAAGCACTCCCAGG
This sequence comes from uncultured Rhodothermales bacterium, assembly GCA_964345505.1. Lineage (GTDB taxonomy): Bacteria > Bacteroidota > Rhodothermia > Rhodothermales > Salinibacteraceae > Tc-Br11-B2g6-7. The sequence continues at coordinate 4,182 of CAYFRR010000077.1, forward strand.
TGCTCATCCTGTCGGGCGATCAACTCTACTCGATGGACTACCGCAAGATGTACGCCCACCACATGGCCTCGGAGGCGGACATTACCATTGCCACCATCCCGGTATCTGCGCAGGAGGCCCCGGCCTTTGGTATTCTGAAGACGAACAATGAGAGCTTCATCACGGAATTTCATGAGAAGCCGGACGAGAGCGAACTTGACGGCAAGGAAAGTCCAGTCTCGGAAGCGATGGAGGCGGAGGGGCGCGTCTATCTGGCCTCTATGGGGATCTACATCTTCAACAAGGAGACGCTCAACACGATGATCGAGCAGCGGCCGGATGAGCACGACTTCGGCCATCAGATCATTCCGGAGGCCATCGATACCTTGAAGGTGGCGAGCTACTCATTTGAAGGCTATTGGAGCGACATTGGGACGATCCGCTCCTTTTACGATGCCAACTTGATGCTTACGCGTACTTCCCCACCCTACAACGTCTACAACCCGGAGGCCCCGCTGTACACCAACGCCCGCATGCTGCCGCCGGCTAAAATTGAGAGCTCCTACGTGCAGTCGTCGCTGGTGGCGGAGGGTAGCCTCATCATCAACAGTCAGGTTTCCAACTCTATGATCGGGTTGCGCTCGTACCTGGCCGACAATACCACCCTGAAAAATACAGTGGTGATGGGCAACGACTATTATCGCTGGCACGACAAAGAGGTGCGCGATCCGGTGAAAGGGCCGGAGGCGCCGGGGATTGGCGAAGAGTCGTACGTTGAAGGGGCCATCATCGACAAGAACGTCAGCATCGGCAAGCGGTGCATCATCAAAAACCGCGATAATGTGGAGGAGGCGGAAGGCGACAACTACTACATCCGGGACGGTATCGTGGTCATCCCGAAAAACACCGTGATCCCCGACGACACCATCATCTAATGGGCATCATGTGATAACCCGTAGCTGATGGGTCCCTGAACGCGCCGCGCCCCGTTAACGGCCAGTGAAAAAGGGTGAAAAAGACCGTCGCGCGCCATTTACCCTGTGCAAACATGGGGGCTGTAGCGTATGTTGAGCGTTGGCATCAGCCGTCCTGCCCCGTATTGATTGAATCCGTCATGCCTGTATTTTCTGTACTCCTTCGCCGTTGGTCTCCGCGCCTTGCCCTTGCCGGGCTGGCCATGTTGCTGGTGCTGTCTGGCTGCCGTACGTACGGCCAGTATGATAACACCGCACTCATGCTTCAAGAGTTGAAGACAGCCAACGAGCGGTTTGCCGATCAACTGCAGCAGGCGCGGGCCGACATCGATCTGTTGCGCGATGCCGCTGCCGAGAATGAGGCCCTGAGCCCCTATGTGGCAGAGTTTGAAGCGGCTGTGTCGACGCATGAACGGATGTTGGAAGAGCACCAGGCGCTACAGGCGGACGCTGAGATGAAGGCCAATGATTACCGGGTCGTTCACCGCAACTTCGGCGCTATCGTCACCGACCACTCCGGGATGCGCGATCAGTATGTGCGTATCATCCGTGCGGTCGATTTTGAGGTGAACCCGGAGCGGGCAGCGGAGCGCCACCTGGAGCCGCGGGAGAAGAGCCAGTACCAGAGCACGCCGCCGCAGTACGACCAGATCCGCTATCGCGAGGCCAACCGCCTGCAGATGGAAGACGTGCTCCGCGGCTAAGCAGGGATCTGCATTAAGGCTTGCGGGACGCGCCGACGGCTCAGTCGTCACTGCTCCCTTTGCCGTTCAGGCTCATGCTTTCGATGAAGGAGCGCATCTCAGGCAGCTCCTCCACAATCAAGGCTTCGATGTCCTCGGACGACCGCTCGAGGGCTTGCGCCAGCATGTGAAGCGCATCCGGCGGATGAAAATCGGCGTCAGGCACCGTCAGCCCAAGCCGCGCAGAAGCACTGCAGGTAGCCAGCAGGAGCGTGAGGGTACGCAGTTCGCGATGCTCCTCCGCAATCATTGCATGGCTGAGTTGGGAGCGCAGCACTTCAGAGATGGTGCGGGGCAGCTGCCAGTTCTCGGTGGCCATGGCGCCCAGCTCCCCGTAATCCACGCCGAAGATGCGTTTCTCGGCGAGCGGATCTGGAGGCGTCGGCCCACCGTCGCCGTACCAGAGGGCTTCGCAATCGTCCGGACGGTTGTAGAGCAGCACCAGCCGGCCTACATTGTGCAGGAGGCCCACCGTGTAGCCCATAGCATTGGCGGGCTGCTCCAACTGGTCGATCATGCGCCGCATGAGGAAGGCCGTTCCGATGCTGTTGCGCGTGATCTTCTTGAAGATCGCAATCTGCTGATCCGTATCCATGATGTCGCGGAGCTGCAGCATCGCTGCCGTCAGCACCAGGTTGGACACCTCCAAAAAACCCAACAGAAATACGGCCTTCTCCACCTGGCTGATGCGGCGGCGCATCCCGTAATAGGCTGAGTTGATGCGCCGCAGCACGGCGCTCGCAACAATCGGGTCCTGGTTGACCACCTCGGCCAGGGCCTGCACGTCGGGCTGCCCTTCGGCCTCTTCCAGCAGCTCCGTCACACGAACGACGGTTTGTGGTAGCGGCGGGAAGTGAATCTCAACGTCTGGGGTCCGTTCGAACCGCATGGCGGGCGGGTCTTCCTTTCCGGCACTAAACGAGGCTAACATGGCAGCAGCGGGCACATGGAGTAGGGGTGGCGCGGGGTCGGGCGATGCAGCCCCTGTCAGCCGCAAGATAGCTGCTTCAGGGGCGTCAGCATCGCTCGTGTAGCCGCGCGCTGTATCGCCGTGGTAGGCGGACAGACTACAAGGAGTATCGGAAAGCTAAGGAATAGCTTAAACACATGCAGTGGAGGGAGGGAATCCCTCACGGGCGGCGCGGCGCTCGGTGCTCGGCATCGCGGAGCACTGTGTGGCTAAACGCTTGTGGGGGCGCCGCGAACAGGGGCTTCGTCTCTGCCCAGGTCGTCTGAAAGAGGGTGGAGGTGCGATAGGCATCAAGGGCCGCGGCGTTGCGCCAGAGGCTGTAGGTGGTAAGCACGTTATCAAACCGTGCATCCTCCCAGAGCTCCAGGTGCTGGCAGCCGTCCACCGCACGGATCTTGGGAGCGGCAGCATCAAAGAGGGCAAGGAAGCGGTCGCGGTGCTGCGGCGCGAGTGTGAGGCGGACGAGCCGAACCAGCATGCGGGGCGAAGGTGGAGGTGCAGATAGGAGCGAGAATGCTTGGCAAAAGGTACGGGGATCCCCAGACTATTGCGACCGCCGTGTTATCGCGCCGCGCTACGCTTCTGGATCGTGCGAAGCCGCCGTCAGGATATGCTCCCCAATCGCACAGGAGAGGCAGCGCCCCTGCGTACAGAACGACCGATAGAGCGCGTGGTAGCCTTGTGCCATCAGCGCGTTCTTGGGGCGGCTGCCCAGGGCAGCAAAGCGCCGCATCACACGGTCGCGTTCGGCCGGGAGGTGCTGCAGAAGGTCGAACACGGCCGAGCGTGCGGGCAGCGCCGCTTCCTGCTCGGCATACAGCAGCAGCAAGGGCAGCACGGCGTTTGTAATGAGCGCCCGCCGCCGGGTGCGCCCCATAGCCGGGGACCGGTCCGTTGTCTCGGTGGCCAGGCGGTAGTGCGTCCGCCAAAACGCGGGCGGTGCGGTCGCTGCCAGCAGAGCGTCCCAGACGGTGAGCGGGTCATCTGTATGAAGCCCAGCAACCAGCTGTCCTACCGGATCCTGCTGGAGCAGCCCATCTGCGTGAAACAGGGCCGCCAACTGCGCAATGCGCAGCGGGGGGAAGTTGGCCGGCCGGAGACGGAAAAACTGCCACTGCGCCCGGTCCATCGGCTGCAGGTTGTGCTGCTGCTGAAGCTCCCCAAACAGCGTGCGCAGCGAGGCCACATAGGCGCGGGTGGCGGGCCCGGCGTCCTGCAGGGCGTCTGCATCGGGGAGCAAGCCAGCGGTGCCCAGAAACAGCGCATCGAGCCGGGTCGGGTCAGGAGCTTCGGCACGGGCCACGGATAGCGGGACGCGCTGAGCCAGCAGGGCCATGGGCGCGGCGTTCTTGGCAAAGCCGAGGGCTCGGGCCAGCTGCAGGTACAGCAGCGACTCCAGGCTGGGCTGGACCTGGTACTGATCGCCAAGCGAGCGGGCTTTCGTGCGCAGACGCTCCCGGCCGAGTTGTTCTACAAAGGGCGCCCGCACTGCGGCCGGAACGTCCTTCCATTGCGCCGCGCAGGGCAGCGTATCGGCGGGTCGCGTCAAAAAGGCGTGCAGCAGCTTCCGAAGGGGCCGCTGCAGCCGGTCGGCCAGGGCCAGTTCAGGCAGCTCCGACCCGTCGGCCCGGAGTAGCCCGCCCGTCCACATGTCCGGGTAGAGGGTCACGTGCAGCACCACGCTGTTGTACCGGGCATCGGTGTGGTGGTCGTGGGCGTGCCAGCCGCCTGACTGCACATGCACCTCCACCGCGCCCACCCACTCGACGCCGTTCATCAGCAGCCGTGCGTTGAGGAAGTCCGGCCCGCCGTCGGTGTTCAGGCGGCCTGGGTCGAGGACGCGGAGGGGGTGCCCATCGGCCGTGGTGAGGTGGGTCGTATCGAAGCGCTGCGTGCGCCACAGGTCCTGCACGAGTGCTTCGGGCACCGCAGGCCGCGGTTCGTGGACGGTGAGTGCAAACACCGCATCGTCTACCCGGTGGTAGGTGGGCAGCGGTCGGTGCGGGGGTGCGGACGGGGAAGCAGCGGAGGAAGCAG
>CAYFRR010000077.1:8984-12281 GCA_964345505.1 uncultured Rhodothermales bacterium
GGAAGCAGCGGAGGAAGCAGACATGGCAAAGCGCGGAAACAGTGGCAGAAGAGGCTGCTCCCGTAGACACACCGCCGTACCCGCCGTAACGTATCTTGGTACGTCTTCTTACGATTGCGCCAGATACGGACGCATCGTGTCGTGAAACGCCTCAGCCTCGCGCGCGGCGGCCTCGGCGAAGTCCTCCCCATCTGAGGCGTAGAGGATACTGCGGCTGCTGCTGATGAGTACGGTGCCATCCCCGGTTGTGCCCAGCTCCATCGCGGTTTTCAGGGAGCCGCCCTGCGCGCCTACCCCCGGGATCAGAAAGGGGAGGCCTGGACAGGCCGCACGCAGCTGGGCAATCGCGTCGGGTTTAGTGGCGCCCACCACCAGACCGGCCTCGCCCGGCGTGTCGGCTGCCCAGTCCCGCACGTACCGGCCCACCCGGCGGTAGAGGGCTTCGCCGTCGGTGGTGCAGAGCTGGAAATCGTTGGCGCCGGCGTTGGAGGTGCGGGCCAGCACAAACGCTGCCGTCCCTTGCCGCTCCAGAAACGGAAGCACCGTATCCTGGCCCATGTAGGGGGAGACGGTACAAGCGTCCACCCCCAGATCATCAAATAACGAAGCGGCATAGAACCGGGCGGTATTGCCAATATCGCCTCGCTTCACATCGGCAATCACCAACACATCGTCCGGCAGGTAGTCCAGCGTATCCCGAAGCACGCCCCAGCCGCCGGGCCCCAGGGCCTCGTAGAAGGCAAAGTTGAGTTTGAAGGCACAGGTCAGCGGCGCCGTGGCGTCGATGATCGCCTCACTAAACCGACGCGTGGCTTCCAGAACGTCGTCCTCCGGGGCTACCGCTGCGGGTAGCCGGTCAGGGTCGGGGTCGAGGCCTACGCACAGTGCGGTGGACTTCTCTTTCTGAAGGTTAGTCAGGCGGGTCGTAAACGGGGTGGACATAGGAAGAGGTACGGTGCGAGCAAATGGCAATCGGTGGCGGGAGGCGACCATCGGGCCTCCGCTTGTCAGTATACGACGGGGGGCAGCAAAGGCCTACGGACCCGTGTGAGTCCTCTGTGGAAAGACCGATACAATACGGCATGCGCTCTGGTGCGGAGAAACTCTCGAGTGCTGCATACGGTTTACATGTTCTAACTTTTGGAAGCGCTTTGTGCCATTGGAAGATCCCCCGGTCTGGCACGGACGTACTCCATGTGTAAACATAGCTTTCTGTCCATAGCCAAGCCATGCCGTATGTCAACTAAAGGATTAAGCAATATAAAAGGTGTATCGAAAGCCGACCAGAAGATGATCGCCGATGTGGAGGCGATGTTTGGGCCGGAGCCTTCTGAGATGGGCTTCGTGAAGAACATGTTCTGGGGACGGTTCCAGGAGGAGGTGGTATTCCCGTATCCTGAGGAGAGTGCCGAAGAGCGGGCCAAGTGTGATGCACTGCTCGAGGAGTTGGAAGACTACCTCGTCAACGAGCACCCCTCGGTACTCATCGATCAGGAAGAGTACATCCCCGAGTGGTGCTTCGATCGCCTGTTTGAAATCGGCGTCATGGGCATGACCATTCCGGAGTCCTACGGAGGCCTCGGGTTGGGCGTGACGAGCTACAACCGGGTGCTGGAGCTCATCGGGCGGCACTGCTCCTCTACGGCGGTGGTGGTGTCTGCGCACCAGTCGATTGGCTGCAAGGCCATCATGCTGTTTGGCACGGAGAAGCAGAAAGACCACTTCCTGCCGAAGGTCGCGCGCGAGTATCTTTCCGCGTTCTGTCTCTCGGAGCCCAACGTGGGGTCCGACGCGGCCGGGCAGGAAACCTACTGCGAGCTCACGGAGGATGGAACGCACTTCATCCTGAACGGCGAGAAGAAATGGTCCACCTCCGGCGCTCTGGCCGGTATGTTTACCGTGATGGCCAAGCAGCAGATGCCCAACGGTAAGGAGAAGGTGACGGCACTCATCTGCACGCCCGATATGGACGGCGTGGACATCTTTGAGAAGAACCGCAGCAAGACGGGCATCCGCGGTACGTGGCAGGCGCGCATTCGCTTCAACGACGTGAAGGTGCCCCGCGAAAACGTGCTTCACGAAGAAGGCCGTGGGCTCAACGTGGCGCTGACCTGCCTCAACTTCGGCCGGTGTACGCTATCAGCCGGCGTGAGCGGGGCGGCCAAGGAAGCCATGGACCAGAGCATCAAGTGGGTGCAGACGCGCTACCAGTTCGGCCGGCCGCTGGCTGAGTTCGACCTCGTGCAGCAGAAGATCGCGCGGATGGCGGCCTACACGTACGCAATGGACGCCATGCTCTACATGGTGACGGGCATGCTCGATCGCCACGATAAGGACATCATGGTGGAGACGGCCATCTCCAAGGTCTTCTGCTCGCACTTTGGATGGGAGGTCATCGACGACGCCATGCAGATCATGGGCGGCGAAGGGTACATGACCGAGAACGAGTTTGAGCGCCTCTGGCGGGACAACCGCATCCACCGCATTGTGGAGGGCTCCAACGAGGTGATGCAGGGCTTCATCTTTGCCTATGGCGGCAAGCAGCTGGCCGAGCAGATGCTGAGCGTGCAGGATGCGCTGCTCTGGGATGGTGACGAGTCGGCGTTCCGCAATGTCTCGCGCATGGTGCGGAACGGGCTGAACCCCAAGGTGCTGGAGAAGGCCATCCCGCTCGGCCTGCAGCTGTTCTTTGGCGTGAAGCCGTCAGCGCCCGAGATTCGCGGCGTGCACCCCTCGCTGCAGTCGTATGCCGACCGCCTCAGCAACCTCGTGCAGAAGCACTCGCACTACTTCAAGCTGGCAAGCAAGTGGGAGCGCGAGAAGATCGTGAAGCATCAGACGCAGCAGGCCCGCGTGGCAGACAACGCCATTCGCCTGTTTGCGCTTACGTGCGCCCTCAGCAAGATGAGCGCGCAGCTCCGCAAGGGCGAAGCTGGCGCTTCCTTCGACCGCGACCGCGCGGCGTTCGATCATCTCTTCGACGTGTTCGAGATTGACATCTTCAACAACTTCGGCGAGATGCGCTTTCACGCAGACGACAGCATGCGGGAAGCGGCCGCTGCGGCCCGGCGCCACAACGACACGCTGCCGAACAGCGACTACTACATCCACGAGGCGTCCCCGGTCGCCTCAGACACGGGTAAGGACCTCCCGACGGAGCACATCAAGCAGTTTCCCGGCGACGAGGACACGCTTGGCGATGTAAGCGGGGACGGTGCCGCTGGCAACCCTGAAATCGCAACCGAAGCAGGTGAGGCCACCGAAGGCACGGCGTAACCACCGAGCGTTCCGAATAAC
>CAYFRR010000078.1:0-12260 GCA_964345505.1 uncultured Rhodothermales bacterium
ACTCCGCACCGGAGGCCACACGGTAGACCATTCCATCGTGCTCGTGCGGTAGCCCGCGCAACGCTTCGAGTGCCCCCTGTCCTTGGATTTTTCGTGGGGTGGTGGACTTCCACCGGCACGTTTGGTATGGTCCATCAGGCCATCCTTCTGATCTGCTGCTCCTTTTCCGTATGGGTCGAGTTATCAACGCGGGGGATACGCCCGCCAAACGCCGCCACGCAGCGATGCGCTCGTGCGCCGAGGTCCTGCGTCTACTGGCACAGCGCAGCACGTTCGACACCGAAGGGCGCGACATGGCGGCGTTTCTGGTGTTTAACCTCGAAGACATTTACACCATCATCGACGAGAGCGCGCACACGTGGGACGAGCGCGGCTACTGGAAGAAAGCAGAGGGGCTGCGCGAGCGCTACCGATGGGCCCGCAAAGCCGCGCGGTCGCTACGCAAGACCATCCTGGCCAACCAGTGGGAGGACGTGCCCCCGCAGCTCATCGCGTTGGTGCCACACTTCAACGACATCACGGTGAGCACCATCACCCGCGATGCCGACTGGTGGGCGGGGGCCTACCGCGCGCTCGAACGCAAACAAGCCAAGGCTGGGTGATCTCACACTATGGCCGACGATTCCGTCTCCCCGGCACCGGGCGTGCTGCTGCTTGCCCATCCCATGCTCACCGACCCCAACTTTCGGCGCGCCGTGGTGCTGCTGTGCGAACACTCGGCCGAGGGCAGCTTCGGGCTGATCCTCAACAAGCCGCTCGCGCTGGAGCTGGGCGAGGTCGTCGAGGGCGTGGCCAGCGACGTGCAGGTGTCGCTGGGCGGCCCCGTGCAGCCCAATACGCTGCACTACCTGCATCGGCATCAGGACGTGCTCGCGGATGCCAAGCCGGTCACCGAGCATGTAGCCTGGGGCGGCGACTTTGACCTGGTGAAGGCGCTGGTGCTTTCAGAGGAAGCCTCACCGCAGACGCTACGGTTCTTTCTGGGCTACAGCGGCTGGTCAGGCGGGCAGTTGGAAGACGAGATTGAGGAGGGCGGCTGGATCCTGACGGGGCTGCGCGATGTGGATCTGTCCTTTCCCGAAAACCCCGAGCAGCTCTGGCGCACCGTCCTCCGCCGCATGGGCGGCGAATATGCCTACCTGGCCAATTTTCCAGACGACCCCCGGATGAACTGAGCGGACCGGTAGGGAACAGCGACGCCAATACGCCGATGGTCGCCTTCTCGCCGTGCCAGTAGTCGTGCGTGGCGTGCAGCTGCGTCAGGCCATTATGGATGGCATGGCAGGAGGCCAGCCCATACTCCAGAATGGTCTCGTAGCAAAAGTGAGCCAGTTGATACGCCGTGGCCGACCTTACATCACCCGTCATATCGGCGGCGTAGCTCTACTGGCAGGCGCTGGCATCAAACCGGGTAGAGAGCACATCACCGATGCCAGCGACGAGAAAACGTCCTGGCGCCCGGGCAATAATGGCCGTGTCATGCGTCTTGCCCCCTCCTACGCCAATGACGACATCGCTTTCCGCTGCCTCTCCTTGCAGACGCCCCACTTCTTCATCAGAGGCCTCGCCTCCAACGTTCACAAGCTGCGACGTCACGTCCCCTTCCAGCGCAGCGGACACGTCGGCGTGCAGGGTTTCGTAGACGAACGGGTCGCAGAGTACGAACGCCTCCTCCCCAAACGTCGCGGCCTCACTGCCCAATCGTTCAAGCGCATGCCGACCCTGGATGTACCGTCCGGGAAAATCGTTGTGCTGATCATAAGACGTGCTTACAAATGTCTTGAGCGATTGATCGATGCAGGCTCCCCACCCTGAAGAGCATTGACCAAGGGCATTCGTCTATCAGCGGAGCATGGAATCGAGGTATCTTAAAGAAGACTTCTTTCATGCGCAGGTGTTGAAAATGCACATGCGCTGCAGTAAACACTACCATACATTATGCACCTGCTTGGCATATTGACACATATCAATACTTCACTGTCCTCGTGCTCAAATATATGATACAGGGGGGAAGAATTTGCTGTCCTATAGATTCTTTGCTCTTTTCAACTGATTGAGATCTCATGGCTTATACGTTCACTACCGTTTGCTTTATATTGGTCGAATGATGACAGAGTGGATAGGTTAACATTCCACAGCGTAGTGCGTGTCATGACTATAGGTTTATCGCCATCTCTCTCATAACGACCTGAGAAGAACCATGTATAAAAACATCTTATACCCGACAGATGGAAGCGAAGCCGCGAACGCGGTGCTTGCCCACTGCCGGAGCCTCGCCGAAACGTATGATGCTACTGTTCATGTGCTCTATGTTGCCGAGAAACAGCCGTTCGGGCTGGCTCAGGACCTGCCGAAGGAAAGTTCGGGGGGAATGGTAGGGCAGCCGGCAGGCGCGCGTTCGGGCATGCGGGGCATCCGAGAGACCAGTGAGGAGGTTGTGACCCGCCTTGAAGAACACGGGCGGAGCATTGCTGACTACATGGCTGAGCAACTCAGCGGCTTGTCCGTGCAGACCTCCGTGAAGAAAGGGAACCCCTACGAAGCGATTCTGAACTACACGCAGACGCACAACATCGATCTTATCGTGATGGGCACACATGGCCGTTCAGGTCTCGACCGCTACCTGTTGGGCAGTGTCACCGAAAAAGTTATCCGGATGTCTGATGTGCCCGTGCTGACGGTGCGGCGGAAGCCTGAATAGCACCCGTTCGGTCCGCACCGGAGATGGTGACCGGGCAGCGTCGACCAGCCGGTCGACGCTGCCACGGTGCTTCCATGGCTTTCCCTCAGAGGGTGGTCCGGTGGATTCGCCGCGACGGCCCGAACCGTATGTCGCGACGGCGGGATATCCCCAGTCGCTGCGCGAGAATGACTTCGCGAGATGCGGTGAGGCTGCAGAGCACAAACTGGCAGCTTCCTTTTCACCCGTCATTAGCGCGTTAACCATTTGAAAGGTAGCGCCACCCACCTCGTGCCCGATAGCTACCGAAGCGTCCGGCCGAGGGACGGCTCGCCGGGCGCGTTGCGTCTGGGACGGACAGAACGTGCGCAGGGGTGTTACACCGCCGCATCTGAATGCTGGCGGGGCTGCTGGTCCTGACGCATGAACCTGGCCCCCTCACACTCCACCAAAAAACACCGCATTGCTGAGGAGCAGGCGACCGTTGTACCAGAAGCCTCGGAAGAGCGGGTCGTCTATCATGTAGATGACCCGCCCCCGCCCCATCGATTCGCTGCCGAAGACGAGCGTGTCTTCCAGTTGCGGCGCAGCGTCAGCGCCGACGAACCCGCTCACGTAGCTGCCCGCACGGATGACGCCAGCGTTCCAGCCGTTCTCCAGAAACGCAAACGCCTGATTGCCGCGCTTCAGCGAGAAGTACGGCCGGTCGCTCATGCCGAAGCCCAGGGGATGCGTGGCGTCCACCTGCGGACGGAAGATAGCGCCCGTCACGTTTGTGGTGGCGGCCTCGCGCTCGCGCTCGCCATACACCTGGAGGCGATCGGCCATCTCCTCCTCTGTCTCTGGCGTGTCCTTGCGTTCCAGCCCGAAGCCCTCCTGGCCGGACAGGTAGGCCGCGGCCCGGCCCATCGCAATTACGCGCCCACCGCCCCGGATCCATCGCATCAGCTCCTCCATGCGGGCCTCCGGAAGCACATCGCCGTAGCGGCCGTCCGGGAGTACCAGCACCTCGTAGTCCGCCCACGGCATCTGCCCGAGATCGTCGCCATCAATGAGGGTGGCGGGGTACTGTAGCTGTTGATCAAAGAAGTGCCACACGGCGCCCAGCTGCAAGGACGATGCGTGCGCACCCGAGACGATGGCTACCGTGGGCCGCTCCAGGAACGGCACCGTGTTAGATCCGAAGTCGGAGCCCTCCTCGACGAAGCCAGTCGCGGTGGCGTACAGGTCCTGCTGATGATCCCGAGCCAAGGAACGGATCGTCTCGTCGAAGGCCGCGCCATGGTGCTCGTTCTGCGTGCGGGTGAGGATGAGTGAGCCCTGTGGGAAGTCGTTGCCGTCGATGCGGAAAGGCTCTGTGGCAAACCGGAGCTTGAGATCCTCCTGCAGGATGGCACTCAGAAATTGCGCGTTGGCAAAGCCATCCCAGCGGACAAGGTAGGCGTACGGCATGCCATCCTCCGGCATGTGCGGCGTCCGATCGGGGCGGGTTGAGGCGTCCGGCGTCAGATTATCGCGCACGGCAAAGCCCTCAAGCCCATATGCGTACGGTAGCGCCCAGGCAGTGATGTCGTACGTGAGCGAGTCGGGCAGGGTGGGCTCTGGCTCGAAGAGCACATTGGCCAACGTAGCTTTCGGCTGGTCGGTGGACACGATCAGGTCGCCGCGCTCCACCTGAAACGACTGCTCGGTGCGGTCGCGGTGGCGCGTGCCGCGGGCGCTCCGTTCCTGAGTGGCAAAGCCGTACTGGATGCCTTGCATGTCGAGGTGCGCCGCCAGTGCATCGAGAGCGCCGGTGTCGGAACCCGGCTTCACTACGTAGCTCCGGAAAGGCCCGTCCGGCGTCCGGTCGAAGAACGCCCGAAACTCCTGCACCACCTCGGCGCGGTTGTTCGCCGTGGCCTCCACCGTCGAGAGGCCCGCCACGTGGTGGTTCTCGATGCGTTCGGCCAGCGTCAGCGTGTCGCCCTCCGAGGTGATGATGCCCAGGCCTGCACGGCCGGAGCCGCCCTGCTCGTACGTCATCCCGATCGCGCCATTGAAGGTAGGCCAGGTGTCGCCGTAGCCGGGGTAGACGAGGTCGAATACCTCACGCGTGAAGTAGAGCTTGTAGTCGCCGTCGAAGTAGCGGCGGTGGTTGTCGCCGATGGTCTCCTGAAAGCTGCGCTGCCAGTCGGAGATGCGCGGATGGATGGGCTCCGCCGCCGGGGCGAAGAAGTACGGCGAATCGACGCCCATCTCGTGGAAGTCGACGTGCACGTGCGGCATCCAGCGGTTGTAGTGGGGGAGGCGCTGCTGCGTCTCGATCTGTGTGGCCCAAGCCCAGTCGCGGTTGAGATCAAAGTAGTAGTGGTTGGACCGCCCGCCGGGCCACGGCTCGTTGTGCTCGCGAGCCTCGGGCCGGACGTTGGTGTAGGCGCCGGCAGTCCGCTTGAACCACTGCACGTACCGCTCGCGCCCGTCGGGATTCAGGTTGGGATCCAGAATGACGAGCGCATCCGCCAGCCAGCCCTGCGTGCGGGCGTTGGCCGGGTCGGCCAGCGCGTAGAGCGTCTGCAGCACCGCCTCGGTGCTCACCGACTCGTTGCCGTGGACGCCGTAGCTAAGCCACACCAGCACCGGCTCGTCGGTGCCCGTGGGGGCCCCGTCTTCCATCCCAATGCTGCGCAGGTGGTCGAGCCGTACCTCTTCCTTGCGCTCCAGGCGCTCCGGCGTGCTCACGTACGCCAGGTACAGCGGCCAGCCCTGGTTCGTCATCCCGTACTGCTCCAGCGCCACCTGATCGGAGGTCGCCGCCACATGCTCCACGTAGGCCTGCACGCGGTGCTGGGGTGTAAACTGATCGCCCAGCTCATATCCCAAAAAGGCGGCCGGTGACTGCAACGCCGGGGCGGACGCAGGGGCCTGCGCCTGGGCGCTCCCCATGGGAAGCGATAGGACCAGTACGGCCATCAACAAAATACGGAACGGGCGAAACGACACCATAGCTTCTTAAGCAGAACATGAGGGCAAATACGGTGGGGGCCTGCGCGGCAGGCTGTTCCAATGTAGGACATTCCCCGCGGGGGTGCAACGGGGCGGGTGTCCGGTATGGCGCCCCCTGTCCGCTTCTATGGGTAACAAACCAACCTTATCATTTCATGCCGCCCCTGCCATGCGCTCCACATCGCTCCTACTTATTTTGGGTATCCTGCTGTCCCTCAGCCTCAGTGCGTGTGATTCAACCACGGACGGTATGATAGACGAAGACGATGTAAGCAGCAATGCCTTCGAGCTCACCGTAGAAAGCACCGATCAGACGCGTTCCCTGGAGGGCCTGTCCTTCTTCGTCTCCGGCACCGAGCCCGAAACAGGCGAGCAGGCTTTTTTCATCTACCTTACCGATGCCGAGGAGAATGCGGAAGAGGCCAGTATCTTTGGGATCATCGGCCGCGCTACCAATCGCCCCGGCACAGGCACCTACACCTTCGTCAATTTCGACCCGGAGGGCGAAGATTTTGACGAGGAGCTGCTCAACGATCAGTTCGTTCTCATCCTGTGGGAATTCAACGAAGGCGGGTTTGCCTTGCATACATCGACAGCAGGAACCGTGGAGCTCACCACGTCCTCCTCGGATCGCGTAGCCGGGACCTTTGAGCTCACGGCCAGCACCCAGAGCTTTGCCTCTGGGGAGCAGGAAACGTTGAGCACGACCATCACCGGCGCCTTCGACGCCCCCGGACGCGACGACTTCTTCGACATCCCCTTCTCTGCTGGCTTTTAGGCCCCGTGGCACCTGATGCACGGTCGGCTTCGGCCAGCTTCAGTTGGGGCCTCTGATGGAAGGGCATGGGTAAAAGGAAAGCCCGTTCGCACATGTCCGTGAAAGTCGTTTTCTTGTGGGGCAGCGTCCTGGTCTATCCTCGCCTTTTGGGCGGTGCCGGGGCGCGCTCACGCCCACCCCACAGCGACCCGTCCTCATGTACCGCCCGCCTATCCTTGCCACCGTCCTTGCCTTCACGCTCACTGCCTTTTTTCTCGGCTGCGCCGCCGATGACGCGGCCGAGGACACCGCCGACCTGGTCCTACGCAACGGGCGCATCGTGACGGTGGACGACGACCTCCCCGAAGCCGAGGCGATCGCCTTGGCGGGCCGTGAGATTCTCGCGGTGGGTACCACAGCGGACATCAGCGCCTTCATCGGGGATGCCACGGAGGTCATCGAGTTGGATGGCCGGTTGGTCCTTCCGGGGTTCATTGAAGGCCACGGCCACTTTCTGGGGGTGGGCGAGATGCAGCTGCAGCTGAACCTGCGCGATGTCGCCAACTGGCGCGAGATTGTGGCGATGGTAGAAGAAGCGGCCGTGCAGGCTGAGGAGGGCGAGGTGATCATGGGCCGCGGCTGGCATCAGGAGGATTGGGACGAGCGCCCGGACCCCGCGGTCGACGACCTGCCGGTGCACGACGCCCTGAGCGCCGCCGCGCCCGACAACCCGGTGGTCCTCACCCACGCCAGCGGCCACATGCGCTTTGCCAATGCTGAGGCGATGCGCCTCGCGGGCATCACCGCCGACACGCCCGATCCTGACGGTGGGGAGATCGTGCGCGATGCCGAAGGGCACGCCACGGGCGTCTTCCGCCAGAACGCGCAGGGCCTGCTGAGCCCCGCCACCGAGCGCTGGAACCCTGACGTATCGGAGCTGGCAGAGCTGGCGGCGCAGGACGCCCTCGCCAAAGGCATTACCACCGTTCATGATGCGGGCACCCCCTTCGCGCGCTTGGCCGAACTCCGCACGCTGGCAGAAGCCGGCGACCTGGACATCCGCCTCTGGGTGATGGCACGCGACTCCAACGCCCGCCTTCGCGAGCACCTGGCGGACTTCCGTGTGACGCGCCTTGGCGACGACCGCCTTACTATCGGCGGCGTGAAGAAAGCCATCGACGGCGCCCTCGGCACCCACGGCGCCTGGATGCTGGAGCCCTACGCCGACCGCGCCACGCACGCGGGCTTCAACACCACTTCGATGGACGAACTGGAAGAAGCCGCCCGCCTGGCGCTGGACCATGACTACCAGATGGCGATCCACGCCATCGGCGACCGGGGCAACCGCGAGACGCTCGACCTCTACGAGCGACTCTTTGACGAAGCGGGCATCGACGGCACCGACCTGCGCTGGCGCATCGAGCACGCGCAGCACCTGCATCCGGACGACATCGAGCGCTTCGCCGAACTGGGCATAACGGCCTCCATGCAGGGCGTCCATGCCACCTCCGACGGCCCCTGGGTGCCACAGCGGGTGGGCGAGGAGCGGGCGCGTGAAGGTGCGTACGTCTGGCGCTCGCTCCTGGACAGTGGCGCGCTCGTCACCAACGGCACCGACGCCCCGGTGGAGGACATCGACCCCATCCAGAGCTACTACGCCACCGTCACCCGCCACATGGCCGACAGCACCAACTTCTTCGAAGAGCAGGCGCTGACACGGGAAGAGGCGCTGCGGACCTACACCATCAACAATGCCATCGCCGTCTTCGAGGACGACATCAAAGGCTCCCTCACGCCCGGTAAGCTCGCGGACCTCGTCGTGCTCTCCGACGACATCCTGACCATCGATGCCCCCGACATCCTCAACGCGCAGGTGGACCTCACCATCCTCGGCGGCGCCGTGGTGTACCAGCGTGAATAACACCACGCGATGCTCATCGTGCACGGGGTAGTGTCGACCCGCCGGTCGACGCTACAAGAGATCAAATCCGGACAGCCAGGCAGCAGCCTTCACCCCTCCTCCCACAGCCCCAGCAGCCGGCGCACGACGATCATCTGGCCGACGTGGTAGGCGTTGTGGTCGGCGACCAGCAGGGCTTCGCGCAGGAAGGTGTGGCCGTGGGACGCGTGTGGAATCTCGGCGAGGAGGTCGATGTCCGTGTTTTCTACCAGGGCCACCATCGCGCTGAGGTCGCGGCGGAACGCGATCACGCTATCGGCCCAGGCCATTTGCGTCTCGGGCGCGGGGGCGTCCGGCCAGTAATCCTCGGGCCAGGCGCCGGCCGTATAGTCTGGCTCGCGGCAGTAGTCCAGGATATCGCGCTGGGAGCGGCGCATGTGCTCCAGCAGCTGCCAGAGCGAGTAGGGCAGCCCCTCGGGCACCGTGCCGTAGGCATCCGGCGGGAGCCCCTCTACCACATCGTCGAAGGTGGCGTGGGCCTTGCGCCAGTTCAGCAGATCAGCGACATGAGTGCGCACGGAAAGGGGGGTTGACATGGCAACGCGAATCGATGAGCATGGTGGGACGCATGCACACGGGCATGGCCCGGGCAGGTTCGGCGCGCCGCCTCTACTTGTAGCGCGGGTACTTCTCCTCCGGCGCCTCCGGCTCCTGGTGCCGAACGTCGGCGCGGTACACCTCCAGCCGGTGCTCATCGTCCACCTTGTCCCACTGCTTCAGAATGTACTCCACCGCCTGGTGTGGGCTGCGGTGGAAGTGGTCTTCGCCCAGCTCTTCGTAGAGGCCCGACCGCCGCACCACGTCGCGCACCGGCCCGATGAGCCCCGTCAGGTGCAACGCAATGTCCGATTTTCGCAGCTCCCGCGCGATCTCTTCCAGCGACTCTACGGCGGTGGTATCCAGGTCGTTGATGCTCATGCCATCCACGATCACCGCACGAATCTTGCGGTCCTGGGCTTCTTGCCGCTCCAGGATGCGCTTCTTAAAGAAATCGGCGTTGATGAACGAGAAGGACGCGTCCACGCGCATCATCAGGATCGACCGGATGGCCTCGGCCTTGTCCGTACGCTCCATGTCGCGGAACGAGCGGGTACCCGGCAGGTGGCCCAGCTCCACCACGTTGGGCCGGCCGTAGCGGTACATCACCGCCAGCGTGGAGGCCCCAATGCCCAGCAGGATACCTTCCTGAATGCCGATAAGCAGCGTCGTAAAGAACGTAAACAGGGCGATATAGCCATCGCGCTGCTTGGCACGAAAGAGGTAGCGCAGCTCTTTGATATCCACCAGCCCCGCCGCCGCCACGATGATGATAGCGGCCAGCACCGCCATGGGCAGGTAGAAGAAGAGGGGCGTCAGGAAAAGAAGGGTCAGCCCCACAAGCACTGCCGCAAACACGTTGGAAAGGGGGCTGCGGGCGCCTGCGCGGTCGTTCACGGCCGTGCGCGAGAAGCTCCCGGAGATGGGAATCGCGCGGAAGAAGCTGCCCAGCAAGTTGGCTGCCCCCACGGCCACCAGCTCGTGGTTGGCGTCGATGGAGTACTTGTAGCGAGCGGCGTAGAGGCGCCCCAGCGAGGCCACGTTCATGAACTGCACCAGCGCCAGCGTGATGGCCGTTGGCAACAGGATCCGCATGTCATCAAAGCCAAAGGTCGGCAGCGCGAGGGGCGGGAGCCCATCCGGCACGTCGCCGACAATCGCTACGCCCTGCTGGTTGAGGTCCATGAGGTACGCGGCCAGGGTGCCGCCTGCCACCACGACCAACGCTCCCGGCACCGCGGTAGGCCAGCGGTCCAGCACCAGCAGCACAAACACGGTGCTGAGGCCAATGAGCAGCGTCAGGGTGTGCACCTCGCCCAGCCGTCCGCCGGCTTCCCATAGCAACAGCAGGATGTACTGGGTATGCCCCAGTTCTATCCCCAGCAGCGTCCCCAGCTGACTGAACGCGATGATAAGTGCGGCCGCGCTGGCAAACCCCGTCACCACCGGCCGGGCCAGGAAGCTCACCAGAAAGCCCAGCCGCATCACGCCCATCCCAATCTGGATGAGCCCCACCAGGGCCGCCAGCAGAATGGCCAGCCCGATGAAGCGCTCGCTGCCCATCTCGGCGATGACGCCAACCCCCGCCGCAATGATGAGCATGTCGATGGCGATGGGGCCGACCGCCAGCTGCCGCGACGTCCCCAGCAGCGGATAGATGAGCAGCGGCACCAGCGCCGCATACAGCCCATAGATGGGCGGCACTCCGGCAATCACCGCATACGCCATACCCTGCGGGATGAGCATGATGCCCACCGTCAGGCCAGCACGGATGTCACGGGCCAGGTCCGCTGTTTCGTACGACGGCAGCCACGAGACGATAGGAAACGCCTCTTGGAGCCACGCCACCAGGCGGTCGGACATCGGAGAACGCAGGGGTGGGTTGGTGTAACAGCAGGGACGGGCAGTATTGCTCCCCGTGCAGATGACCCAAAGGAGGAAACGTTCCAGCCAACGGACGCCTACACGCCCCAGAAGGCCCAGATGCCGGCCGCAGTTACCACGGCCAGCAGGAGTTGCAGCAGCGCCCCGACGCGGAAGAAGTCGCCAAAGCGGTAGCCCCCCGGACCGTACACCATCAGGTTGGTCTGATAGCCGACAGGCGTCAGCATGGCCGTGCTGGAGGCAAACGTCACGGCCAGCACAAAGGCAAAGGCGTTGGCATCAATCAGGCCGGCGGCGCTTACAGCTACGGGTATCATCAGCACCACGCTGGCGTTGTTACTGATGACATTGGTGATGAGCGCAGTAAACAGGTAAAACACAAACAGCAGCACGACCGGCGGCCAGTCGACGGCATAAAAGACGGTCAGCTGCGCCAGCCACTCGGCCCCCCCGGTCCGCTCCAGCGCCATACCCAGCGGGATGACCCCCGCGAGCAGAAAGATCACGTTCCAGTCCACGGCCGGGTACACCTCGTTGGGGCGAAGGCAGCCGGTAGCTACCATCAGCACCACGCCGATGAGGGACGACACTACAATGGGCATGAGGCCCGTCGCAGCGGCGACCACCACCCCGGCTACAATCCCCAGCGCTACCGGCACCTTTTCCGATCGGAAGTCGGGCGGATCCACCTCCTGTGTCACGATGAAATTGCGGTCGGTGCTGAGCCGCTGAACGGCGTCTTCGGAGGCCTGCACCAGCAGCGTATCGCCCCCCTCCAGTTGCACCTCTTGCAGGCTCTTGTGGATGATGCCGCTGCCGCGCCGGATGGCCAGCACGGTGGCCTCGGCCTGCGCTCCAAGGCCTGCGTTATCCAGCGTGCGCCCCACCACTTCGGTTTCGGAAAGCACCACCACCTCAATGAGGGCCCGGCCCTGTTCTTCGGCGTCAATGTCCCGCTTCTTCATCTCCCGTTGCGTGGTTACGCCCAGCCCCTGCATCCCCATAATCTCGACCAGCGTCTCCCGGTCCGTTCGCACCAGCAGCACATCGCTGGGGCGGAGCTCCTTGCTGCCCAACGGCCCGGTGAACGTTTCGCCCTCCCGCCGCATCCGCACGATTTCGATGTCGAGGTCCAGCTGCGCCGTCGCCTCCACCACCGATTGGCCAATCAGCGGAGAGCCCTGCAGCACGATTACCTCCGTCAGATACGCGGCCATCTCAAAGGTCTCCATGGGGTCATCCTCCGGCTCGATCCGCGCCGGCGTCAGCCGCCACCCGATGAGGATCAGGTAGGCCGCCCCCACCACCAGCAACAGCGCACCCAGGTGCGTAAACTCAAACATGCTGAACGGTTGATCGAGCAGTCGCGCGGATACATCGCTCGCCAGCAGGTTGGTGGACGTGCCGATGAGGGTCAACATCCCCCCAATCATGGACGCAAACGACACGGGAATGAG
>CAYFRR010000079.1:0-12173 GCA_964345505.1 uncultured Rhodothermales bacterium
GGTCCCTATCTACTGTAGGCGAAGGAGACTTGCGCGGATCTGTCTCTAGTACGAGAGGACCGAGATGGACGGACCGCTAGTGCACCTGTTGTGGCGCCAGCTGCATCGCAGGGTAGCTATGTCCGGAAGGGATAAGCGCTGAAAGCATCTAAGCACGAAGCCCACCGCAAGATTAGGTCTCCCCAATAGGTCGTTCAAGATGAGGACGTGGATAGGCGACAAGTGTAAGCGTAGCAATACGTTCAGCTGAGTCGTACTAATTACCTATAAGGCTTGAACCCTGGTATTTTACACGGAACAGCCCCTTACTGGGCTTTCAGTGTGCTCGCTACAGTACACGGAATCATATGTCAGACATTTTGAAGCGCAAGTTTTCTGGTGCCTCATAGCGCGGGGGCCACACCTCTTCCCATTCCGAACAGAGCAGTTAAGTCCCGCAGCGCCGATGGTACTGCCCACGTGGTGGGAGAGTAGGTCGGTGCCAGGAATCCTTACAAGCCCAGCTGCCTCACGGCAGTTGGGCTTTTTTATTTCCACCCGCTTTATTGCGACCCCCCGCGTGCCGGGCGGTTTGCTGACCCTGGCCACGCGGTCCTCCGTCCCGGGCCAGGTTCACGGAGGTTCTACGTCCGGCGGTTGACGAGGTCACTCCGTAAGATGTACCTTGTCTTCCCAACCTCTTTCAGTCTCACCTCTGGCCCAATGTCCGCTTCCACCCTGAAACCCCCTCCCGTTAACCGCGCCCTTGCTGAAGAACATGGGCTCACGCCGCAGGAATACGATTGGGTTTGCGAGCGCCTCGGACGTAGACCATCGTTTGTGGAGCTGGGCATTTACTCGGTGATGTGGAGTGAACACTGCTCGTACAAAAACTCTATCAGCTATGTGAAGCAGCTGCCTAACACTGGGGAAGCACTGCTGGTAGGAGCGGGGGAAGAGAACGCGGGGTTGGTAGACATCGGTGATGGTTTGGCTGTGGCATTCAAAATTGAGTCCCACAACCACCCCTCTGCGATTGAGCCTTATGAGGGCGCCGCTACCGGGGTAGGGGGCATCCACCGCGATATCTTTACGATGGGTGCCCGCCCGATCTGCGCGTTGAACGCCCTCCGGTTTGGCCGCTTAGAAGAACCCCGGGTGCAGTTCCTGCTGGATGGCGTCGTGCGGGGCATCGGGGATTACGGTAATTCCTTTGGGGTGCCCACCGTGGCAGGTGAGGTGTTTTTTGATGAGGCCTACGAGGGTAATCCCCTCGTGAACGCTATGAGCGTTGGCGTAGTAGAGCAAGGGAAAACAGCCTCAGCCATCGCCACGGGGGCAGGTAACCTCGTTTACATTGTAGGCTCGGACACTGGTCGTGACGGCATTCACGGCGCCACCTTTGCTTCAGAAGAGATATCGGAAGAAAGTGAGGCGAAGCGCCCGAGTGTGCAGGTGGGCGACCCCTTTACCGAAAAGCTCCTGCTGGAGGCGACGCTGGAGGCCATTGACGCTGGCGTGGTCGTTGGGGTGCAGGATATGGGCGCGGCCGGCATCACGTGCTCCTCTACCGAGATGAGCGAAAAAGGCGGACACGGGATGATCCTGCATATCGACCGAGTCCCCACCCGCGAGGCCGGTATGACGCCGTACGAAATCATGCTTTCCGAAAGCCAGGAGCGGATGCTGATCGTATGCCGCCCCGAGGACGAAGCCGCCCTAAAGTCCATCTTCGACAAGTGGGACCTGAACGCGGCTCACATTGGCGAAGTTACCGAGGGCGAGCGCGTAAAAGTGTACTGGCATGACGAACTCGTGGCCGACGTGCCTGCCGAGCACCTGTGCCTGGGCGGCGGCGCGCCGGTGTACGACCGTAAAACGAAACGGCCGGCGTACCTGGATGCTACGCAAGCCTTCACGCTCGCGGACGTGCCGGACACCACACCGGTATCGGCCGGGGCTACGCTGCTCCAGCTGCTGGCGGCGCCCAACATCGCATCCAAAGCCTGGGTGTTCGAACAGTACGATACGATGGTGCGCACAAACACGCTCGTAGGCCCCGGCCCAAGCGATGCAGCGGTGGTGCGTGTGAAGGGGACAAACAAGGGCCTTGCAGTAAAAACAGACTGCAACCCGCGCTACGTATACCTGAATCCCCGGCGCGGAGCGCAAATCGCTGTGGCAGAATCGGCGCGCAACGTGGTCTGTGCAGGAGGGCAGCCCCTGGCGATCACAAACTGCCTCAACTTTGGCAATCCATACAAGCCGGAGATGTACTGGACGTTCGTGGAGGCGATTGGCGGGATCAGCGAAGCGTGCCGGGCGCTTAATACGCCTGTCACAGGAGGAAATGTATCATTCTACAACGAGAACCCGGAAGGTGCGGTCTTTCCCACTCCTACCATCGGCATGCTCGGGCTCGTGGAAGATGCGGAAGCGCACGCCACCCAGGCAACGCTGCCCCCAGCCGGTGACGTCGTCGTGCTTGTGTCGCCGGAGACCTGGCAGCACCGCAATGACATCGGCGGCTCCGAATACCTGGCGACGATCCACGAGCAGACCACCGGCGATGCCCCGCATCTTGATCTCGCAGAAGAGCATGCTGTGCAGCAGGCGGTCCTGCACCTTATCCGTAGCGGTCTTGTGACCAGCACGCATGACGTATCCGACGGGGGGCTGGCTGTATGCTTGGCAGAGCAGGTTATCTTCTCCGACGGGCAAGGACTCGATCTGGCGATCGACGCGGACGCAGACCTCCGCTTGGATGCGCTGCTGTTCGGTGAGGCGCAATCCCGCATCGTAAGCACCCTGCCAGCAGATAAGGTAGAGGCCGCCCGCGCGCAGCTCGCCGATCGTTCCGTGCAGTTCACCACACTGGGCACTGTCACCGACACTGGGCGTCTCCAGGTCCAAGTAAACGGCACCACGGTGCTCGACCTCAGCCGCGACGCGATGCGATTGCCATACACGCGCACCCTCCCGCAGGCTATGGATGCGCCGAGGACGTAACGTTGCGCTACCGCACTGACCGGGGAGCGTACAGCATGTAACACCACCGGTGCCCGCGCTACAGACCCGGTGGATGGCACGTGGGGAGCGATCCCCAATCGACGCCACTTGTCCTCGATAAGAGATAACAGGAGGCCGACAGTCCACAGAAACTAAGCTACAAAGGGGCTGTTGTAGCCCATCCAACGCCAACTGGTACGACAATGTATACCCTACAAGAGGTTTTTTATGGCTGACGACGCCAAGTACGTAACACTGACGGACGCCAATTTTGAAGAGGAAGTACTCCAGAGCGATCAACCGGTACTGGTTGACTTTTGGGCTGAGTGGTGTGGGCCCTGCCGCATGATTGCCCCCATCGTAGAAGAGCTCGCTGCCGACTTCGAAGGCCGTGCCAAGATTGGCAAGGTTGACGTAGACCAAAATTCGAAGGTGGCGATGAAGTACAACGTCCGCTCGATTCCCACGCTGCTGTTCTTCAAGGACGGTGACGTGGCGGATCAGGTGGTGGGCGCCACCGCCAAGAAGCAACTTTCGAAGAAGCTGGAGGCGCTGATGGCGCAGCCAGCGTAACGCATCGCCACGATGACAGTAGGCAGCGGGCGTTGGGCCGATAGGTCCGAGGCCCGTTGTTGTTGCTACTCCCCGTTAACGAATCATTCCCATGGCACAATCCAACGGTACTTTGAATACACAAACCCTTGATGCACTGGATTTCTCGGATGCCGAGCATCGTGAAGTCGTCATCATCGGGACCGGCCCAGCCGGCTGGACTGCTGCGCTGTATGCCTCCCGTGCCAACCTGGAGCCGCTCATCTACAAGGGGCCGGAGCCAGGGGGGCAGCTAACCACCACGACCGATGTGGAAAACTACCCAGGATACCCTGAAGGCGTCATGGGGCCCGATATGATGCAGCACTTCGAGCAACAGGCTGTCCGCTTTGGAACGGACGCACGCTACGGCACCGTCACAGACGTGGACTTCAGCGAGCGCCCCTTTCGCCTGGTGGTAGACGAGGAGACGCCGGTCTTGGCGAACGCCGTGATTGTGTCGACCGGAGCGTCGGCCCGATACCTTGGGCTGGAGAACGAGCAACGCCTGATTGGGCGCGGCGTGTCGGCCTGTGCCACCTGCGATGGCGCGTTCTTCCGCGATGAGGAGGTGCTCGTGGTTGGGGGCGGAGACAGTGCCATGGAAGAGTCGATGTTTCTTACACGTTTCGCCAGCAAGGTCTATGTGGCGCACCGCCGCGAGGAGCTGCGTGCCTCACAAATCATGCAGGAGCGTGCGTTCGCCAACGACGAGATCGAGTTCCTCTGGAATACGGAGGTCATCGATGTACTGGGCGACGAGCAGGTGGAGGGCGTCAAGCTTATCAACAACGAGACGAACGAAACCTGGGAGAAGCCTGTCGCGGCGCTCTTCCTGGCCATCGGCCACACGCCCAATACCGACATCTTTGAAGGATGGCTGGATATGGATGAGGCCGGATACATTCAGACGAAGCCCGATAGCAGCTACACTAACATTCCAGGCGTCTTTGCCTCGGGGGATGCGCAGGACCACATCTACCGCCAGGCAGTGACGGCAGCAGGCACAGGCTGCATGGCTGCGATCGATGCGGAGCGCTGGCTCTCGGAGCATCCCCTTGAAGACGAAGCCGGCGCCACAAAGAAAGCTTCTGACCCAGCAGAGCCTGCGCCAGCGGCAGCGTAGCCCTCATACAGGGCTGTCCTCACGCAGGGCTGTAGACCGCATTATTTCTTCGTGCCGTACGCTGCTCCGTGTTCCCATGCGCAGGCTCTGGATATGTATTGCTGCAGGATGTCTTACGGTAACCCTACTTGGGTGCGGAAGCGACCTCTCGAGTGAGGCCATGCGCGCGGAAGTCCGGCCCGATACCTCCGCTGCAGCCGATTCCGCTGCGCTGTTCTCGACGCGAGCGGCGGTAGCCTCGTCGGTGCCGACGCTGGAGCAGCGCGAGCGCACGGTGGAAGACCGTCTGCAAGAGGCAACAATTGCTACGCGTGTGCGCCGCGCACTGGCAAACGACCGCACGCTCCATCGCTACGTTTTCGCTGTTGAAGTGGTGGGCGGTCACGCGGTGGTGGAGGGGCGCGTGGCGTCAGAAGCTGAGCAGGAACGCGTGGTAGCACTGGTCGGGGCCACCAAGGGTGTCGACTACGTGGTCAACGAGGTACAGGTCGATTGATCGAGGATCGATTGCTTTTTGTCGAGCCGCTTGAAGGCGCGTAGCAGCGGGAAGACCAATGCACTATCCTGTATGCGCCGAAAGCGCAGCCCCCGAGGCGTAAAGATGGCTACATATTAGGAAAGGCCATCCAACCGCCTCCCCCCGTGTAGCCATGGCACACCAGCAATTACTCCTCGTGACGTTATGTACGGTGTTGGTAGGGGGACTCACGTTGTTGGGGCTGGCGCGCTTCGAATCGAGCCAGGTACAGCAGGACCGGGAGGCGGCGCTTGTGGAGGCGATCACGCTTGCTTCCGAGCTGCAACAATGGAAACGCGCCCCCATCCACGCTGGAGGAGGGGAAGCGTACGTCGGCTTTTACGGGATTGATTTTGCCGCCCTTGGCTACGAGGCTAACCCCTTGGCCCCCAACATCTACCAGAACGGCCAAGCGTGCTTTCAGCTCACCACGGCCCGCCCCGCGTTCGATGCCGAACTGGATGTGTTCGTGGGAGGCTGCCACGGGCAGCAAGTACTCACCGTTACGCTTACCGGGACCACACCGGGCGAGACCACCTGGACGTTCCACTAATAGACCTGGTTGGAAGGGGTCTCACACGCGTGCCCGGGCCCCTACGTGTCAGGTGCCTTTTTCTCCCCGTTACAGAGGACCACGACAAGCTCATCTGCTGTCGTGAAAGCGGGTGTGGGGGGCTGAGGCATGGCCCTCATAGCTGGGGCCTTTCTTTATGTCTCCCAACCTCTCAGGCGTTCTGATACCAGAGCTCATCATGCAACAACGCAGCACACTACACGCCGCTGGGCACGTGTACGTAGCAGGAGATAAACGTGACTATCGCTTGAACAGGGTCTTCGCCACAAACCAAACATTCTCTTTGCGCTCGCGCAGGCGCCGGGTGTAGTACGGGAGCCATTCTTCGCCGTAGGGTATATAGACGCGCATGTGGTGCCCCCCCTGCGCAATCGCGCGCTGCCGCTCGGGTCGCATGCCATACAACATCTGAAACTCAAACGCATCCCGGTCGATCTGCTGGGCTCGAGTGAATTCCATCGTGGCCTGAATGATCTCCTCATCGTGCGTGGCAATGCCCGGGTAGTGCGCATCGCTGATGAGCATCTTCATGTAGTCGATGAAGCGTGCTCGGACCTCATGCATACGCTGGTAGGCCAACGCTGGCGGTTCTTTGTAGGCGCCCTTGCAGATCCGCACACGCGCCCCGAGGTCGCACATGCGCTCCACGTCCTGCCTCGTCCGTTTCAGATAGGCTTGCAGCACGATACCCACGTGGTCCGGATACTCCTCGTAGGCTCGCTCAAAGAGGCGCAGCGTAGACGAGGTAACGTCAGTGCTCTCCATGTCGAGCCGCACGAACACGTTTCGTTCTTTTGCTACCGCGAGCAGCTCCAGCAAATTCTCCTCACAGAAGCCCTCATCAATCTTTTGCCCCATCATCGAAAGCTTGATGGAGATGTTAGTGCCGTAGAGGCCCGTGTGGTCGGAGCGGCGGCTGAGGCGCTCGGTAAGCTCGATGTACTGATCGCGCGCAGCAGCTGCCACGTTGCGATCGTCGACGAACTCCCCCAGCATGTCGAGTGCTACGTGTAGCCCGTCGGCCTTCAATTCATCGACGACGGGCAAGGTGTTATCCAGCGTTTCAGCAGCAACAAAGCGGCTGGCGAGGAAGAAGGGAAGCTTGAGGGCCATGGGAAGAAAAAGGCGTGCGGAGCAACAGCGTGGATGAATGGAAGCGTTCCCAAAAAGCCGGGGCTCTAATCACCGAGTGCGCGGGAAAGATCCTCCTGCAGATCGTCCGGGTGCTCCAGCCCGATAGAGCAGCGGATCAGGGACGGCGGCGTCTGGCTGTCGGGCGGCTCGATAGACGCGCGGTGTTCGATAAGGCTCTCCGTGCCCCCCAGACTGGTGGCCCGCCGGAAGACGGTGCACCCTGCTGCCACAGATAGGGCATCATCGGCCGTTCCCTTCACCTCAAACGACAGCATAGCGCCAAAGCCATCCATCTGCTCAGCGGCTACCGCATGGCCAGGATGCGTGGGCAGCCCCGGATAGTGGACGGCCGTCACGCGGGGATGGTCGGCCAGCCAGGTAGCCAGCTGATGGGCCGTGCGCATCATCGTGTCCAGGCGAACCCGGAGCGTGCGGAGGCCGCGCAGGGCGAGCCATGCGCTGAACGGATCCATCACGCCGCCGCCCGTCTGCTGCACCGTGCGCACCCGCCCAGTCAGCGGCGTGTTCTCGGCAAAAACGAGCACGCCGCCAAGCAGGTCGGAATGGCCGCCGAGGTACTTCGTTGCCGAATGCAGCACAACGTCAGCGCCCAGGTTCAACGGGCGCTGCACCACCGGGGTGGTCCAAGTGCCGTCCACTACCACCTGTGCGCCTGCCGTGTGGGCCCGCTCCGTGACGCCCTTCAGGTCGGTGATCTTTAGCAGTGGATTGGAGGGCGTCTCGAGCCACACGAGGCGTGTCGCGTCTGCAGCAAGCGCAGCCTCTACAGCGCTCAGATCCGTCATGTCCACCGTATCAACGCGCAGGCCCCAGTCGATGAACACCTCATCCACAAGCTTGCGTACCCCATAATAGAGGTCGTCCGGCAACAGCACCCGATCGCCCGGACGCAGGCCCTGCAGCAGCGCCTGTGCCGCCGCCATCCCCGACGCAAAGGCCAGTGCGGTTGCGCCGCCCTCCAGGTCGGCCATCGTTTCCTCAAAGTCGGCGCGTGTCGGATTGTCCATCCGGCTGTAGAGGTACCCATGCGGATAGCTACCGTCGGGGGCGCGCTCGTAGGTGGTGGCCAGATGCAGCGGCGCGACGACGGCACCGGTGGCAGGGTCGGGGGTACAGCCAGCGTGGGCCAGGCGGGTATGAAGGTGGGGCATAGCGACGCATCCTGTGAAAAAAATCAGCAATCCATACGCTGCGCCGAGGCGACGTGTCCCGTCCCTGCCGCGGTCCCTTGGTTCGGGCGAACGTGCAGCACAGGGGAAAGTAGGAGGGGGCGCAGAAAAGGGTGCCGGCTCATTAAACCAACCAACAATTGACTGCTGTGATGGCGCGTGGTGAGGATTCAGATGGAGCGGCAGGCTGGGTTGCCGGTGCCGACGCGTGCAGCGCCGGGTGGGTGGTGGTACTGCGCCACGAGGAAACGGGGACGACCCGATGCCGACGCGTGGATGGGGTCGCTGCCCTGTTCGCGCTCCCCGAGGCCCCAGCGGTACTCGGGGTAGACATGGTGATCGGGCTGCCCACCGCCGCGCAGTCGGGGGGGCGAGCCTGCGATCGGGCGGCGCGGCAGCTGCTCGGATGGCCACGCAGCAGCAGTGTGTTTTCGCCGCCGGCCCGCACCGCGCTGGAGGCCACGACGTACGCCGAGGCCCAAGCCCTCAACCGGGCCAGCAGCTCAGACGCTGTGGGGCTGACAAAACAAGCATTCAATCTCTTCCCCAAGATGCGGGCCTTGGACGAAGCGCTACGCCAGGCTCCGGCTGACGGCCCGGTCGTATACGAGGTGCATCCGGAGTGCAGCTTCTGCGCACTGAACGGAGGCACAGCGCTTGCCGAGAGCAAGCACACGGCTGACGGTCGTGCGCGCCGGCGGGTGCTGTTGGAGCGCGCAGGATTTGCAGCCGTAGGTGAGGCCATGGCGATGCCACGTGGGATCCGTGGCCTCAACGTGGACGACGTGCTGGACGCGCACGCAGTGTGCTGGACGGCCGGGCGCATCCGTGCTGGCATGGCTCAGCGGCTGCCGGCCTCCGACCCAGTTCCTGTTGATGGTACGGGCCTACCCATGGCCATCTGGCGGTAATCGATCCGCAGCACGTCGGCCGCCTACATGGTGACGCCTCGGAGAATGGCCAGCCCCATGAGCACAAGATTCAGGCATAGCCCCATCAGAATGACGGGTGGGAGCGGGAGGCGATCGGCCCATGAGGGGTGCGCCGGGGCGGCCGGTGCTTCAGTGCCTTCGACGGGTTGGACAGCGGCCATACAACCAACTGGGTTACGGGGGGAGTATCTACTTTACGCCTTCTTCATACAACAGCCCTGCACCGTTGTTCTGTCCTTCCCGGCCATTGATCCATAGGCTACATGGGCTACCGCGCAACAATGCCGCCACATCGTGCACATGGTGGAACGTGGGAAGTCAAGACTGCGTGGCGAAGAATCGTTGCATGAGACGACACTTAACAGGATACATAATACAACACCCTGATGAACAAGCCACTGGCGGATCTACGGAAAGAGTACACCCGCGGCGGGCTGCTTATGGACGATGCAGCCGCTGATCCTATCGTGCAGTTCCGGAACTGGTTTGAGGAGGCGGAGGCCTCCGATGTCATGGAGCCGAACGCGATGACGCTGGCCACGGCATCGGCTGACGGCGTGCCCTCGGCGCGCATCGTGCTGCTCAAGGGGCTGGACGATGGCCGTTTCATCTTCTACTCCAACTACACGAGCCGAAAGGGAAAGGAGCTGGATCAGAACCCACGGGCTACGCTGGTCTTCCACTGGGATCGGCTGGAGCGTCAGGTGCGCGTGACGGGGGCCGTGGAGCGGCTTCCGGAGGCGACGTCCACAGCGTACTTCCAGAGCCGCCCACGCAGCAGCCAGATCGGCGCGTGGGTGTCGCCGCAGAGCGACGTCATCGAAAGCCGCGACGTACTGGCGGCCCGCAAAGCGGAGATGGAGGAGCGCTTTGCCGACACCGATCCCATTCCACGCCCGCCGCACTGGGGTGGCTACCAGGTCGTGCCGGCGGCCATCGAGTTCTGGCAGGGCCGCCCCAGCCGCCTGCACGACCGCATCCGCTACCGGCGGGACGGTGATGCCTGGACGCGCGAGCGCCTGGCACCGTAGGCTAAGCTATCAGGGGGCCGGCGCGTTGATGGTGAGGGCATAACGGCGCACCTGCGGAAATGGCTCGTTGGTGCGCGTAGCACCATGTTGATCTGTCATCCGATCCGAGTGAGCGTCTGCCGTGCTTGCTGGGTAATAGCACACGTTGTAAATTAAAGAGCCGCTACCGAAACCGCCGGTCCGTGGCTTCCTCCACCTCTGCCCGCGTCATCACGCGCCACGAGGGTGCGCCCAGAGCGCCACGGGAGGTGCGGCGGTACGTGGCGCGCAGCAGCACGTCTTTGCGGGCCTCCGCAGCACCGGCAAAGCTGAAGCTGCCCCAGTGGTAGACCCACAGGGCGTCCACCGGGTCGAAGCCGAGCGTACGCCCGACGTGCTCGGCGAGGAAAGGGGCATCGTCGAGGATAGACGGGCCTTCGTTGGCGGCCAGCTCGCGCAGGACCACCACGCGGGCGTACCGCTCGTCGTCTACCGGGGTGGGGTAGACGGCCACGGCTGCCGTGCCGGTGCGGGCGTAGCTCTGCCAGGTGAGGGTGGTATCGGTGAGGGGCTGGGCGTGGACAGGCATCATCCACGCGGCGGACAGCAGCAGGAGCAGCAGCATGCGCATGGGGACCGGGGCGAAAGTTCAGGGAAGGCGTATCATCCCCTACAGACACACGAAAGACCGATTTTATAACTTCGACCGCGTGAGCAGCTGCCTTCTGCGTGTCACCTTGCACGGGGCATTTCCGACGTACGGCCATAAAAAAGCCCCGCAGACCCGAAGGCCGCGGGGCGTCATGCGTGTGCTACAGGAGGTCTATTTTATGCCCGGGAGTGCACGAGGTCGACCCAGGCGCTGTCGTCGGCGTAGTCTTCGACGATCTCCGGCAGGCGCTCGTCGCGGTAGGCGCAGAGGTAGCGGTTGGCTTGGCGCCGGAAGACGGCGAGGCTGTTCGAGATGAGGTCGCTGCGGAAGCCGCGCTCGCCCAGCTCAATGATGAACTCCATCGAGATGACGCGCGCCAGCACGCGGCCCAGCTCCACCAGCTTGCGCTGTGGCATCTGCGGATCCAGCGTGATGTTGAGCGTATCCTTAAACTGATCTGACGCGCGCGTCGTCAGCTCGCTCTGCTGCAAGAAGTTGTACAGGTTGTTGTCCTTGAGCCGGCGCATCGACTTCAGCACCGCCTCGGTGATCTGCTGATAGAGGATGTCGTTCGAGCCCTCAAAGATTTGGAAGGGCCGGCTGTCCACGTAGCCGCGGCCTGCGATATGGTCTTGCCGATAACCCTTGGCGCCCGTCAGTTGCAGCACGGAGTCGGCGGCTTCCTGCATCATGTCCGTGACCACCGTCTTCACGGCGTTCGCTTGCAAGCTGATCTTCGACAGGTTGTGCTCCAGTCCGGCGTGCTCGCTGGCGTGGGCGCACATGGCGGAGCAGGCGGTGAAGTAGGCCTGCAGCGTAGCGAGCCGGCTCTTCACCTGGTCGTAGTTGAAGAGCGACCGCCCGCCGACATGCCGCTCGCGGCAGTGGGCCAGCGCCTCGTCCAGCATGCGCTGCAAGAAGCCCATCCCCATGCCGGGAAACTGGATGCGGCTCCGGTGGAGCAGGTCCAGCAGCATCGTGATGCCCGTCCGCTCCGGCTCCAGCTGCTGCGCGTACGGGATTTTAGCGTCGAGGCGATTGCGGCCGTAGGGGATGTGGTACAGGCCGAGGTTGGTGTACACTTCCTCGACCTCCACGTGCTGCTCGGGGTCGGTAACGTCGCAGATAAAGATGTCGATGTCGCGGGCGAGGTTGCCGTCCGCGTCCTGCTTCCGTGCGGTTAGCAGCCAGAAGTCGGCCCAGCCCGTGAGGCCGGCCCAGTGCTTCATGCCTTGCAGGTGAGCGTAGTCCTCGTGCTCCGTGTAGCCAGTTTGCATGCTGAGCGCGTCGGAGCCATAATCAGGCTCCGTAATCATCAGGCCCCCCATGTGCTGATGCTCCAGAAAGCGCTCAAAAATAGGGCCTTTCACCTCATCCTTCGCATACTTGCTCACGGGCTGGATGAACAGCGCGCCGTTGATCCCCAGGGTAAGCGTGAGGGCAATAGACTCGTACCCGG
>CAYFRR010000080.1:0-11971 GCA_964345505.1 uncultured Rhodothermales bacterium
ACAAGACGCATACGATCCCACGTGATCACCCAATGCTGGCTACCGCCCGGGCGGTTAATACCTCTTTTGGCACAACGGACTTTGCCCCGACGCTCTCGGGAACGGAGCCTACCGGGCGCATGTGTTAACGCCTATCTGGTCTCTTCTGCTTTATCTTCCCCTCGCTCTTCCCTGCCCGTGATGCTTTTTGCCGAGGGCCTGCTGCTGGTGCTCTGCGCCCGCGACGGCGACGACCTGGACGACACTACCCTGGCGCGCCGCATCCGAGACGGTGACGGGGAGGCGTTCCGTCACTTCTTTAACCGATACCACGACGGCCTCTACCGCTACCTCCGCTCCCGCAAGGTGCCGCCGCAGGTGGCCGAGGACCTGGTGCAGAAGGCCTTCGTGATGATCTGGGAGAAGCGCGCTACCATCGACCCGGACAAGTCCTTGCGGGCCTACCTCTTCCGGATTGGCTACACGCGCGCCCTCAACCACTTTCGGGATACGGCGAAGTACAGCTATGAGGCCGACCTCACGCGCGAGCGCGGTACGGTAGGGATGGACAACCGGCGGGACCGTGCCCTCATCCGGGAGACCTTTGACAAAGCCGTCCGCAACCTGCCCGAGCGCCGACGGGCCGTCTTTGAGCTGTGCTTCCTGCACGACCTCACATACAAGGAGACCGCGCAGGCCATGGGTATCAGCCCCAAGACGGTCGAGAACCAGATGGGCCACGCCCTCAAGGCCCTGCGGAAGGCGCTGGCAGTCTTTCGAGAAGAAGATGTCGATACCTAAACCCCCACCGTCCCGGCTTAGGGGGGAAGTCCCTTCTCACGTGTATGCCTGTTGTACCGACCTGTACGCTTGCCGCTCTATATGCCTCGGTATACCTCTATCTGCAACACCTCTATGCGTAATATCTCCATGTGCAATACGTTTATGTGTAAACGTGTCTGCACCACGGCTGCCTGGGCTGTCGCCATAGCGGCCCTACTGGTCGTGGGGACGGCCTGTGATACCAGCGTTGCACCTGACGAGGCCGCCGTCTCGGAAAGCGAGGCGCGGTTCCTCGCAACCCTCACCGCCGACGCCCTGGGCGACCGGACCGGGGGACTGGTGATGACGCTGTACGATCTCACGGCGGAGGTGCAGGCCGATACGCTGCACCACGTGTCCAGCGCAGCACGCCCCCTGCCCATCATGGAGCGGCCTCGCGTCTGGCGGGGGCGGGTGGAGCAGTACACAGCAACATACGATGAAAGCCGCGAGCTCCACGAGATCACTTTTGCCCGCAGTGGCGTGGAGGGGCAGACGACGGTAGCGATGGCGATGGAAGGGACCTACACCTTTGAAGGAGCGGATCGTGCGTCGTTACGCTTTCCGGCACGCGCCGCCGTGGCGCGAGTCGTCGCCGAGCAGTCCTACGAAGGCACCGTCACGCAGCGTGCGGCCAGTGGCGAGGTGGCCGGGGTGCACATCTTTGTTCGTGACAGTGCGCTTTCGCTCCAGCGCAGCAGCGACCCGATGGAGTTGTCCGGCACACTGCAGCAGGAAGGCATCTGGGAGCAACCCAACGGCGAGCGTATTCCGTATACCCTTAGCCTGCGCGCTGTCGACTTGACGATCAACCGGACGGAGCGTCACATCGGCCCCAGTACGCTGGTGACGCGCCTCTCCGGAGTCATGGAGATGGAAATGACGGCGACCCTTCCCGCAGGTGAAGACGAGCAGCGCCGCACCGTCACGACGGCGGGGCGCGTCGTGTTTGATCCCGAAGCCAATGCCGTAATACGATTCGACGATTCGGCGTACACGGCAACGGTTGACCTGGATGCTGGCATCGCTTTTTCTCGCTAACACACGTTTTAACCCCACCGCTTGCCTTACCGTTTTGCTACTATCGATGCACACGACCAACCACGCCTCGGATGATGTGCCTGCGCGCGACGCCGCGCTGGCCCAACGCCTCGGGGCCTACCTGCGCGGTGAGGCGCCGCTGCAGCCCCGCGACGCTGCCCAGGACAAGGCCCTCATAGAAGCGCTCCACGACTACCGCACAGACCATCAGATGGGCGTGGAGGGGCTTTCGCCTGACGCGTCCGACCGGCTCTGGCGCCGCGTAGCTCAGGAAGCAGGAGTCGATTCGCAGCCGACGGCCCGTATTTTCAGACTGTCGTCCGCCCGTACAGCCCTCGCCGTAGCCGCCAGCCTGCTGGTGGCCGGCGTGCTGGCCTTCTTGCTGCTTCGCCCCCCCGCGCCCGACGTGCTGGCTGCGGCCGACGACACAGCGGTAACGTACATGGCCGACGACGGCACGCGCATCACCTTGCGTCCCCACTCCACCCTCGTGCACCTCGCTGCCGACGAGGAGCGGGTGCGCTACGGGTTAGACGGTGAAGCCTTTTTCGACATCCCGCCGTCCGACCGCGCCGTAGAAGTAGACGCTGAGGAAGGCCGCGTGCGCGTGCTTGGCACGTCATTCACCGTGCGCACGTGGGGGCCCTCGGTGGCGGTGTACCTGGTCGAGGGCCGCCTGCAGTTTCTGCACACGCCCTCCGGCGCAGCCCGCGAGGTGGCCCCGGGGCAGCGCGTGGCCCTCACGCAAGAGGGCATGCTCTCTGAACCTGAACCAGCCGATCCTGCGTATTATACCGCATGGATGGAAAACGAACTCCAGTTTGAGGAACGCACAGCCGCCGATGTGATCGCGGAGCTGGAGTACCACCACAACATCCGCATCACGTTGCCTGAGGACGTGCAGGAAGAGACCCTCTCGGGTCGGATTTTGCTCGACAGCGTAGCGCAGAGCCTGCAGGATCTGGGGCTGGTGCTGGGGGGCACGTTTGAAGAGACAGACGACGGACACTATCACTTTCGGACCTCCCGATGATGCGTACGCTCGCGCTGCCCATCGTTTGTGCTGCTGTACTGTTGCTCGGGCTCGGGCCGCTCTGGGGTATGCCTGCGACGGCGGAAGTTGAGCCTCGCGTTGAGCCTCGCACAGCGCAGCCCGCGGATGAGGAATCGCTGCGCGCGATCCTCGCGCAGGTGGCACAGACGACAGGCTACGAGTTCCTGTACCGGGATGCCCTTATCAGCGACAAGCACGCGGCGCCACTTGTGGCACACCGCGGCTCGCCAGAGGCGATGCTCGCGACACTGGAAGCCCTACTGGCAGCCCACGGCATTGGGATGCACGTGGATCACGATCGCCGGCAGGTCCTTCTCTACCCGGCGACGGGCGCGGCCACCGGTCCCCGACGGGTGAGCGGCTATGTAGTTGATGCCGAGCGTGGCTTTCGCTTGCCCTTTGCCACGCTTATCTGGGAGGAAGATGGCCGTACGCGCGGCGTCGTCACGAATGAAGACGGCGCGTTTCAGGCGCAGGTGGCCCCGGGCACGCGGCTGCGGGCCTCCTATGTGGGCTACGAAGCGCACGCCGTCCGCGTCCCGCTGGGTGCCGCCCGCACCGAGCTGACGCTGCGGCTCTCGCCGTCTGTTGAGCGAGGGCCTGAGGTGGTGGTCAATAGCAGCATCCTGGATACCGATGTTGACACGACGTGGCAAAACCTGATTCAACCTGCGCTGGCCGCGCCGTTTGGCGAGCAGAGCGTGCTGCGGGCGCTGCAACCGCTGCCGGCGGTGTCGATCTCCGGCGCCTTCTCCGACGGGCTGAACGTCCGCGGCAGCCGCGCCGATGGGTTCCAGGTGCTACTCGACGGAGCGCCCATCTATAACCAGAGTCACTTCTTCGGCCTCTTCGACGCGTTCAACGAAGATGCCCTGCAGACGGTCGCGTTTTACTACGGCATCGCCCCGGCTACCTTTTCTGCACCCCCGGGCGGGACGCTCTCGTTTGTTACCCGGCCCGGCTCGCAGCGCGGGCTCCGGCAGCAGGTAGGCGTCAGCAGCGCTGCCACCCGCGCCACGGCCGAGGGGCCGCTCCTGGGCGGGCGGGGCAGCTGGCTTGTGTCCGGGCGGCATTCCTATCTGAACCAGGTCTCGTGGTTTAACAACGACCGCCTCGTGGCGCATGGCCTCGACATCGACCGGCCCAGCCGGGTGGTGAGCACCGGAGATGCCGGACCCACGATGCTCTCCATCCAGCAAGCCGAGCCGTCCGTCCGCTTCTTCGACCTGCACGGGAAAATCCAGCTGGAGTGGGAGGGCGGCCATCGCCTGATGGCCAGCGGATACCTGGGAGGCGACCGCACGTCGCAGCAAGGGCAACAGGGGAATCCCTTCGTATCGGCTGACGCTCCGGACACGATCCTGGAAAGCAGCAGCGCCGCGCTGCAGCAGCTGCTGGGGGCGAGTACACGCAACGAGTGGGGTAACGAAGCCTTCAGCCTGCAGTGGCAACAGCCCCTGCCGAACGGAATGTTTGGACGTACCACGGTGGCGGCCAGCCGGTATTACAACACGTTCGAGAAGAACGACTTTGTGTACACCCGGATCGTGCAACCCGATGGAACGCCCGCCTCGGCCCAGGCGCGCCACTTTTTGGCTCCGTTTCAGTCGGAGAATCGCTTGCTCAACCTGAAAGCGGAGCACCTGGTCGAAGGGGGGCTGGGGCGCGTGAGCAGTTGGAGCGCGGGGGCGACGGCGCAGTATTTTGATGTGTCGTATCAGGAAGAAACCGCGCCGCGGCCGCGCTTCAGCGATCGACAGGAGAGCACGAAGGTAGACCTCTTTGGGCAGGTTGAGTGGAAGGAGGCCTCCTGGCTTAACGCGCAGGTCGGGCTGCGCTCGCACTATGCCACGGGAGGCAATTTCTGGCGCCTCTCGCCGCGGCTGCATGCCCGCCTCTTTCCCAAGCGACGGCTGTCACTCAGTGCAGGGTATAGCACCAATCATCAGTTTCTGCACCGGCTGTCGTTGGAACGCAACGCCACCGGTAACATCTGGGTGATGAGCAGTCCAGAGCAGCCCCCGACCCGGGTGCACCACACCACCGCAGGCGTGCACTTCAAGGCTTCCCCGCGCACGCTACTGCAGGTAGAGGGCTATCTCAAGTCGTACGACAACCTGCGTCAGCATGAGTCGCTTACCCCCGCAAGTACCATGCAGACGAGCGTGCTGCTCTCGCCATGGCGCTTCACCAATACCGCCGATGCGCGGGGTATTGAGGTGATGGGCCGGCAGCGGCTGGGGCCGGTCGACTGGACAACCAGCTACACCCTCGCCCGGGTAGAACTGCGAAGCGAGGACGTGAACGGGGGGCAGCCGTTTGCAGCCAGCTGGGACCGTCGCCACGAGCTTACCACGCACCTGAAGGCCGCCCCGACGGACGCCTGGACCGTACACCTGAACTGGATGTGGGCCTCGGGGGCCCCCAACACGCTTGCCTTTACCGATGCCTCACAGCCCGATCGCCTCGGGCCATATCACCGGCTGGATGCCAGCCTGCAGTATCGCCAGCCCCTCTTTGGCGCCCTGCTCGACGCCCGGCTTGGCCTCTTCAACCTGTACGACCGCAACAACCCGTGGTACCGGACGCCCCTCCCGCAAGTCGCCATGGACAGCAGCGGCCGCCCGGAGGTCGCGTTTGAGACGATCGAGGTCTTTGATCTGGGCTTTCACCCGTCGCTTGAGTTTACGGTCTCGTTCTGAGCAGGAGAGGCCTCCTGCTGAGATCAGGACCTGCGCAGTGGTCAGACCACGCCAGATTCCTGAGCATACCAGCCCCTTGCGCCGTCATGGAAGGTACGCGCGCATCCCGGTCGGGATGGGTTTCGCCTCTCCCCGCCACGGACGACCACGCACGGCATTTCAGTGAACCAGGCAGCATGGAGGGGTTCGCCGTCGGTCGAGACGTGCATCATCCTTCCACACGGCACACGTAACAGATGGCCCCGGAGCAGACACGTAGATACTGTAGGCCCTTCGTGTCCCCTTCCCAATGCTTCCGATTCCATGGCTACCACGCACGAACCCTCTACCCCTCCTGCAGCGCAGCACGCCACCGGAAACAGCGGGTTGCCGATGCCTCCCCTCAAACCGGAAAACCGTCCGGCGAAGGGCGAGTCCGTCACCGTAGCCCAACGGTGCAGCTGCGGCAACGACCTGAACCATCCTCGCGTGACGGCCGAGCCAAAATATGGACTGTTTGCTTCGCTGTTCTTCCTGCTGGGCATATCCGCTCCGGTAAAGGAGGTGGTCTTCTGGTGTGAGATGTGTGGCACCGTGATGAAGCGCAGCCGAGACCCGGAAGTGCTGAAACAGTACCGGTGGCATACGTCGTAGCAAGGCTGTCGGCAGCACGACGCGTGGCGAATCTCCCTGAGGCTGCCTGTAACGCGAGGCGGTTCCCCGGCACCCACGCATGATCGGCGCTTTTCTTTCCCTGACGCACGCTTCACCTATTCGCCAGCGCGCTTCCCATACCGCCGTGTTGTTCTTTAGTCGCCGCCCTGCGCAGGAGGCGACGCAGAAGCAGCTGGTGCCGCGCGACTACGCGAAGCGTCGAGCGGTGGCTGGAGCGCTCCACCAGCACAGCCGCCGCGTGTTGCAGCGCAGCGGGCTGCCCGTTATCGAAATCAATGGGGCCGCGCAGCGGGGCGCTACTTTTGGGAGCCGCCTGGCCCATGCGGTGGCGGATGCGTTTGCTGCAGGCTACCACCAGGTGATTGCGGTGGGCAACGACTGCCCGGGCCTGCAATCGGTCGATTGGTCGGAGGTTGTCACTGATCTTGAAGCAGGCCGCCCGGTCCTCGGGCCGACGGCGGATGGCATGGGGGCGTACCTCATCGGGTTCAGCCGGTCCCAGTTTGATCGGCAGGCGTTTGCGGCCCTGCCCTGGCAGACCGCTCAACTCTGGGCCGCGCTGGAAGCGCACCTCCACGCGCAGGCGGCAGCCGCGCCCGTGCTGCTTGCGGCGCGCCACGATGTCAACGATCACCGCGACCTCCAGGCGCTGTTGCAGCGGCCCGTTTCTGGGTCGGCAGCGGCGCTGGTGGTGCGGCTGCGGCACGCGCTGGGTATGCCCTACCGCACAGGGATGCCCTCGACATGGGCAGTAGTCACCGCTGACCACGCCGTCCCGTCTGGGCGGGACCCTCCCCTGCATGTATAGCGATGCTTCGGGCTGCCGCTCCGGCAGCCCGCTTCTCAGCCACGTCCCTGCACGTCCACGCAGGGACCGATGCCTATACCCGGCTCCCTATACTGCCCGAACGCGTTATGCCTATCCGCTACTGCTGCGCTGCCCTGCTGTG
Source organism: uncultured Rhodothermales bacterium (assembly GCA_964345505.1). Classification (GTDB taxonomy): domain Bacteria; phylum Bacteroidota; class Rhodothermia; order Rhodothermales; family Salinibacteraceae; genus Tc-Br11-B2g6-7. Next base: position 7,203 of record CAYFRR010000080.1, read on the forward strand.
CTGTTCTCTTACGTTTCTCTTCATTGCTGATGCCGTGGCCCAGGAAGCGGCGCTCACCGTGTCGCTCGTAGATAACCGATCGTACGAGCGCGTGCCTGACTATGAGGTCACCCTCCTCAACGAAGCGATTGGCTTTCGGGAAACCCGAACCACCGATCAGAACGGCCAGGTCACCTTTCGCGGACTCGCCACCTCGGGCACCTATGTCGTCGAAGCGCCGGATACGGACGCGTTCTTCGGCTCCCAGAGCCGCCCGGTGACGCTCACCTCCGGCACGCGCTCCAGCGTGATCCTCACCCTGTTCTCGGCGGAGGCGGTGGACCTGGAGGCGGTAACGGTGCGGGCCCGCTCCACGCAGATCAATACGGTGGACGGGCAGGTGGCCTCGGAGCTCAGTGCGATGGAGCTGGAGACGCTACCGGTAGAGGGCCGCGACATCACGCGAGCGCTCTACCGGCTGCCCAACATCTCACAGGCCACGGGCTTCTTCAACGAGGCCAACCCCATCTCCATCAACGGCGCCAACTCGCTGTTTATCAACTTTCAGCTGGATGGCTTCGACAACAACGAAAATTTCCTGGGGCAGCAGGCCTTCCGTACCCCGGTGGGGCTGACGCAGAACATCACGACGCTGACCAACAATTTCAGCGCGGAGCACGGCGAGACGGCCAATGGCATCATTAATATTACCACCCGCTCGGGGAGCAATGAGCTGACGGGCGAGGGCTTCTTCGTGACGCGCCCGGGGCCGCCGCTGGATAGCTCCTCGCCCTTTGCGCAGCGCGACCTCTCGGGCAACCAGGTGAAGGACGGCTTCAGCCGATACCAGGGCGGCGCATCGCTGGGCGGGCCTATCATTCGGGACCGGACGCATTTCTTCCTGAGCGCTGAGCATACCACCGACACCAAGGACAACCTGCTGAACGTCCCGGCGCTCGGGGTGAATACCACCGTGCCCGGCACGAACCGGTTTACGCTCCTCTCAGGACGGATCGACCACCGATGGACCTCGAACGCGCGCTCGTTTGTGCGGGTGAACGTGGGGCTTGAGGAAATCGAACGGCAGGGCGGCGGCCTCGAAGGCGGCATCACGTTTCCCTCTGCCAGCAACGTGCAGGACCGCAACAGCTTTCGCCTGGCGCAGCGGCATGTGGTGACGGGCGACGGGTTCGTCTCCGAGACGGGGTATCAGTACGCGCGCTTCCGGTGGAATTTTGCCAATCCGGCAAACCCCGATCTGCCCGACGTCACGGCGCTCGGCCCCGATGGGCAGCCGGTCGCGGTGGTCGGGCATCCGGGTTTTCTGTTCGACAGCACGGAAAACACGCATCAGGTGCAGCAAGGCGTTACGTTTTTCCTGGGCAACCACACCCTGAAGACGGGCGGGCAGTTTACATCCTCTGGGTTTAGCCTGCTGGGTGGCGGCAACCCGAATGGGAGCTGGATTGTGCGCCTCTCAGAGGCACAGGTCAACGAGCTCCGGGCCCGAGATGTAGGGGCGGGGCTGGTGCCCAGCGACCTGCCGGAGGACGTGGCGGTGGAGCGGTTTGCGCAGGAATTGCGCCCCTCCGCCTTCGAAGACCGACAAAACGTGGTCAGCCTCTACGTGGAGGATCAGCTGAATGTGGCCACCCGCCTGAGCCTCAACGTGGGGGTGCGATGGATGTATGACGACCTCACCCGCGCGGGCAGTACCTCGGGCGATTTCACCAATTTCGCCCCGCGCCTGAGCGCCAACTACCGCCTGGGCGACCGCACCTCCGTGCGGGCAGGCTATGGTATGTACCACGACAAGATTTTGTATACCGTCCACAGCGACGCCCTCCAGTTTAGCTCCAACAGCGCCGACTTCAAGGCGCAGCTCCAGGCGCTGGTGGATCAGGGCGTATTGCCCTCCACCACCGATCTGGGGCGCGTCACGAACGAAGGCAATCTGGCCGCTACTGTGCCCGACGCCGACTTTCCGGCGGGCGTGGACCGCGAGGCGTTGCAGGGTCAGCGGGAGACGACCTTCAGCAACGAGCTCCGCATCATGAATCCCGACGGGCTGCAGAACCCGGTGGCGCACCAGTTTATGGTGGGCTTCCAGCGGCAGGTGGCCCCGACGGCGCGCCTGAAGGTAGACCTCTTGCACAACCGCACCTTCAACCTCTTCCGTCTGCGCGATCTGAATGCGCCCGCACCATTCCGCATTACGCCGGCGGAGGTGGCCGCGGCTGAGGCCGACCCGACGCGCGACCCGTCGGACCTCCCACGCACGCAGGCTGCGGCCGACGCCTCGCGTCCAGTGCCCATCGGGCAGGACGATGAGGGTAACTTCGCTCTGATTGACGGCGAGAAACGGCGGGGCGTGGCACGCAGCATCATCATGACGGAGACCGAGGGGCGCTCCAACTACTGGGCGGCTAACGTTACCTACGAGCAGGAGCGCGGCGACCGGGACTATGCGCTGCGCCTCATCTACACGCTCTCCTCGCTGCGCAACAACACGGAGGACATCAACTTCCGCGCGCAAAACGCCAACGACTTTGAGGCGGAGTGGGCCCCGGCGCTAAACGACCGCCGGCACGTCATCAACAGCACCGTGACCTACTTTCCGGTAGACGGCCTGTCCGCCACGTTGGCGGGCCTGCTCCAGAGCGGGCAACCTATAAACCGGGTACCCGATGCAACGGTCTTTGGCACCGACGATCTGGACGGGGACGGCCGCTCGTTCTCGCAGCAGTTTGTGGGTGGCACGGACCGCGCCCCAGGCGAGGCGCGCAACAGCGACCGCTTGCCCTGGTCCGTCACCTTCGACCTCAACCTCCGCTACGGCTTCCAGGTTGGGAACGGGCGGTTCGTGGCCTCGGCGGATGTCTTCAACGTGTTTGACGCGGAGAACCTGGGGGGCTTCAGCGCCAACCTGACGCAGAGCAACCAGATCCAGACGGGCCCGGTAGGGAGCGGCTTCCAGACGCGCAATGTGTCGCCGCCGCGCCAGTTTCAGTTCGGGCTGCAATACCTGTTTTAGTCGCCACGTGCCGGCCCCCATCCCGTCTTCTCATCTGCTGTTCGACTCTTATGCAACGGTTGTTCTCTCCGCCTGCCTGGCTGGGCGCTTTCCTGCTCGCGTGCCTCATGGTGCTATCGCTGACGGCCTGCCAGAGCGGCGAGCCGTCTGAGGATCAGGTGCTGGAGCGGTCGTGGGACGAGATCGAGGCTGCGGCGGCCGGGGAAACCGTCACTCTGATGATGTGGATGGGCGACCCGTCGATCAACGACTACATGAACGGGTATGTGGTGCCGGAGCTGCGTGACCGCTACGGCATCGAGCTGGAGATCGTGAGCGGGCAGGGCAGCCAGATCGTGTCCACCCTGCTGTCGGAGCTGGAAAGTGGGCGGCGCGACAGTCAGCTGGACCTGCTCTGGATCAACGGCGAGACGTTCTTCCAGCTCCGCGAGATTGACGCGCTTTTCGGCCCCTTCACCGAAAAGCTGCCGCACTCCGCCTACGTGGACTACGACGATCCCTTCATCGGCACCGACTTTCAACAGCCCATCGCGGGGATGGAGGCGCCGTGGGGCAACGTGCAGTTTACGTTGATCTACGACGAGACGGAGGTCGAGACTCCACCGCAAGATCCGGCCGCGCTGGCCGACTGGGTGCGCGCCAACCCTGGACGGTTCACCATCCCCAACGAGTTTGCGGGCATGACCCTGCTAAAGTCACTGATGATCGCGATGGCCGGGCCCGAAGCGCTCTACGGACCGTTTGACGAAGACGTGTACGAGCGGTGGAGCACCGAACTGTGGGCCTACCTGAACGAGTTGAAGCCCCACTTCTGGCGGTCGGGCCAGACCTTTCCGAGCAGCCTTGCACAGCTGCACCAGCTGTTTGCCAATGGGGAAGTGGCCTTCACCATGAGCAACAACGACAGCGAGGTGGATAACAAGATCGCCGAGGGCCTCTTCCGCCAAACGAGCCGCGCGTACGTGCCGGAGAGCGGTACCATTCAAAACTCGCACTACCTGGGCATCCCGCGCCAAGCCGCGTCGAAGGCAGCGGCCCTGGTGGCGATTAATTTTCTGATGTCGCCGGAGGCGCAGCTCGAGAAGATGAAGCCGGCGGTGTGGGGGGATGGCACCGTCCTGGACCTGGAGCGCCTGCCGGCTGAATGGCAGCAGCAGTTTGCGGAAATCCCCGGACGTCAGCGCGCGCCGGACCGCACGGCCATTGAAAGGCGCGCGTTGCGGGAGCTGGCGCCGGAGTACATGATCCGGCTGGCCGAGGACTTTCGGCGCGAGGTGATGGAATGAGTCGAGCGATTGAAGAGATGCCGAGGTATCGATAGCGTGCGCATGCAAGCCAAAGGATGGATGCGACGGGCCACGCTCGCGGTGGTCCTGGCCGCCTGTGCGCTGCCGCTGTGTCTGGCGCTCGGGTATGCAGCGCTCTACAGTCTGGGGCTGGTCGGGCTGCTAAGCGACGGATTTACGCTGTCCAACTGGGCGGAGCTGCTGGCCGGCGAGTTTGGGCGCTCCATCGCGTTTTCGACGTACGTGGCGCTGGCCTCTATCGTGGGTGCCTTGGGGGTGGCGCTCGGGCTGCTGCTCGCGGCGCGTCCGACGCTGCAGCAGCCCGCCGCCTACCGGCTCCTGTTCCTGCCGCTGACGCTCCCGCCCATCGTGGCCGCGTTTGTGGTGTACCAGCTGCTTTCGGGGGGCGGCGTGGTGTCGCGTGTGGCATGGCACCTGGGGCTGGTCGACGGTCCGGGTGCTTTCCCCGC
>CAYFRR010000081.1:0-5501 GCA_964345505.1 uncultured Rhodothermales bacterium
TACCGTAGCGCTCGGCGCGGTAAATAAAGGAGACGACGTCGGCGTCTTGCTCGATCGAGCCACTTTCTCTCAGGTCCGAGAGCTGCGGTCGCTTGTCGCCGCCGCGGTTTTCGACGGCGCGCGAAAGCTGCGAGAGGGCGATGACGGGGATGTCGAGCTCCTTCGCCAGCGACTTGAGCGAGCGGGAGATCTGGGCGATCTCTTGCTCTCGGTTGCCGCTGCGGCTGTTCGTGGGGGCGTGCATCAGCTGCAGGTAGTCGACCACCAGCAGGCCGATGTCGTGCTCGGCTTTAAGGCGGCGGGCCTTGGCGCGCAGCTCCAGCACGCTCAGCCCCGGCGTGTCGTCGATGAAGACCTGCGCCTCGGAGAGCTTCCCAGCGGCGCGGGCCAGCTTCTGCCAGTCGTCGTCTGTCATCCGGCCGGTACGGGCGGCCTGCGCGTTCACGCGGGCCTCGGAGGTAAGCAGCCGCTGCGCCAGCTGCTGCGCGCCCATCTCCAGTGAGAAGATGGCCACGCCCGTCGGGCGCTTCGGGTGCGTTGCCGCGTTTAGCCCGCACGCCAGAGCAAACGCCGTCTTCCCCATGGAAGGCCGGGCCGCTACGATGATGAGATCGCTATCCTGCCAGCCGCTGGTAAGGCGGTCCAGCTTGCTGAACCCGCTCGGCACCCCGGTGATGCCGCCCTCCTGCCCGTGGATGGACTCCAGCTGCTCCAGCGTATCCTTGAGCACCTCCTTCATGGAGGTGGCGGCTTTGCGGACCTGCGTGTCGGAGATCCGGAAGATGTCGGACTCGGCCACGTCCAGCAGCTCGAAGGCGTCAGCGCTCGGGTCGTAGGCTTTGCCCACGAGGCCCGTCATCGTCTCGATCATCTGCCGCAGCAGCGCCTTTTCCGCGATGATGCGGGCGTGATACGACACGTTAGCCGCCGAGGCCACCTGCGTGCTGAGCTCTGTGAGGTAGTGCGCGCCGCCGGCATCCTCCAGCTCGTCGCGCCGCTTCAGCTCATCGGTGAGGGTGATGAGGTCGACGGGGTTCGTCTTCTCAAACAGGTGCTGAATGGCCTGGTAGATGCGCCGGTGGCGCGGGTCGTAGAACGCCGATGCATCCGGCAGCACCTCAATGGCCTGCGGAATGGCTTCGTTCTCAATGAGCATCGCGCCCAGCACCGACTGCTCCACCTCCACCGCCTGCGGCGGAACGCGGCCCGTCTTGTCGTGCAGGTTGTGGATGGCCGCCCGGCGCTGCCGCTGCCCGCCGGTCATTTTCTCCAGCGGGTAGGGCTGCCCTCCATCCTCAATGTTGAGCCGGCTGGGGCGGTTTTGATCGGAGTCGGCCATGCGGGGAAAAGGGGCGGGTGAGAGCACGTGCGCAAGAAGCGAACGCGTAACGATTATGCAGCGGTCAGTTCATCGTACTTGGTGCGGAGCAGCTGCACGTCTTCCCAGGTGGGGCGCTTCCACTGGGCGTTGCGCAGGAGCGCCGCCGGGTGGTACGTAACCATCAGCGGGATGCCGTAGAAGTCGTGAAACTGATCGCGCAGGTTGCCGAGCGAGGAGCTGCGGTCGAGCATGGTGTTGCCCGCCGTCTTGCCCACACACAGCAGCACCTTGGGGCGGATGAGTGTCAGCTGCTTGTAGAGAATCGGCGCGTGGGCTTCCACCTCGGCCACCAGCGGGTCGCGGTTGTTCGGCGGGCGGCTCTTCAGGATATTGGTTATGTACACCTCGGAGCGATCGAAGTTGATGGCCGTGAGGATCTTGTCGAGCAGCTGCCCCGCGCGCCCCACAAAGGGCTCGCCCTGCTTGTCTTCGTTTGCACCGGGTGCCTCCCCGATGATGACGAGGTCGGCGTTGGGGTCGCCCACGCCCAGCACCGCGTTCTCGCGCTCCTCGTCGATAGGGACCAGCACGGTGTTGGTTGCCCACGCCTCTACCTCCTCCAGCGTCTCCATGTCGTGCAGGGGCGAGTCGTCTGGGATGAGCGCCGCGATGCGCTCCCACGGCGGCAGCGACGGGTCTTCGGCCGGGTCAAGTTCGTTGCCAAAAAGGTCGCGGTTGGGCATATCGTCGGTCGGGGCGTCGGAGGTGGAAGCGGTAGCGGTAGTAGTAGCGGGATCGGCCGATGCCGGGGGCGGGAGCGGGAGGAAATCCCCGGAGAGCGCCTCTTCAAACGCGAGGGCGTTGCGTGCGTCCTGCAGCCAGTCAGCCATCAGCAAAGTACCGTACGAAAAAGGGCACGAGATAAAGGTGAGGGGCGGACGGGTGTTCCGCTGGGCCCGGGCGCTGCGCCGGGACGTGCGGGATCCTTCACGTTGCGCGCAGGGCATCCTACGCCGCAGGCGCACCGGCCGTACAGACGTGCAACAGCAGCGCCCGGGCGATCGCCGGTTTGGGCTGCATGGCCAACTCGGTGCGGCTGCCATCAGCGCCCAGCAGCGTGATCCGGTTGGTGCCCGGCCCAAACCCGGCGCCTGCTTCGTTGGCGCGGTTGAGGGCGATCCAGTCGAGGTTCTTGCGCTGCAGCTTCTCGCGGGCATGCGCCACACCGTTGTCCGTCTCCAGTGCAAAGCCGATCAGCTGCTGCCCCGGGCGCTTCTGCTGGCCCAGCGCTGCGAGGATGTCAACCGTCCGCTCGAGGTGTAGTGTCAGCCCGTCCCCGTCCTTCTTAAGCTTCCCTTCCGCCACGGTCGCGGGCGTGTAGTCCGCCACCGCCGCAGCCATGATGACGAGGTCGGCGTCGGCCCGATCGTTCACAGCATCGTGCATCTGTGCAGCCGTTTCCACATCCACCCGGGTGACGCCTGCTGGCGTCGGCAATGCCGTGGGGCCAGCAACGAGGGTCACGTCGCCGCCCAGCGCCTGCGCGGCGGCCGCCAGCGCAAAGCCCATGGTGCCGGTGGAGCGGTTGGTAAACACGCGCACCGGGTCGATGGGCTCGCGCGTGGGTCCGGCCGTGACCAGCACGGTTTTGCCAGCCAGCATGGGCGGGTCAGCAAGAGGCGGCGCAGGGACAACCTCCTCAGACGTGCTATCGCCCGATGCGGCAGGCGGCGTGGCCCCTGATGATTCGATGTCCTGCACCACGCGCTGCAGGATGGCCTCGGGCGCAGGCATCCGCCCCTGGCCTACCAGGCCGCTTGCCAGCTCGCCGCTGTCGGCTTCCATCACCGCGTAGCCCAGCCGGCGCAGCCGGGTGAGGTTATCCTGCACCGCCGGGTGGACGTACATGTCGTGGTCCATCGCGGGGCAGACGAGCAGCGGGCACCGAGCGGCCAGGGCGGTGACGGTCAGCATCGTGTCGCTAAACCCGTGGGCCAGCTTGGCAATGGTCTGTGCCGTAGCCGGCGCCACCACGAACAGATCCGCCCAGAGGCCCAGCGTGATGTGCTTCGTCCAGCTGCCCTCCGCGTTCTCCGGAAAAATGTCCGTGAGCACCTCACGCTCCGACAGCGTGCCCAGCGTGAGGGCCGAGATGAAGCGCTCGGCGTCGGGCGTCATCAGCACCTGCACCTCGGCGCCGCTGCGCTTGAACAGGCGCACGAGCAGCGCGCTTTTGTAGGCGGCAATCCCGCCCGTCACACCCAACAGGATCTTGCGCCCGGCCAGGGCTTCGGTGCGCACTGCGTCGGGGGTAGACATAGAGTAGAAAGCAGACGAGAAAGCGAGGGAAGACAGTTACCTTTCCAAAAACTGCTCGATGTGGGCAAGCGTTTCGTCGACGGCCCGATCCAGTTTGTCGTTGACTACCGTGGCGTCGAACCGGTCGGCCTGGGCGATCTCCATTTCCGCGCGTTCCAGGCGCTCCCGCAGCGCCGCCCCGTCTTCCGTACCCCGCCCCGTGAGGCGCTCGGCCAGCACCTCCATGGAAGGGGGCGCCACAAAGATCACGAGGGCATCCTCCCCAAAATGCTGCTTCACGTTATGCGCGCCCTTCACGTCGACGTCCAGCAGCACCGGCGCCTCCGGCGTGGCCTCATCGACTTCGGCGCGCAGCGTACCATAGTAGAGGCCCTCGTAGACTTGCTCGTATTCTACCAGGGCATCCTGCGCGATGAACTGATGAAAGGCATCGGTGGAGACGAAGTGGTAGTCGACGCCGTCCGTTTCGCCGGGGCGGGGATCACGTGTGGTGGCCGACACAGAGAAGCGGACATCCGGCCGGGCCCGCAGCACACGGTGGGCGATGGTTGTTTTGCCGGCACCGCTGGGGGCGGTAAATACGATGATGCGCGGGGTGGCCATGCGGTGGAAGCTTTGGCAGTGGGGGCTTGGATGGGCGGGTTACTCCACGTTTTGCACCTGCTCACGGATCTTCTCGACCGCCTCCTTCATGGCGACGGCGCGCTCCGTAATGGCGGCGTCGTTGGCTTTCGAGCCGATGGTGTTCACCTCGCGATGAATCTCCTGCGTGATGAAGTTGAGCTTACGCCCCACCGGTTTGCCATTGGACAGAGCGTCGCGGAAGAGGGTCAGATGGGAATGGAGGCGGACGCACTCCTCGGAGATGTCGAGCTTGTCGGTCAGGACGGCGGCTTCCTGGGCCAACCGGTCGGCGTCCAGGTCGCGCTCGGCGAGAAGCGCATCGAGGCGCTCGTGCAGCTGGCGGTGCGCTTCCTTCACGCGCTCCGGCGCCCGCTCCTCTATGGCGTTCAGGTTCGTTTCGATGGTCTGCAGGCGAATGCGCAGATCGGCTTCAAGGGCCGCCCCTTCCGAGGCCCGCATCTCCCGCAGCTCGTCGATGGCCTGCGCGAGGGCCGCTTGCACGGCGGTCCAGGTCTGCCCGTCATCCTCTGGCAGTTCCTCGCGGCTATCGAACACGTCAGAGAAGTGCAGCAGATGCTCCAGGCGCACGGGCGCCTCCACTCCGGCTACGGCGCACAGCTGCTCCAGCAACTGCTTGTAAGCGATGGTGGCTTCCTCGTCGACCTCGATGGGCAGCACGTGCTCGTCCTCACGCTCCACCTGCACCTGCACGCTGATGCGCCCGCGCTCGAACGCGTCCTTCAGGAGCTGCTGCATCGCCACCTCGCGCTCGGTAAGGAGCTGTGGCACGCGCAGCTTGAGGTCCAGGTAGCGGTTGTTGACCGAGCGCAGCTCGACGGTGGCCGTGATGGCGTCCACATGGGCGGTGCCCCGGCCAAAGCCGGTCATGCTGGCAATCATGGAGGCGGCAGCAATAGATGAGGGGGCCGGCGCGCGGCTGTACCGCGGCCCGATATAAAAGAAGCCGGACCAGACGGCCCGGCGTTCAGCGGAGAGGGAGGGATTCGAACCCTCGGTACCCCATGAGGGTACACTCGCTTTCCAGGCGAGCCCGTTCGACCGCTCCGGCACCTCTCCGTGGTTCGCAACGGCAGGCGGATAGTATACGCGCTCGTGAGCCAGGTTTCGTGCAATTCGGGCGAATGGGGCATAGCGCCGGGGCCACGCGACATGGAGGCCACGCGACATGGACGTGCATCCGTGGCCTCGGGATGGCCTTTGCCCGTAGCCCTATGCC
>CAYFRR010000081.1:5601-11954 GCA_964345505.1 uncultured Rhodothermales bacterium
CTTGGGCGGGCCTACCTGTCTACGCTCGTGCCGATGACGCTGGGCACGGCGCTCACGGGCATCAGTGAGCGCAATACTGGCGTGTCGCCTTTTCAGTCGCCACTGTACGTGGCGGGCCTCTGCCTGGGCGCGCTGGGGATGGCCGTAGGGCCGTCCATGGGCCTGTGGTGCACCGGCAATGCCCGCACGGCCTGGCTCAGCAGCGGGGTACGTGTGGCGGGGCTTGGCGCCATCGGGGCGGGATTCTGGCGCGCGTCCACCGCGTTGGATGATGGGGAAGGGTTCGGGGTATTGGTTGCAGCGCCGCTGCTTATTACCCTGTACACGCTGCCGGGCCTCCTCATCACCTCAGCCGGCATCGGCTGGGCGTTTCGGGCGACGCCCAACCGGTGGTGCGAGGGCACGCCCCAGGCCCGGGCCACCCTACAGCCGCAGGTGGATGGCACCGGGCAGGGCCTGGCGCTGCGGGTGACGTGGTGAGACCTGCGCGCATGCTCGAGGGCCTTGCCTCAAGAGCTCTGCCCTGACGTGGTCTACAGCTCCCGTAGCGTTATCATACCATTAAGGATGCCGCAGATAATAGCTTCGTAATGTACCGCCCCTACCCTTATCCAATCCACAGCGCCGCCCAAACGTGCGCATTCCTACTGCATTGGGTCAATGAGGTACACTTCGGGTATGACACATCGGTACATAACTCGGTACGTAACAAGCGGCATCCTGCTGCTGATCTTCCTTTTCTCAGCAGCAGCGGCGAACGCTCAAGAGGGGCAAATCGTGGGGGTTGTCGTGGATGCCGAACAGGGCGAGCCCCTGATTGGCGCCACGGTCCGCATTGTCGATACCGAACAGGGCGCGGCTACTGACCTCGACGGACGCTATCGCCTGACGGGCCTTGCCCCCGGGCGCTATAACCTGCGTTTCTCCTACGTCAGCTTTCAGCCGAAGGTGGTAGAAGGCGTTGAGGTCACGGCCGGCGAGACGACCCGGCTGGATGTTGACTTGCGTGAGGATGCGCAGGCGCTTGACGAGGTCGTGGTCACCGCCCAGGCCGCCCGCGATTCCGAGGCGGGGCTGCTGCGCCAGCGGCAACGCGCCAACAGCGTAAGCGACGCCATCAGCGCGGAAGCCATCAGCCGCTCGGGGGCCGGCAATGCCGCAGATGCATTGGCCAAAGTCACCGGTGCTTCTATCATCGAAGGCCAGTTTGTTAACATGAGGGGGCTGCAAGGGCGCTACGTAAACGCCCAACTCGACGGCACCAGCATGCCCAACGCTGATCCCGATGGCAATAGCGTAGCGTTGGACCTCTTTCCGTCAGACCTCATCGACAACATCGTTGCCACGAAAACCTTCCTTCCCGATCGGGCGGGTAATGCTACGGGAGGAGCCATCAACATTAGCACCAAGGCCATCCCCGACGACTTTTTTCTCAACCTGTCCATCTCCTCGTCCTCCAACAGCGAGGTAGGGCTCGGCGAGCAGATGCTTCGCACGAGAGGGGGGTTTGACGAGGTGCCAGCCATCGCACGCACTCGGGAGCTTCCCGCCAGTCTGGCCCAAACGTTCAATGACCCGGAGAAAGCCCAGCTGCTCGACGACGTCTCGCGTGCTTTTGCGACCTCGATAACGCCAGCGCAGGAGACCTTCTACTTCCCGGACAATCGAAGCTTCGAGGTTTCGCTCGGCAACCAGCTGAGTGTCTTTAACGGGCGTAAGCTGGGCTTTCTGGCATCGGCTTCGTACGATCGCTCGTTTTCTGGTTTTAGTGGCGGCACTACAGCGCGCTTCGAACAAACGGGCTTGGAATCCGCGACGCTTAATCCGACGGCACGCTACCAGACACAGCGCGGCACCGCGTCGACGCTCTTCGGCGGTCTGTTGGGGATCGCCTTCCAGCCTTCGCCCAACCACGAGGTGCAGGCGCGCGGGGTATACAATGTTGACGATGAAGCACAGGCCCGCATTGAGGTCGGGCGGCTTCCCCGCGATCTCTCGGGCAACCAGCTGTTTCAAACCCGCGCCCAGCGCACCATCGAGCGCTCGGTATGGATGGGCGAATTGAAAGGACGCCATCAGGTTGATGTGGGAGTTGGCGACGGCCTGCGAGCCGAGTGGTCAGCTTCGTTTTCGGAAGCGACCCGGGATGAACCCGATTACCGCCTGTTCTCAAACCAGCTCGATATCCGCAACGCAGGAGCCGACACGACCTTCGCAATCTCACAGTCCATCTACCCGGTGCCGGCACGGTACTTCCGAGATCTTGAGGAGAGCGATGGCAGCGGGGCCCTCTCGGTAGAGCTGCCACTCGAAGGGATCACGCTAAAAACGGGGGGCAGCGTGACCCGCAAGCGCCGCACATTCCGCGAGCGCCGGTTCGATCACCTGTCTGATCAGCAAGGGTTTGACGGGGACCCCGATGCGTACGTCGGCGGACAAGCGGGCTTTGCTGGAGAGGACGACCGGGGGCGCCAGCGCTTTGGCACGTACGTGCTCGATCAGACGCAAACCTCAAACAATTACGACGGCGATCAGGACATTCGCGCAGGGTTTATCATGGGTGACTTCCCGATTCCTGGCCTTCCGGGTGTAGAATTCGTAGGCGGATTGCGGGTGGAGCAGACCGACATGTCCATCGTGACGATTGATGGCGGCAGTGAAGGAGCGTTTACCGAGACGGACCTGCTACCTTCCGCCAACCTCACGTGGGTGCTTCAGGACAACATGAACCTGCGCCTGGCCTACGGCCGCACTATCGCGCGGCCCTCGTTCCGCGAGTTTGCGCCTTTCAGTTCGTTCAACTTCGTGGGGGACTACATCGAGGTCGGCAACCCCGATTTGACGCGCACCCGCGTCCACAATCTCGATCTGCGCTGGGAGTGGTTCATGCGCGCTGGAGAGGTGCTGTCCGTGGGCGCATTCTTCAAGTCGTTTGAGGACCCCATCGAGCGGACCATCAACCCGGTGGCATCTGGTGCAAACACCGAGGTCACGTATCTTAATAAGAGCAGCGCTGAAGTGTATGGCGCCGAGTTTGAAGCGCGCAAGAGCCTGGATAGCATCGCGTCCTGGCTCCGCCACGTGCAGGTGGGCGCAAACCTGACCCTCATTCAGTCGGAGGTGCAGCGAAGCGAGGCGGAGTTGGAGGCGATTCGTTCGTTTGACGAAAACCCCAGTACCACCCGCGCGCTCCAGGGCCAGTCGCCCTACATCGTCAACCTCAACGCCAGCTACGAAAATCCCGACAGCGGCACGAGCGTCAACGTGTTTTTCAACCGGTTTGGCGACCGGCTGGATACGGTGACCCGCAACGGGCTCGACCTCTTCGAACAGGCCCGCAGCACCGTCGACGTGACCGCGTCTCAGCGCGTCTTAAACAACGTGCGCGTCAAGGGCTCGGTCAAGAATATCTTGGATACCGCCTATGTCATCTCGCAGTCGTTTGGCGACGAGACGTTTGTGAACGACCGCAACCCTCTGGGGCGTACCGTGTCGCTGGGCGTCTCGTACGCCTTCTGATGCCTACCGCCGCCAAGGGACCGCGCCCCCGCCACAATGCACCACCGGGAGTGCCGCCCTTCCTTACCAACCATACGATCGCACCACATTCGAAGGGACGCGCCTCACTGCAGGCCGTCCCTTCGAAGATTACAGGGGGTGTGTTACCAAATTGCTAACTGCCCCTGCCTTAACGCTTTACCTCTCAACCACGAACCAACACGCACTTATGTCCACACCACGTACAATGACTTCCACAGCCTCGTGGCTCGCCTGGGCGCAGCGCTTTGCCGCCCTGCTGCTTATTCCCATGCTGCTCCTCCTGACTGCCTGCGACGACGACGACCCCGACGACATCATCGGTCCGGGTAATGGCAATGGGAATGGGGGCGAGACCTTTTCGGTCGCAAACTACGATACCACAGGCACCGAGATCACCGTCTCAGACGATGACGGAAGTGGCATTGGCTATACGGATGAAGACGGCAACGAGCTGACCGATATTACATGGGAAAGCGACTTCGTCTACAACCTCGATAACTTTGTCTATGTCAACGACGGCCAGACGCTTACCATTGAGCCGGGCACCGTCATCAAGGGCCTTGCAGGAAGCGGCGAAGATGCAGCGGCGCTCATTGTTGCGCGTGGCGGCCAGATCTTTGCCGACGGGAATCCAGGCAGCGACGATCCAGCGGATGCGAACCCGATCATCTTCACCGCAGAAGCCGATGATGGCAACGGCCTCGGACGTAACGTGCGCGGCGAGTGGGGCGGTGTCATTCTCCTGGGCGATGCCACGCTAAACTCCAATCCTGGCGTCACGCAGATTGAGGGCGTCCCCAGCACTGCGGGCCGTGCCGAGTACGGGGGCGATGACGACGAGCATAACATCGGGGTCTTCCGCTTCGTCTCCATCCGCCATACCGGGTCCACCCTTGCCAGCGGGAGCGAGATTCAAGGCCTCACGCTGGGAGGTATCGGAAGCGAATCAACGGTTGAATACGTTGAATCCTATTCCAGCAACGATGACGGCTTCGAGTTCTTTGGTGGTACCGTGAACACGAAGTACCTCATCGCGGCCTGGGCAGCCGATGATGCCTTCGACGTCGATGAAGGATACCGGGGCAGCAACCAGTTTTGGCTGGCTGTGCAGGCCACCGATGTCGCGGGCCGCATCGCTGAACAGGACGGCGGCACCGATCCTGAAGGCGGTGAACCGTTCGCTACGCTGAAGGTCGCGAACGCTACGTACATCGGTATCGGCCCTGGGGTAGAGGGCACCGATGGCGACGGCAATAACCCGTTCCTTATCCACCGCGACAACAACTCCACGTCCTATTACAACTCCATCTTCATGGACTCGCGCTTTACCGACGCTACCCTGGAGATTGAAGACCTTGCCGAGGGCGAAGACGGCCGCGAACGGTTCCTGGCCGGCACACTTCGTTACGAGAACAACCTGTGGTGGAATCTCGGCGCGGCGTACGATCCGGCAACGACCGTATTCGAGGACATCATCCAGCTTACCGGCGAAAGCGACGGTACGCTTGGCGATGGTGGCGCAGCCTTCCGCGATGAGCTGGCCCAGTATCTCCGCGACGAGGACAACCAGCTGCTCGCGGCCTCCCCGATCACAAGCATCGACCGGAACGGCAGCGGCGTGATTGGCAGCTTCAACCCGCTCGCTGCGGGGGATGCGCTCGCCACACCGCCCGCGCCCAGCGTGTTTGGTGATGTGGGTGGCGTGAACGCCGATTACACGACGGTCGACTTCTACGGCGCCTTCGGCACCACCAACTGGGCTGCTGGCTGGACGCTGCTGAGCCAGACAGGCGAACTGGTAGAGTAGCCTGCCACCGGACGTTCGGGGGTCCTCCCCGCCTACGTCTCCCTAACACGCGCCGTGCTCCACTCTGGGGCACGGCGTTTTTGTGTTGGCGCCGTTCGCTGGCAGGATCCACCAAGCTGCGCCGAACCTGCACATTACAGGGACCAGTCTGCGCGTGCCTTGACCCACGCCCGCACGACCCGTATGGTATAGGATGTACAAGCCGCAGACGCCTTTTTGCCCCCCTCCATCACTCCTGCATCCTTATGCCTACCCGTCGCGCATTTCTTCAGCTTGCCAGTGCCGGTCTTGCCGCTGCCCCGTTTGCCGGATGGCCGTCCCTCCGCCCGGCCCGTACCGTAGACGGGTTTGCCGAACTGCGGCGCGGCGTGGGCACCTTCACCGCGCGGGGCGGCACCATCGGCTGGCTCGTCCGCGATGATGCTGTGGTCCTCGTCGACGCGCAGTTTCCGGAGACGGCCCGCCAGTGCTGGGCGGGCCTCCAGGAGCGCACGGATCGGCCGCTCGACGTGCTCATCAACACGCATCACCACGGCGACCACACGGCGGGCAACGCGGCGCTGGCAGACCACGCCGGGCACATCGTGGCCCACGCCAACGTGCCGGCGCTGCAGCGGCAAGCCGCCGGCGACGACGCCGATGCGCAGGTGGTGGCCGACCTCACCTTCGACACCGCCCTCAGGCTGCAGCGGGCCGATGAAACCCTTCGCCTCACGCACAACGGTCCGGCCCATACAGGCGGCGATACGGTCATCCACTTCGAGGAGGCCAACGTGGCCCACGTCGGCGACCTCGTGTTCAACCGCGTGTACCCGTTTATCGACATCGACGGGGGCGCCTCCACCGAGGGCTGGATCGACACCCTCGAAACGCTGCACGGCCGGTTTGATGATGACACCATGGTCATCCACGGGCACGGCGCTCCCGACGCTGGCATCACGGGCGGGCGGGCCGACCTCCTGCAGATGCGCGACTTCCTGACGGCGCTGCGCGACTTTGTGCGTGC
>CAYFRR010000082.1:0-1462 GCA_964345505.1 uncultured Rhodothermales bacterium
GCCGTGATCACACAGATGTCGGAGCCGGCCGTATCCTCATAATTGTTGGTGCCCGAAACCGTCGTGTCGAACAGATGGACAGGAGCAGACTCGGCCATGTCCAGCGCCTTCCCCTGCGGAAGCCCTTCCTTGATGTCGACCATGACCACTTCCTCGGCTATGTCTTTCCGAGCGACGCATTCGGCTACGGTAGCCCCTACGTTTCCTGCGCCAATGACTGTGACTTTCATAGGATGCCTCTCCGATGTCTGTGAGATAATGACGTGAAAATTCTCTTAGCTTCATGAAGGGAATCAATCAAAGCCTGGCATGCATTTCAGCCAAGTTTTAGCGAAATGCCGCCTGCAACGAGCGATCCGTTGAGGCGTGTCAATTTTTCCGCGTGTTTATTCTTTGCATACGTTTGTCTTATGCATCTTTACCTTGTACGTCACGGCCTTGCGGCCCGCGCTGCCGCTGGCTCTACCGATCGGGAGCGCACCCTCACCGACCGAGGACGCGCGCAACTGGAGGCGCAGCGGATGGCGCTGCAACGCCTGGCCTGGCCCGTGGCGCAGGTGCTGCACAGCCCGTTGGTGCGGGCGCAGCAGACGGCCGCGGCGCTGGCGCCTGCCTTTGGCCTTATGCCCGAGGAGGAGCCGCTGCTGCAACCCGGTGTGACGCTCGCCGACGTACAGGAAATCGCTGGGCGCGCCCCCGCGGATGCGCACCTTCTGCTGGTTGGGCATCAGCCTGATATGGGGCGGCTCGCCTATCGCCTGACCGGCGCGTCCGTCGTGGTGCAGGAGGGGATCATCATGGTGATAGAGGCACACGCGGTGCGACCGCAGCAGGGGACCCTCCGGGGCATCTACGCGCCGGAAGATCTCGCCCAGTTGGGGCGTGCGCTGCCTGCTACCTGACCATCCACGATTCCCATGTCCATCGACAGGTTCGTTGAAGCTGAGGTCCAACCGGGCAGCCTTACGCGGCTGCTGCTGTGCGTCGCCTTTTTGGGCTACCTTTCGGTCGCGCTGATGCTGGATCCGGCGCACGTCCCCTTCGGACTGCTCTGGGTGGCCGTGGGCGTGTTTTTGACCTACCGAGAGTACCGGGCGTATCGGCAGCAAACGGATGGCCCCGCAGCCTGAATCCCGGGACAGGGAATCGTCTCGGTCGGACTTCAGTGTTTCCCTCGCCCCGTCGATAATAGGATCATCCGCGCCCACCTGTAACGGCCTGATGCCGCGATGTCTTTCGTGTCTCTGTTGAGTGCCGCTTCGTGGATTGAGGCTGTACTTTATGTAGCGGCCGGCCTGGTCCTGGGCATCTATGTGCTGCGCGTGGTGAGGCGACTCCGGAGCGAGCCGCCCTCGGCAAGGGCGGTGGCCGAAGATCGAACAGCGGCGCTGCTCCGGCAGCACCGGGCTGACGAGCGCCCCGCGCATCGGTGGAAGGCGGGTGACACGGAAGATGCAGGCCA
>CAYFRR010000082.1:1562-11880 GCA_964345505.1 uncultured Rhodothermales bacterium
CGGATCATTCACGGACCAGCGCGTTAAAGCCGGTCCCTCTCGGTTTCGTCCCTTCTCGCTGCTTTGCCTGTGCCGTGTCTCTTTCGGCCGTGCCGTTTGTCATTGTAGATACTGAAACCACGGGCACAAAAGCCGGCCGCGATCGCTTATTGGAGATCGGCGCGGTGCGGCTGGTCAACGGGACCATCGAAGACCGCTTTTCCGCGCTCATCAACCCCGAGCGTAGCGTCCCTGCCCGCATCACCAAACTGACGGGCATCACGACGGGGATGGTCTTCGACCGGCCTACGGTGGAGGAGGTGCTGCCGGCGTTTCTGGCGTTTCTGGGCGACGACGTCTTTGTCGCGCACAATGTCTCCTTCGATAAGCGCTTTCTGAACGCGGCACTCAAGCGTACGGGCCACGAGCCGTTGGCCAACGACACGCTCTGCACGTTGCGGCTGGCGCGGCGCCTGCTCACCGGGCTACGCTCGAAAGGCCTCAGCGCGCTTATCGACTTCTACGGCATTCAGATCGAGGCGCGGCACCGGGCCCGGGGCGATGCCGAGGCTACGGCCGTGGTGTTGGAGCGCCTCCTGCGGCACGTGACCTTCGAGCACGAGATCGACACGCTGGAGGGCCTGCTCGCCTTTCAGTACCGCACGTACGCCACCACCGATGCGCAGCCGGAGCACATCCGAACGATTCGCACGGAGGTGCTGCCCGACCTCCCCGCGCGGCCTGGCGTCTACTTTATGAAGGACCGCCGGGGGAGTACGATCTACATCGGCAAGGCCAAGCGGCTGAGTGATCGCGTGCGCAGCTACTTTCGGGGCACCGGGGCGCAGCCGCCGCGCACGCAGAAGCTGCTGAAGGCGGTGCGGAGCGTCACGTGGGAGGCCATGGACTCGGAAGTGGAAGCGCTGCTGGCCGAGTCGCGCCTCATCAAACAGCACAAGCCGCGCTTCAACCGGGCGCAGCGGCGCTACCGCAACCGGCCGTTCATCAAGCTGGACCTCAGCCACGAGGCGCCCACCGTCTCCTACGTGCCGTACATCGACGAAGACGAGGCCGAGTATTATGGGCCGCTGGCCGGCCGGAAGCAGGCCGAACTGGTGCTGGAGGTCATCAGCCGGGTGTACCCGCTGCGCGAGTGCGAGGAGTCGCAGTACCGCAAGGGCGAGCGCTGCCTCTACGCGGACCTGGAGCGCTGCACCGCGCCGTGCGTGGACGGCCCGACGGCGGCCTACACCGCTGCGGTCAACCGCGTGCGTGCCTTTCTGAAAGGGCAGGACCGCGAGGTGCTCACCACGCTGGAAGCAAAGATGCACGAGGCCGCCGATGCGCTGGCCTTCGAAGAGGCCTCCCGCTACCGCGACATGCTGCAGCGCGTAGAGCGGATGCTGCGCCGGCAGGAGGTAGTCGCTGCGCCCATCCTGAAGCATCACGCCGTGGTGCTGGAGCCGGGCGCTGCGCCTGACACGTGGAACGTGCTCTGCATCCGGTTTGGCCAGCTGGAGGAGGTGCTGGTGGTGCCGGCTGCCTTTCCGCCCGAAGCCATGGCGCGCCTTGAGGCCCGCCTGGCCGTGCACTTCGACCCCAGCGCTGAGCAGCCCGCCCCGTACCGCAAGCCCGAGGTGGATGCGCTGCGGCTCGTCGCGCAGTGGCTCCACGGCAACCGCGACACCCTTCGGCAAATTCGCTGGCATCCGAACCTCAGTCCCAGCGCGCTGGCGCACCGCATCCGCACCCGGGTGCTGGAGTCCACGGCTGAAGAGCCTCCCCAACCTGCAGGGGCCTCCTCGCCTGCTCCACCTGAAGCGGCCTGATACCCCCCAATCATCCCCTCTCTTCTTATGGAAGCCCGCTCCTCATCCACTCCAACCGATCCCGCCCAAGCGCCCAAGGCTAACGGCTCCATGCCGTCGCGGGTCTGCATCATCGACATCGGAACGAACTCCATCCACTCGATCATTGTGGATGCCTATCCTAACGGCACGTACACAGTGCTGGACAAAATCAAGGAGATGGTGCGGCTCGGAGAAGGGGGGTTTGCCGACCAGGCCCTCACCGATGCGTCCATTGAGCGAGCGGTCCATGCCTTGCAGCGTGTCCGCCTATTGGCGGATGGCTGGAATGCGGTGGAGCACCTCGCCTTCGGGACCAGCGCCATCCGCGAGGCCACCAATGGAGGGGTGCTGGTACGCCGGGCGAAAAAGGAGGCCGACATCAAAATCCGCACAATTCCTGGGGCCCTGGAGGCCGAACTCATCTACAAGGGCGTGCGCCGGGCAGTAGACCTGCCCGATCCGGTGATGCTGGTGGACATCGGTGGCGGCTCCACCGAGTTCATCATTGCCGATGCTCATGAGGTCTACTTTGCCCAGAGCCTGAAATCCGGGGCGGCGCGCATGACGGAGCAGTTCGTGACCACCGATCCCGTAAACGCGGAGGAGTTTCGGGCCATGCGGTCGCACATCCGGGAGATGCTCCAACCCGTATTCCGGGCAGCACGCGCCTACGATGTGCACGAGCTCGTGGGCTCCTCCGGCACGCTGGAGTGCATCGCGGAAGCCCATGTGAGCCACGCGGGCGACGGCTCCCGTTCCATCTACCAGCAGGCGCTGGACGGCCAGGCTATCCGCGACGTCACCAAGCGCATCATGTCGTCGTCTCGCGCCGAGCGTGAGGATATGCCCGGTATCGACCAGAAGCGCCTCGACCAGGTGGTGGCAGGCGCCACGCTGGTGGATGTGCTGCTAAAAGACCTCGGCGTGGAGCGCCTGCGGCTCTCGCCCAACGCGCTGCGGGAGGGGATGGTGGACCACTTCATCGAAACGAACTACGAGCGGCTGGAGCAGCTTGCGCCGTTTGCGGGGGTGCGGCGGCGCGGCATCTATGCGCTGGGCTTCCGGTTTGACTGGGATCGCCGCCACGCGGAGCAGGTGGCGCGGCTCTCGCTGCTGCTGTTTGACGAACTGGCCCCGCTCCATCAGTTGGGCGAGACGGAGCGCGAGCTGCTGGAGTACGGCGCCCTGCTGCACGACATTGGCTACCACATCAGCAGGCGCAAGCACCACAAGCATTCCCGGTATCTTATCGAGAATGCTGACTTGCACGGCTTTCAGCCCGAGGAGATCGACGTGATGGCCAACATCGCGCGATACCATCGAAAGGCCTTCCCGAAGCGCAAGCACACGCCGTTCATGGACCTGTCGAAGGCGCACCGGGCGGTGGTCCGGCGCTGCGCCTCGCTCGTGCGCCTCGCGGAGGCGCTCGACCGCAGCTACTTCCAGAACGTAGATACGCTCACCACCGACATCAGCGAGGACACGGTGCATCTGCATCTCCACACCCACGCAGACCCCCAGCTGGAGCTTTGGGCCGTGGAGCAGGCGAAGGCCTTTTTCGAAGACACGTATGACCACGTGCTCCGCGTAACCGCCGAGCCGCTATCTACCGAGCCTGAGCCCCTGGCACTCAAAGGTGCCGTTAACGGTGCTGCTGCGGGGTGACGTCGGTTCGCACCTTGCCCTCGCATCCCTCCAAGGCGTGCCACTATTCCTCTTCCTTCGCCGCGGCTCCTGCCTCCCAGCCTTCGCTGAAGAGCCGGTCGCCTGAGACACCGAGTTCCATCAGGTGATCCTCAGTATCGACCACCATCTGCGGGACGCCACACACGTAGAAGTCGCCCTCTGTGAAGTCGTCTACGTAGTCTTCCACGTGGTCCTGCACATGACCGGTTGGGCCGTCCCAGTCTTCGTGCGAAAGCACATACACCACGTCCAGGTTGTCATGCTCGGTGGAAAGCAGATCGAGGGTCTCGCGGTACATCAGATCCTCCTGCGTGCGCTCCCCAAAAATAAAGGTGGCATGGCCCCCAGGGCTTGAAAGGAAGTCGCGCACCATTGCAATCATCGGCGTGATGCCTGTGCCAGTGGAAAGAAAGACGTTGGTGCCCTCTGGATTGTTGAGGTAGAGGTTACCCTTAAAAGGGATGAGCGTGATGGTGTCGCCCACGGCGCGCTCGTCCATGTAGCCGGACACGGTACCGTTTTCGTAGCGCTTGATGGCCAGGGCCAGCTGATTGTCGTTTGGCAGGCTCACCGCAGTGTACGGTCGGATGGCGTCGCGTTCGTCTTCGCGCGAGAGCACGATGCAGGTGTGCTGCCCGGGCTGAAAGGAGAGCGCCCGTTCCGCCCGCAGCACGTATTGCTTTACGCGGGGCGTCATCTGATGAATGGAGAGAATCTCGGCAGAAAAAGTGTCAAGGGCCATAGGTAAGGATGGGTGCGCTTGAGTACAGAAGGTAGCGAAATGGCTCCGCCAGCTGCACGGTACGCGCGCGGCATGAGTGGCGGGTAATCTAATGTTCAGCTTATGTACGAGACTGCGCCGGCTATGATGCGTGCACGGCCGGCAGAAAGACGCGGGCGCAGCAAGGGCTATGGCGTACCGCCGGGCTTTTGCATCTTTGTTAACCTCCACGGTGGACTTCCCGCTGCAGCTGTGCTTTTATGTAGACTAAACACGCAAGTCAAACATGTAAGTCGAATCGTAGCACACGTGTCCACCCGCTGCATTCTTCACAAGCCCCCTTGCCACCCATGAAACTGACCTATTTCGGCCATTCGGCCTTTCAGATCGAGACCAATGGCACGACCCTGCTCTTCGATCCCTTCATTTCTGATAATCCCCATGCGGGCGGCGTCGTGAGCGCCGAGGACCTCGACCCTGACTACCTCTTGCTCACCCATGCCCACGCCGACCACTGGGGCGATACCCTATCCATTGCCCGGCGTACCGGCGCGCAGCTTGTCGGTAATTTCGAGATCGTGACGTATGCTCAGAACGAGGGCATCGAAAACGTGCAGCCCATGAACACCGGCGGCGCCTGGGACTTCCCGTTTGGCCGCGTTTTCCAGACGTATGCGCGCCACTCGTCGTCCTTCCCCGACGGCACGTACGGCGGCAATCCCAATGGCTACATTCTGCATCTCGAAGGGAAGTGCATCTACAATCTGGGGGATACGAGTCCGTTTGCTGAGATGGCCTGGTATGGCGAAGATCACGACATCGACCTGGCGCTGATGCCCGTCGGCGATTGCTTTACGATGAATGCAGAGGGAGCGGTGCGCGCCGCCGGCATGCTAAATCCGAAGCAAGTGGTGCCGACGCACTATGACACGTTCCCGTTCATCGAGATTGACATGGACGCCTGCCAGCAAACCTTCGAGGATGCTGGCTTCAACCTGACGCCGCTCACTGCAGGCAGCACGCTGGCACTGTAGGGAACCGTCGCCCCTTCCATCCTGCATTCGCTCTGGCCTCTGTAGCATGACGCTCGGCATCCTCTCCGACACGCACGGCTACATCCATCCAACGCTTACGGACGAGCTGTCGGGCGTGGATCTGATTCTGCACGCCGGCGACATCGGTTCGGCGGAGGTGCTAAATACCCTGGAGGCGCTGGCGCCCGTGCACGCCGTGTATGGCAACGTGGATGGCCAGGCGCTGCGCCACCGGGTCCCGGCTGAGCAGCAGTTTGATGTAGACGGGCTCCGGTTCTGGATGACGCACATCGCCGGGCGGCCCGGCCGGTGGCAGCGCGGCATGGGCCAGGCGCTGGCCGCCGATCCGCCCGACGTGTTTGTGTGCGGCCATAGCCACATCTTACGCATCGAGCGGGTCCGTGCGCTCGACAACTTGCTCTTCGTGAATCCAGGCGCGGCAGGCCGGCAGGGGTTTCACCAGCAGAAGACCTGCCTGCGGATGCATATTCGTGAGGGTGCGCTGCACGAAGCGGAGGTCATCCACCTGGATGCACAAGGCGATATAGAGGGCGATGCAGAGGATGATGCAAAGGGCGATGCGTAGGGTGGGAGAAAAGGCCCGGGCGTGGCGTTCATGGCATCGGGTTGCGCTCTGGGGAGCGAGCCCTCGTTTCTTGTCCACGCTGCCACCTGCTGTTGCATGCCAAATGAAACCAAAACATCCCACCAGATTGATCGCTTCGACCTGAACGCGATCTATGAAACGAGCCGGCTGCTCAGTACCTCCATCGACCTGGAGTTTGTGCTGAACAACCTGCTGCTGACGGCCATGAGCAAGCTGCTGGTGACGCGTGGGGTGGCGCTGCTGTACGAGCCTGTGGAAGGCGGGTACCGCGTGGTGGCCGCCAAAGGGGCGGTGGGCATGGCCTCTGGCGAGCTGGTGTTGTTGGATGAGGAGCAACGCTTCGACACCTTCCCCAAACGCGAGGTGCTGCGCGATGACGCGGTGCCGGAGGCGCTGCGCGAGCGCCGCATCCGCCTGGTGCTGCCGGTTGCCTCGGGCGATCGGGAGATTGGCCTCATCGGGCTGGGCGGCAAGGCGACGGGCGCGCCCTTTGAGCGGCCGGAGCTGGAGTTCATCCAGTCGCTGGTGCAGATGTCGGCCAGTGCGGTGCACAACTCCATGATGGTGCGTGAGCTGCAGCAGGCCAACCGCGACCTCGACGATAAAATCCAGCAGCTCAACACGCTCTTCGACCTGTCGCAGGAGTTTAACGCGACCATTGATCACAACCACCTCGTGAAGCTGCTCTCGTTTGCGCTCATGGGGCAGATGGGCGTGCGCCGCTTTGCACTTGTGCTGCGCCGCACCGACATGGCTGACGGACCGGTGTGGGATCCCATCGCGCACAAAGGGACCGCCCCAGAGGCGTTCTCCGACGTGCCCGATGAGGCCTACGCCGAGGCGCGCGAGCTCATCCTGCTGGAAGAAACCGACGTTGAGGTCTGGACGCCGCTGGCCGAGGCGGGGCTGACGCTGGCACTCCCCCTGCGGCAGCAAAACGAAACCACCGGCGTGCTGTGCCTCGGGCCGAAGCTCAGTGAGGCCTCCTACACGCCGGAAGACGTGGAATTTCTGTATGCCCTCGGCAACCTGGCACTGGTCTCCATCCAGAACTCATTCCTGGTAGAAGAGCAAATCGAAAAGGAGCGATTGGAAAAAGAGGTGAACCTGGCGCGTGACATCCAGCGCCGGCTCTTGCCGGACCCCATCCCAACCGTAAACGGGATCGCCGTGGACGCGATCGCCCTGCCGAGCCGGGAGGTGGGAGGCGACTACTTCGACGTGGCGCATTTGAAAGGCAACCGGCTGCTGCTGGCGGTGGCGGACGTCACCGGTAAGGGCGTGCCGGCATCGCTGCTCATGGCCAACGTGCAGGCCTCTCTGCGGGTCGTGATTCCGATGGACATCACCCTTGAGGACGCCACATCGCAGATCAACAATGTGATGTGCCGCAACACGGATCCGGCAACGTTTATCACCTTTTTCGCGGGTATCTACCACACCGACACCCGGAAATTCACCTATGTGAACGCCGGACACAACCCGCCGATGGTCGTGCGTACAGATGGTAGCGTTGAACGCCTGGAGACCGGCGGGCTGCTACTGGGCGTGATGAAGAACAACACGTACACCCGGGGCGACGTCACGCTGGCACCGGGCGACGTGATGACGCTCTACTCCGATGGTGTAACGGAGGCCATGAGCCCAGACCAGGAAGAGTATGGCGAAGAGCGGTTTGAGGCCTGCCTCCGCGCCCACCGCAACGAAGCGGCCAGCGACATCCTGAAAGCTGTTCGCGCGGAGCTGCGCACGTTTACGGGCGACACGAAAACGCTCAGCGACGACCTCACGCTGGTCGTTGCCAAGGCGGAGGAGCGATCAGCCCCGTAGCGGCGCAGCGCCGCTGCGTCGACTAACGGCCAGGCACACGAGCGCCTGAAAGCCTCTTCATCCGTGATGTTTTGCCCGCAGCGGGGCTGTCGTGTCGAAGATACCAGAGAGCAGCTCTCGTCCGGCTGTGCTCAGCGTGGCGTCGCGGCGGGCCATCACCGTCTCGGCTACGCGCAGCATCTTCTCCAGCCGATAGTCAGTAAACCCATCTTGCGGGCCGCCCCACGAAAACGATGGAATGAAGCGCGGGGGGAAGCCGGCCCCGTACAGGTTGCAGGCGACGCCTACCACCGTGCCCGTGTTAAACATCGTGTTGATGCCGCACTTGCTGTGGTCGCCCATGATAAGGCCCAGGAACTGCCGTCCGGTAGGTGCGAAGGCCTCTGCCTCATACTGGTACAGCGAAACCCTCCCATAATCGTTCTTCAGGTTGGAGGTGTTGGTGTCGGCGCCCAGGTTGCACCAGCGCCCGAGGTAGGAGTGGCCCAGAAAGCCCGCGTGGCCTTTGTTGCTAAAAGAGTGCAGCGTGCTGGTATGCACTTCGCCGCCTACCTTGCTCCACGGGCCGATGGCTGAGCCTTCCACGTACGCCTGCGCCTTCACGTGGGCGTGCTGCCCCACATACGCCGGGCCCTTCACCACGGCCCCTTCCCACACCTGCGCGTGAGGCCCAACGAAGATCGGCCCGTCCGCCGCGTTCAAGATCGCACCCGGATGCACCGTCGCGCCTGGCGCTACGATCACCTGCTCGCCGTTGGCCAGCGTCGCGCTCTCATGGATGGTTGTCTTGGGCCGCTCAAACACGTTGTAGCCCTTCGCTGCAGCCTGGATGTCTTCCGCAAGGGCCGGCCGTAGGTGCGCGACCAGGTCCCACCCCCGGTGGATGAGCGGTGCGCCCTCCACGGGCTCCGTGGGGAGGTCGGCAAACGTGTCGGCCGTCAGGACGTCGCGTTCCACCCGGCCCGCGTCGGCGCCCGGCACCCAGGCGGCCACTACGGTGTCATCTTGCAAGAAACACCGCCCCGCATCTGTATGGGCCGTGGCCTCTTGGATGGCGCTCAGCACATCGCCTTCTTGCAAGAGGAGGCGCCCGTTTACGAAGAGCACGTCCAGCCCCTCAGGTACGCGGTTTACGAGGGCATCGTGGGCTTCGCCCGTGACGGCCGCCACCGACGGGCGGGCGTGGAGGAGGAGCGACGGGTGGTCCAGCAGGTCGGAGGTTCGCTGCAGGAGCGTGCGCATGCCCACCCGCAGGTCATACACTGCGCGGGTGTACACGAGCGGGCGCAGGTGAGAAACGGCGGCGTCTTCGAAGAGGCACAGGTGCATGGCGGTGGCAGGAGGTGAAACGTTCCGGCGAGGTTTCAAACGAACAGGTTGTCCGGGCGTAGCAGACGTAGTATACTACACAATCCTACCGACTGCCATCACGCCAGCGCACGCTGGCCACGGATACCGCAGGCTCTTTTTCATTTACCGCTTCCGACCGCTATGAAATTCTTTGTTGACACCGCCAGCCTCGACGAAATCCGTGAGGCCAACGACATGGGCGTCCTCGACGGCGTCACCACCAACCCGTCGCTCATGAAGAAGGAGGGGGACGTGGACTTCCACGAGCGCATCTTCGAGATCTGTGAGCTGGTGGACGGCGATGTGTCGGCTGAGGTCACTGCGACCGACTTCGATGGCATCATGGGAGAGGCGCACACGCTCGCCAAGATCCACGACAACGTGGTGGTGAAGGTGCCGCTCATCCTGGACGGCATCAAGGCGCTGAACGCGCTGCGCGACGAAGGTATTCCTACCAACTGTACGCTCTGCTTCTCACCCACGCAGGCGCTCATCGCCGCGAAGGCGGGCGCCACCTACATCAGCCCGTTCATGGGCCGGCTGGATGATATCTCCTCCGACGGCCTTGCGCTCGTGCAGCAGATCGTAGAGATCTACGACAACTACGGCTATGAGACGGAAGTCCTGGCCGCCTCCATCCGCCACCCCATGCACGTCGTGGAGTGCGCACGCATGGGCGTGGATGTGGCCACGATGCCGCTGGATGTGATCAAGAAGCTGCTGCATCATCCGCTCACGGATAGCGGCCTGGAGCGCTTCCTCGACGACTGGGCCGACTACCAGGATCAGCAGAAAGAAGCGGCTACGGCGTAGGGCGAGTCGCCCAGCGCTGCCTGGTCAGCCTCTGACGCTGCCTGAAAAAGCCACGGCCACAAAAAACGCCTCCTCCGCACAGCGCGGGGGAGGCGTTCGTAGTTCAGGTGGACGTTGATTGGCCCACTGGGGGTCTACTGGTCACCGTTCTCCGATGGGTCGCGGAAGTAGACCTGGTCTTCCAACATCTCATTGATGGCCTTCTCTGTAGGCTCGGGGGCGAGCTCGTACTTCACGGTGACGCGGCGCTGCTCCTCGGCGAACCGGGGGTCTTCCAGCTCCGGCTCAAAGCCTTCAAAGTAGGCCAGCTTATCATCCAACTCGGCCTTCTCTTGCGAGGCAATCTGGCGGGAGCGCTTGGCCAGGATGGCCAGGGCTTCGTACAGGTTGCCCGTTTGGTCGGCGAGCTTGTCAACGTCGATGGTTTTGATAGCCATAAGGTGCCACG
>CAYFRR010000083.1:0-1474 GCA_964345505.1 uncultured Rhodothermales bacterium
GCGGCCAATGGCATCAGCCAGACGCTCTGGGCCTGGACCGGCACCGGGTATGAGCCGGCGGAAACCTTCGAGAGTGCCGCCGCGAGCGGGGAGGCCTATTACTACCGGCACGACTTCACGACCACGCAGCTCTCCGTGCCGTACCCCGGTAGCCTGGCCGCCCAGGCCGCCGCCAGCGCTGCGCTCACCGCGCCCCTGCAGGCCCTGCGTACCACCCCCACGCTCAACCTGATCGCCCGCACGGATGGGCACGGGGAGGCGTTCGTCCGGATGGGGCTGAGGGAAGGCGAGACTGCCCTATCCGATGCGGCGCCCCGGGCGTCGTTTGCCTCGCTGGCCTTCTCCATCGACGCGACCGAAGGACAGCCCGCGGCCGTCACCCGGCTCGTTCCTGAAGCCTTCGACGGGCACACGTTCGACCTCTCGTTGAAGGGACCCCGTGGCGCCGACGTCGTGCTGACGGCCGAAGGCCTGGAGGCCTTTGGCAGCGCTGAGGTGCGGCTCTTCGACCCCAGGACTGAGCGCATGTACGACCTCCGCACCGAAGCGGCGATCCGCCTGCAGCCGGATGGCCGCACGATGCCGCTTCAGTTGCTGGTAGGTTCGCGCGACTACGTAGAGCAACCGGCGGCCCCTGACCAGCTGACCCTCAAGCGAAACTACCCGAACCCGTTCGCCGAGACGACGACCATCGAATACGCGGTGCCGGAGGACATGCCCGTCCGCATTGAGGTGTTTGACGTGCTGGGGCGCCAGGTGGCCACCTTGACCGACGGGCACCACCGGGCCGGCACGCACGACGTCCGCTGGGATGGGCGCGACGGGAGCGGCGGCCGGGTGGCCAGCGGCGTGTATCTCGTGCGCCTGACGGCCGGCTCCGAGACCAAGGTGAAACGCATCACGCTTGTCCGCTAAACTATTTGTACCTTTAGGGGCCGTACCCCGA
Organism: uncultured Rhodothermales bacterium; assembly: GCA_964345505.1. Classification (GTDB taxonomy): domain Bacteria; phylum Bacteroidota; class Rhodothermia; order Rhodothermales; family Salinibacteraceae; genus Tc-Br11-B2g6-7. The sequence goes on from CAYFRR010000083.1 coordinate 947, forward strand.
TTGAGCGTACCGTACATACGGCGCACGCTGCCCATACCGTACACGCCAGCCGCGGCCGTCACGCTTTCTTCCTCTCAAACGACTTCACGTTCTGATGTACGCATCTGCTACGCGCTTCCTGCGCTACCCGTTGGTAGGGATAGCCGTCCTGCTCCTCTCTGTAACCCTGCTGGCCTGCGGCGATGACGATGACCCGGTAAATGGAATGGATGACCCCGAGGGGGAGCTGTCGGCCGGCGTAACATCGGTTGATTTTGGTGAGGTGGCCGTGGAGGAGAGCGCCACGGAGACCTTCACGATCGAAAACGATGGCGACGCGGTGCTGACCGGGTCTGTAGGGCTGGTAGCCGGCGATGAGCACTTTACCATTGAGGGTGGGGAGGGCGGTTTTACGCTCGATCCCGGCGCGTCCCAAAGCATCACGGTCACGTACGCCCCGCAGTCCGTGGAAACGCACGAGGGGACTGTGTCCATCACCCATGACGGCAGCAACGCCAGTCCGGTGGATGTGGAGCTAACGGGTGAAGG
>CAYFRR010000083.1:1574-3778 GCA_964345505.1 uncultured Rhodothermales bacterium
GATGCCCCCGCCGATGCCGTCGCGCAGGCGGAAGCGCCCGGGCCGCAGGTCCCCGCCTGGGCGCAGGATGCCATCTTCTACCAGATCTTCCCGGAGCGCTTTCGCGACGGCGATCCGTCCAATAATCCTACGCGGGAAACGCTGGAGCGCCCGTACGACAATGTGCCGGAATCCTGGACGGTACGCTCATGGACCAGTGACTGGTACGCCCGGGCCGCGTGGGAAGAGGAGATGAACGAGGCGTTCTACGACCCTATCTTCGACCGCCGGTATGGAGGCGACCTGCAGGGCGTCCTGGACCAGCTGCCCTACCTGGATAGCCTCGGCGTCAACGCCCTCTACTTCAACCCGGTCTTCTGGGCGCGCTCGCTCCACAAGTACGATGGTAACTCGTTTCATCACATCGATCCCCACTTTGGGCCGGATCCAGAGGGAGATTTCGCTCTTATGCAAAGGGAAGACCCCACCGACCCCGACACGTGGGTATGGACGGCCGCTGACCGGCTGTTTCTGAACGTGGTTGAAGCCGCGCACGCCCGGGGCATCCGCGTCGTGATCGACGGCGTGTGGAACCACACCGGCCGCGACTTCTTCGCGTTTGCTGATCTGCAAGAGCGACAACAGGCATCAGCCTTTGCCGACTGGTACGTGGTCCACTCGTTTGATGACCCGGACGATCCCGACGTGTCCTTCTCCTACGATGGCTGGTGGGGCTACGAGCACCTGCCCGAGTTTGCCGAAAACGAAGACGGCACCGACCTGCACCCGGGGCCGCGGCAGTACATCTTTGACGCTACCGAACGCTGGATGGCACCCGTGGTGGACGGCGAGGCGCGGGCCGGGGTCGACGGCTGGCGGCTGGATGTAGCCAACGAAGTGCCCACGGGCTTCTGGCAGGACTGGAATGCGTTCGTGCGAGAGCTGAACCCGGAGGCCTACACCGTGCCCGAGATCTGGCAGGATGCGTCGGGCTTCATCGCGGACGGCGGCTTTTCGGCCACCATGAACTATCACGCCTTTGCCTTCCCCGTGAAGGGTTTTCTGGTGGATCATGCCATGGGGCCGGCGGCCTTTGCTGAGATGCTGGAAGCGCGCCGCACGGCGTACCCGGGTGACGTACAGCCGGCGCTGCAAAACCTCATCGGCTCGCACGACACCGAGCGTGTGGCCTCTATGATCGTGAATCTGCAGGAACCCCCGTACGAAGAGCCGTCCCGGTTCGATTACGACGTCGGGCCGCACGTCTCGCCGCGCTTCAGCGACACCTACGATGTCCGCGCGCCAGACGCGCAGGAGCGGGCCATCCAACAGCTGGTGGCCCTTTTTCAGTTTACCTACATCGGAGCCCCGATGCTCTACTATGGCACGGAAGCCGGCATGTGGGGCGCCGACGATCCGGACGACCGCAAGCCGATGGTATGGCCTGACCTCACCTACGCCGATGAAACGGAGGATCCCCTGGGTCGGGAGCGCACGCCCGACCCGGTTGCGTTTGACCACGATCTGTTCGACGTCTACCGCGCGCTCATCCACCTGCGCCACGCGCACGACGCCCTGCGCCGGGGTACCTTCAGGGTGCTACAGGCTGATGATGAACGCTCCATGCTGAGCTTCGAGCGCGCACACGAGGACGCCTCCCTGGTGGTGGTCCTCAACCGCTCCGACGAGGCCCACAGTGCACGTATTCCGCTCGGGCGCATTGAAACGCAGCCGTATGAGGCGATCTTCGCGACTACATCAGACGGTTACCGCGTGCAGCAGGATGCTGAGGCACTGCTGCTGGAGGTCCCGGCGCGGAGTGGTCTGGTACTGGAGCGCCAACAGCAGCCGTAGCTGCCCGTTGCGCTCGCTTGGTTCCGCGCCTGCTACAGGATCGCCCGGCTCGTCATCTCAAAACCGAAGAGGATGCTGAACTCGTCAAAGCCAGCTGTTTCGCTGTAGATGTTGTTGATGTACTGCCCGAAGACCGCCGGGCCGATGGAGAAGGTGCCAGAGCCCACGGTAAACTCGCGTTTGAACGCCGTCCGACCCTCAGCGATGAAATTGCTATTGCCAGTATCCTGCACGTAACCCCACGACTGATCGACGCGCAGGTCGGACTCCCACACAAACGGGCGGCCCGCCACGCGTTGATTGGAGATATAGCGTCCATAAGCGCTGTACCCAAGCTCCCGAGCAGGCTCGCGATTATCTCCAGGTAAAAC
>CAYFRR010000083.1:3878-5446 GCA_964345505.1 uncultured Rhodothermales bacterium
GTGATCCATTCCGCCTGAGGCGGCGGCGTTTCGCGAATGGTGAGGAAGCGCGTTACGGGTACCGGGCGCTCGATGATGCTGGGGGGGGCGCCGACGATTTGAATCTGCTGTATCTCACGGGCCGTTGGGCGGCTGGCCACCAGGTAGAAGAGCACGCTTTCCCCTCCTGTGGCAGTGCTGCGCAGCCTCCCGCGCAACTCCCGGGTGGCCTGAAAGGCATCTGCTGTAGCCTCTAACCCCGTGCGGCGGTTCATGAGCGAGGCTCGGTACCACTCGCGGGCATCTACAATGGTCTCCACCCCAGGCGCCTGCCGGATCGTCCCCACCCCGAACGGCTCGGCGATGTCGTAAAAATCATCCGCTGGCGGGCGAATGATGATGCGGCCCTGCACCTCGCCGCTCAGCACACGGTCGCTAAGCGACACCTCCGCGACCTGGCCATCGCGCACAAACGTCGCGTGCTGTAGGTAGACGGGATACCCGCGGTTGGCATCCGGATAGCGAATTTCGTCCGGGTCGTCCGTGCGGGGCACCCGGATGATGCCAAGGCTGTCTGGTACGGCATCGCCCTCCTGGTACCACAGGCTGGGCGGTTGCACGATGTCTTGGCCGCGGTCGATACGGATGTTGTGAACGGTATCACGCGGCGCTACGGTTTGGTCTTGGGCGCTTGCCGTGTTCGGCAGGAGCAAACCCAACGAGAGCCAGCAAAGCACCCCGATAAGAGCTGCGGAGCTAAGGGCACGAGCAGAACACAGAGTAATAGGCATAAAATATAAGTGCACAGTGCATGACAGAGCATACACGCCGGCTGGCGATGGTGGGGGCGTTGCGGGTCTCCGGCGTACGTTGAAGGGAGGAAATCTTTCGAACACGCATCGCTATCTACGTATTTGCTGGTGAGTTCTTGTAAGAAGACAGCGCATAACTCATGTACTTATGGATCATTAAGTATGTGCTTATGAAGGGGTGTCTGGGTTTATGTGGGGAGGATGTGCGCGTGGAAGCGTTGCGGATGAGCTACATCTAACGCCCCCATCTGTCCGCCATTGTTGAACCGCCTACGTCCCCGGGCGATGCGTCGTCATGAGGCGCTCGATGCCCTCCAGCAAAAGAAGGGTTACTACCGTCATGACCGCGGCCGGAACGGTGCCTTCCAGAATAAGGCTGATGTCGGCGCGGCGGATGCCTGTGAGGATAGGCTGCCCGTATCCGCCGGCACCAATCAGGGCGCCGAGCGTGGCGGTGCCAATGTTGATGACGGCAGCCACCTTCACGCCGGCCATGATGGAGGGCAGGGCCAGCGGCAGCTCCACCAGGCGGAGCTTGGCCCCCGCCGAAAGCCCCAGGGCCTCCGCCGACTCCAGCAGCGGCTCAGGGATGTCGCGGAGGCCCGTGTACGTGTTCCAGACGATGGGCAGCAGGCTGTAGATGAACAGCGCCACGGCGGCCGGTACGAAGCCCAGCCCCAGCAGCGGCACCATCAGGGCCAGCAGAGCCAGCGAAGGCGTCGTGTACGTGAGGCCGATCAGTAGCAGCACGCCGCTGCCCAGCGTCCGCTGCTTGGC
>CAYFRR010000083.1:5546-11879 GCA_964345505.1 uncultured Rhodothermales bacterium
GCATCGATCTCCGCATCGGTTGAGTAGAGATCAATCACGTCTGCTGCGCCGCTGCGGAGGCCCTGATAGCTGATGTCGTGATCCACCCCGCGCACCTGCTGGTGCGGCAAGCGGTAGGCCTGCCGCAGCGCTGGCCAGCCGTCGCCCCGCTCCATGAACTCGTTGGAGAAGGCAAGCTGCAGCGATGGGTGGTCACGCAAGTCAGAGATCGTCTCGATCCCCAGTGCCTCGGCCTGGGCGGGGCGCATGCCAAGGGCATAGGTGTTGTTGAAGCCGAGCGGAGCCGTCATCCGCAGGTCGTAGGTGGCCAGCACGTCGGGGAGCGTCTCGGGGGTGACCTCCTCGCTGGTGAGGATTTCCTCAATCAGCGTCCCGGTATACTCTGGATAGAGGTCGATGTCGCCGCGCCGGAGGGCTTCCCACAGAAACCGGGAGCCGCCCAGCTCGGCGCGGTGGCGTGCGGTAAGGCCGGCATCTTCAAGAAGCAGCGTAGCCATGTGGCCGAGGATGACGTTCTCCGTGAATTGCTTGGAGCCCACCGTCACAGGTTCGCTGTTATCCTGCGCTGCGCTCACCTGCGGTGCGATAAGCAGCAGGAGGGTCAGCAGGACGCCCATCAGGGCGAGCGCGTGCAGACGGCATGCCATCGGGCGGTAGCCTGCAGGAACGAAGGACGTGTAGCGAGCGGCCATGGCTTATGCGGCGCCGTCAGACGAGAAGAGGGTTTGCCGCTGGGCACGGATGAACTCCGTCACGAACGGCTCGCTGGGGGTTTCGAGGAGGGCGCGGAGCGGGCCTTGCTGCACGATCTGTCCCTGACGGAGCAGTACGATCTCATCCCCAAAGTAAGCAGCCTCGTGCATGTTGTGCGTCACGAGCACCACCGTTTTCTGCAGCTCCTGAAAGATAGCACGCAGATCGCTTTGCAGATCGGCGCGGATAAGCGGGTCGAGGGCGCCTAAGGGTTCGTCCAGGAGCAGCACCGCGGGGTCCAGCATCAGGGCGCGCATGAGACTGACGCGCTGCCGCTGCCCGCCGGAGAGGTCGTCGGGGCGCTGCGCGAGGCGGCCAGGCGCGAGCTGCACCAGATCCGTGAGCTCCTCTACCCGCGCATCGATGCGGGCCTCCGGCCAGCCGAGGTGCCGTGCCAGCAGGGTGACGTTGCGGCGGGCGCTCAGATGCGGAAACAGCCCGCCTTCCTGAATCACATAGCCCATGCGATGGCGGGCATCCTGCACGGTGGCGGGCGTGAGCGGCTCCCCATCGAACGTCACCGCGCCCGCATCCGGCGTAATGAGACCGATCATGAGCCGCAGCAGCGTCGACTTGCCGCTGCCTGAGGGCCCGATGAGCACGGTTGCCTGCTCTGGCGCTACCGATAACGAGAGCGGTGCCACGGCCGTCTCTGGGCCATACGTCTTTGAAACGGTGTCGAGTGTGACCACGGCAGCGGCGTGCGGATGAAGTGCTAACAATCAAAGTGTGGACGAACGGCGGATGCCATAACCCGTAGCAGCCCGTGTGTTTCATTCCGTCAACGCAACCCTCACGTGCCCATGGCTACCCACGAGGCCCCATCTCTGTCCACGGCCGATGTAACCCGCATCATGGACCATATGAACGAAGACCATGGTGATGCCCTGCTGCTTTACGCTAAGGGCTTTGGCGGTGTTACCGAGGCCACGTCCGCACGCATGGTTGATCTGGACGTGGAGTTTATGGAGCTGGAGGTGACCACACCGACCGGGGTGGAAATGGTGCCGCTGCAACTCATTGAGGACGTGCACAACGCCACCGAGGCGCGCCAGGTGCTGGTGGAGATGGCACGGATTGCGCGTGAGGGAGAACCGTATGGCGGTTCCTGACGGTATCGCGCAGGGTGAGCGGGTGCGCTACGCTGGTTGTGCCGAGATCGTCAAGCCCCACATGGAGCGTTCTCGCAATGCGGTGGGTACATCTTGTCCGTGTTGCGACCTCATTGTGCCGATTCATTCATGCCGCAGGCGCGCCCCCTTCATGTGGTCTGGTTCGTCCGTGACCTGCGCCTGTGCGACCACGCACCGCTGACGGAGGCGCTGCAGCAGGCGCAGCAGTCAGGCGGCGTGGTGCTTCCGCTGTATATCATAGACCCAGCCCGCACCCAGGCCGAGGACTACGCTGCCCGCTACTGGCACTTTGTGCGGCCCTGCCTGCAGGAGCTGCGGCACCGGCTGGCGCAGCGCGGCGCCCCCCTGGTGGTGCGCCAGGGGCCAGCGGTAGAGGTGTTGAAGCGCCTCCACGAGCGCTTTCCCCGCATGACGCTGTGGCGCCACTACGAGACCGAGACGGCCCTCGTTCGTGCCCGCGATGGGCGGGTGCGCGACTGGTGCGAGGCCGCCGGCGTGCCCCTCCAGGAGCGCTTTCATCGCGGCGCGTTCCCGGGCCTTGAGAGCCGAGATGACTGGTCGGACCGGTGGGACGAGCGCATGACGCAGCCGCTAATCCCGTCGCCGGGTCAGATTCCAGCCGTGGCTGACCTCTCGCCGGGCCCGCTTCCGACCGCCGAAGACCTGCCGTTGCGCGACGAAGGCTTTGCTCCAGATGAAATGCAGGCGCCGGGCGAAGGGGCCGCCCATCGGTGCCTGCAGGACTTTTTGCATCATCGCGCGGCGCAGTACCGGGCGTCCATCTCCAGCCCGGCGCGGGCCTTCGATAACTGCTCGCGCCTCAGTCCGCACCTCACATGGGGCACCCTCAGCCTGAAGACGGTGCTGCACATGCTGCAGGAGCGGCAGCGGGCGCTCAAGGCGCAGCCGGCCGGAGGCGACTGGCTGCGCGCGCTGCAGGCGTTTGAGAGTCGGCTCCACTGGAACGGGCACTTCATCCAGAAGCTGGACGATGCCCCGCGCATCCAGCACGAGAGCTACATCCCGGCGTTCGATGCTGCCCGCGCCGACGCGGCCCCCGATGCCCATCTGGAGGCCTGGCGGACCGGGCAGACCGGATACCCACTGGTGGATGCCAGCGTGCGCGCCTTCCGCGCCACCGGCTACCTCAACTTCCGGATGCGCGCGATGATTACCTCCTTTGCGTCCTATGATCTGTGGCTCGACTGGCGCGCCTTTGCGCCGATCATGGCGCGCTGGATGCTGGATTATGAGCCCGGTATCCATTACCCGCAGGTGCAGATGCAGTCGGGCACCACGGGTATCAACACGATGCGTATTTACAACCCCACCAAGCAGGTGACGGACCACGACCCGGACGGCACGTTTATTCGCCGGTGGGTGCCTGAGCTTCGGCCCCTGCCGAAGGGCTACCTGGCGGAGCCCTGGAAGACGCCTCCGCTGGTGCAGGAAGAGGTCAGTTGCCATATCGGGCAGGACTATCCGATGCCGGTCGTGCAGCATTTGCCTGCGGTACGCGAGGCCCGAGAGCGGCTTACCACGATCCGCAAGCGGCCTGCCGTGCAGGCGGCAGCGGCCCGTGTGCTGAAGCAGCACGGCAGCCGCCGCTGAGTCCCCTCACACGTTTTTCGTCCGGCCCTGCTGGAACCGTTCAGCTGTGCGGTCATTCAGGGATAATCCAACATGGGCAAGTCCCGTACGGCCAGCTCCCTTTGAACTCCGTCAGGGCCGGAAGGCAGCAGCGGTAGGAGGTTGTAGCGGCGCGATACGGGTAGCTTGCCCATCTTTTTTTGCCCGGTTCACACGGTCGGGCCTGCTCGCGCGCCTGCGCTGAGGCGAACTCTGCCTTCCACATGGCGTACGCGCGGGCGGAATTTCCACGCGGTGTGCTTCGCAGTACGTTACGAAGTCCCGCCCGCCTTGACGAAAAGCCGTAGGTTCCATGTTCATGCTTCACCTGTTGCTGGCCGCCCCCCAATCGGGAGACAGCGGTGGCCTCCTGATGACACTCCTTCCGCTCATTCTCATCTTTGCGGTCTTCTGGTTCTTCATCATCCGCCCGCAGAAACAGCGCGAGCAAGAGCGCGAGGATATGATCTCGGCGCTCAACAAGGGCGACAAGGTAGTGACCGCCGGCGGCATCCATGGTGAAGTCAAGCAGATCGACGACGACAGTGTGTTGCTGAAGGTGGACAACAGCACCAAGCTGCGTGTGCAAAAGTCGGCCATCAGCAGTGGACCCCAGATGGACGAGGCCAAAGAGAAGGCTGAGTAGCCGCTGCTGAGGCCGGATGTTCTCTTCCTGTGCGGTACAGGATAACCCGCGAACTTGCCACCAAAAGCACGGGTACGACCCGCCGCAGGGAGAAAGGGCTTTCAGCCTGCCGCAACCGTTGTCTATGTTTGTCCATCTGTCCGTTATGTCACGCGCTACCGACGCTGCGCAAGCGTTTAGTTTCGATCCCGTGGAAGATGCCCTCGCCGACCTGCGTGCGGGCAAACTCATCATCGTCGTGGACGACGAAGACCGCGAAAACGAAGGCGACTTCGTAGGGGCGGCGGCAGACATTACGCCTGAACTGGTCAACTTCATGGCGACGCACGGGCGCGGGCTCATCTGCGTTCCGCTAACGGTCGAGCGCGCGGATGCGCTGAAACTCGACATGATGGTAGACAGCAATTCCGCCCTCTACGATACGCCCTTTACGGTGTCCGTAGACTACAGGCATGGCACGAGCACGGGCATCTCGGCGTCCGACCGTGCAAAGACGATCCGTGCCCTGGCGGCCCCGCAGACCAAGCCGTCGGACCTCGGGAAGCCGGGGCATGTCTTTCCACTGCGCGCGCAGCACGGCGGAGTGCTGCGGCGAGCCGGCCACACCGAGGCCTCTGTGGACCTCGCCCGGATGGCGGGTAAGCCGCCGGTGGGCGTGCTGGTCGAAATCATGAACGAAGATGGCACGATGGCCCGGGTGCCGGAGCTGATGGTGATTGCCAACCGCTTCGACATGACCATCATCACCATCAAAGACCTCATCGCCTACCGCATGCGGCATGAGCGGCTCATCAACCGTGCCGTGGACGTATCGCTGCCGACGCGCTTTGGTACGTTTGACCTTGTCGCGTACGAAGAGCGCATCACGGGCGATGTGCACCTGGCGCTGACCAAAGGCACCTGGGAGGAAGACGAGCCCGTACTGGTGCGCGTGCACTCGCAATGCGTGACCGGCGATATTTTCGGCTCGAAGCGGTGCGACTGCGGAGAGCAGCTGGCCCGGGCTATGGTGCAGGTGGAGAAAGAGGGGAAGGGCGCTGTGCTTTATATGAAGCAGGAGGGCCGCGGCATCGGGCTGCTCAATAAACTGCGCGCCTACAAGCTGCAGGAAGAGGAAGGCATGGACACCGTGGAGGCTAATGAAGCCCTGGGGTTTGACATGGACCACCGCGACTACGGCATCGGCTGCCAGATGCTGCGCGACCTTGGCATCCGTAAACTGCGGTTGATGACCAACAACCCGACCAAGCGCGTGGGCATCACGGGGTATGGGCTGGAGATCGTTGAGCGCGTCCCCATTGAGGTAACGGCCAACGAGGTCAACGAGCGCTACCTGCGTACCAAGCGCGATCGCATGGGGCACGCCCTGCTGCAGGACCTCTCGCCGCACGACCGCGAGGCGCTGGGCGAGATCGTAGAAGAAGAGCAGGGGTGAAGGAGCATAGCTTCCAGCCCTGCCGTGGATAAGCACCAGCAGTGTGGGTGATCAGAAGTTAATCCCGACACGGAAGAGGCTCTGCACGCTGTTGCGCTGGAAACCGTCGGCCGCGCCTACGAGCACGTCGAGGAAGTCGAACACCGAGTTAATGCCCTGATTCGACCAGCTGAGGGTGCTGTAGGTGTAGCCGATGGTTAACCCGGCCTTACCGCCGAAGAGGCGGCGTACCTGAAACTCCAGGTTTACATCCAGCGAGCGAGCCAGCCGGACGCCATCGAGGCTACGCCGCAGGTCGCCCACGCCGCCCAAGCCGCGCACTACCGAGGCAAAGCCCACGAGGTTGTCCCCTACGATGGGGAGCCCGCCCGGAAAGGTGAACTGTCCGCCAATGCCCGCTGCGGCCTGTGCATTCGCCAGGTGCAGCGTCTCGAGATCCTCCGTTGGGGTATCGGGGCGACCCGTGGTGGCGCGGTATCCGAGCAGGAGCCGGACGGGTACGTACACCTGCAGCGGGAAATGCATCACGTCATCAAACAGGGACAGGTTCTCCCCCGCCTCCGCCGCCACGTACAAGGTGCGAAGGGCGGGCTGGCTGCGCTCCGGAATGCTGCTTTGCACGCCGTAGGCCAGCAGCAACGAGGTGTGCTGTGCCGAGAACATCACCGTGGAGAGCGCCGAAGCGTTGCGGTAGTGCGGAGCGCCCTCGTCGTCCAGCAGCGTCTGATCTCGGTCGA
>CAYFRR010000084.1:0-5587 GCA_964345505.1 uncultured Rhodothermales bacterium
GTAATGAGCGACCAGCCCTTGTCCAGCTTTTTCTTGGCGTACTTGTACTTGAGCTTGGCGGTGTCGCCGGTGGTGTTGTTGCGGATGGTGACCTTGTCGTTGCGGCCGGGCTCGTCGTCCACTACCACCGGCTGCGGCTTGCCGTCGCCGGAGGACGGGTCGCGCTCGGCGGAGCTTTGGCGCGTGTCGCCCTGGCCCATCTTCACGCTGTAATCGGCCTCCTGCGACTCGTGCTGCTCCTGCGCCCGTGAGGGGTCGAGGCGGCGGCGGATGCGCTTGTCGTCGGCGCTGCGCTGCCGGTCTTCGACGAGCGGGCCGGCGCGCATCACAAAGGAGACGACCTCGTGGTTGATGCGCTTCATGAGCTGCTTGAAGAGTTCAAATGCTTCCAGCTTGTACGCCACGAGCGGGTCCTGCCGCCCGTAGGCGCGCAGCCCGATGCCTTCTTTCACCTCGTCGAGGGAGCGCAGGTGCTCGGTCCAGTGCTCGTCGATCATGGAGAGCATGGCCGTGCGCTCCAGCGCGTCGTTGACCTCTTGCCCCTGCGATTCCAGCGTGTCCTGCACCTCCGTCACGGCGCGGAGCGCGCGGCGGCCATCGCTGAAGTCGACAAAGATACGCTCCGGCTTGTCCTCGCGGTCGCTCTCCATCAGCTGCTTGATGCTCCGGTGGAACGGCCGCGCCAGGGCCTCGCGCTTGCGGCGGTAGAAGTCGAACGCATCCTCAAAGATACGCTGTGCCACACCGTCCTCGCCCAGCCCAAAGAACGTCTCGCGGTCCATCTCCAGGTCGAAGGCCAGCGTGCGGAGCAGCTCCTCGCGGAGCTCGTCGAGGTTGCCCTCGCCGTAGTGCTTGTTCACAATATCGGCCACGACCTCTTCCAGCATGTCGAGGATCTTGCCGTGGAAGCGGTCGCCGCGGAGGGCCTGCTTGCGGCGGGTGTAGATGACCTGCCGCTGGTTGTTGAGCACATCATCGTACTCCAGCTGGCGCTTGCGGATGGCAAAGTTGTTCTGCTCCACTTTCTTCTGCGCGCGCCCAATGCTTTTGGTGACCCACGAGTGCGTGATGACGGCGCCCTCCTCCATGTCGAGCTTGTCCATCACCTTGGTGATGCGGTCGGAGCCGAAGAGGCGCATCAGGTCGTCTTCGAGGGAGACGTAGAACTGGCTTTCGCCGGGGTCGCCCTGACGGCCGGCGCGGCCGCGCAGCTGCAGGTCGATGCGGCGGCTCTCGTGGCGCTCAGTGCCCAGGATGGCCAGCCCCCCTTTCTCGCGCACCCCCTCGGCCAGCTTGATGTCGGTCCCTCGGCCAGCCATGTTAGTGGCGATAGTGACGGTGCCGGGCTGCCCGGCCTCGGCCACAATGAGCGACTCTTGCTTGGCGCGGTCGCGCCGGGCGTTCAGCACGTTGTGCCGGACGCCCGCCCGCTTGAACATGCGGCTGAGCGTCTCGGACACCTCCACCGAGGCCGTACCGACGAGCACCGGCTGACCGTTTTGCTGGTATTCTTCCACCTTATCCAGGACGGCGTTATACTTCTCCCGCTTGGTGCGGAAGACGAGGTCGTCGCGGTCATCGCGGACGACCGGCTCGTTGGTCGGGATGACGACCACCTCCAGCTTGTAAATCTTGTCGAACTCCTCCGCTTCGGTTTCCGCCGTACCGGTCATGCCGGACAGCTTGTGGTACATGCGGAAGTAGTTCTGTAGGGTAATCGTGGCGTACGTCTGCGTGGCGGCCTGCACCTCCACACCCTCCTTGGCCTCGATGGCCTGGTGGAGGCCGTCGGAGTAGCGGCGGCCCGAGAGCACGCGGCCCGTGTGCTTGTCTACGATCTGCACCTTGCCTTCCTGTACGATGTACTCCTTGTCCTTCTCGTAGAGCGTGTACGCCTTCAGGAGCTGCTCGATGGCGTGCAGGCGCTCAGCGCGTTCGGAGTACAGGTTGTAGAGCTCCCGCTTTTGCTCCTCAAACTCCTTCTGGATGAGGCGCCGGTCGTTCATCAATTTGTTTTCACGCTTCTCCTCGTCCAGGTTCTCCTGCGCTTCGAGGTCTTCTTCCCGCTCGATCAGCTTCTCATCGCGTTCGTCTTCCAGCTGCGCCGATTCCTCGCCGATGTCGGGCAGGACGAACAGGCTAATCTCCTCATTGGCGGCCTTGGCGGCCAGCGCGCGCCCCTTGTCCGTCATTTCGATGGCGTGTTGCTTCTCTTCCAGCGCGAAGTAGAGCTCATCGTCTACGATGTGCATCTGCTTGGCGCTATCGCGCAGGTAGAACGACTCGGTGCGCTGCACCAAACGGCCCACGCCCGGCTCTTGGAGGAGCCGCTGCAGCTTCTTGTTCTTGGGGAAGCCACGCGTGGCACGAAAGAGCAGGAGCCCGGCCTGGTCTTCGGCCTGCTGCGCGCGCTTGCTCTCGCCCGCGGCCTTCGCTTCATCACGCTCTTCGAGGAGCTCCTCGGCTTCCTTCACCAGCTCCGCCACCAGCTTCTTCTGCGCATGGACCACCCGCTCCACCACGGGATTGAACTCGTCGAACTGGTCGTTATTGCGATCCTGCGGGACCGGACCGGAAATGATAAGCGGCGTGCGGGCCTCATCGATCAGCACCGAGTCGATCTCATCGACGATGGCGTAGTGGTGATCGCGCTGCACAAGCTGCCGTTCATCGACGACAAAGGAGTGATCGCGCAGGTAGTCGAAGCCAAACTCGTTGTTGGTGCCATAGGTTATGTCGGCTTGATAGGCGCCGCGCCGCTCCTTGCTGTGCGGCTGGTAGCGGTCTACCACATCCACCGTGAGCCCGTGGAATTCGTAGACGGGCCCCATCCATTCCGCATCGCGTTCGGCCAGGTAGGGGTTCACTGTGATGACGTGCACGCCGGCACCTACGAGGGCGTTGAGGTATACCGGCATGACGGCGGCCAGCGTCTTGCCCTCCCCCGTCTTCATTTCTGCAATCTTGCCCTGGTGGAGCACGACGGCGCCCAGCAGCTGCACATCGTACGGCACCATGTCCCACTCAATTTCCTGCCCTCCGGCCTCCCACGTCTCGCCAAGCATGTGCTTACACGTGGCCTTCATCACCGCGAAGGCCTCTGGCATGATCTCGTCGAGGACATCTTCGATCGCGTCGTACCACGCGTCATCCAGGTCGTCGAGCTCATCCACCAGCTGCTGCCGCTCCTCCAGGCCAAGCGTTTCCGACGCTACCGCGCCGTCGCCGCCTACGTCGCCCTCGGCCATCATGCCCCGAAGCTGCGCGTCGATCTCGTCGCGGCGCGCGTCAATCTCAGCCGTGGCCTCCTGTATGCGGTGCCTAAACTCCTCCGTTTTCGCCCGGAGCTCCTCAGCGTTGAGGGTGGCTATCTCCTCGTAGTGGGCGTTGATCTCGTCAACGATAGGCCACAGCTTCTTAAGCGCACGTTCGTGCTTGTTGCCGAAGAGGTTCTTGATGAAGTCTAACATGAGCGCAGGGGCACCAAAAGGCGGAAAACAAAAAAAGCGGGACGGCGGGATCGGCTACGCAGCAGCGCGCTGAAACGGTTCGCTACCGGGTTGCCGAACGGCCTTCCACAATTGGTCAACATACGGCGTATTTGCCGGGCAAGGTCCCACGCAAGCCCTTCTCATGCGTTCCTTTCACGGGAAGGCGCCTGGGCGCTGTGCCCCCTCGCAGCGGCTGGAGCTACGCCCCATCTGCGCGGTTTACGAAGAGATGAAAGAGCGGCACGCGCAAGCCGTCCAGGTCGATTTCGGGCGGTGTCATCACCCGGAAGGCGTCTGGGTCTGTGCAGTATGCATGGATGAACTGGTAGTGGAGGGCGGCGCCGAGCAACACGAGGACATGGAAGACGTCGTGTGCGGTGAGCACGCCCGACCATAGTACGGGCCACCCGGTGGCAAAGACTACGGCGCCGACGGAAAACGCGATGCCCCCGGCGAAGAAAAGCCAGAGGTGCCGCCAGCCGACGGCTTGTGCCAGGGCGATGAGGCCCATGCAGCCTACCCATCCCAGCGCCAGGTATACCAGTGCCGTCATCCATAGCGCCATATTCCACCAGAGGAGTTTCACGACAATGCCGATGAGCGTGAGCCCCCACAGGATGGCGATGAGGCGGTTGGCCCACGAGGTGCGCAGCGAAGCGTAGATAGCAGTGCCTGTGCCAGCAATCATTAGAAAGATGGCCGCGTGGTCGATGCGCTTGTAAAGCTCCAGCCGCGGCGACGCGGGATCCACGTAATGAAAGAGCGCGCTGGCAGCAAAGGTGAGGGTCATCATCAGACCATACAGCGCCACGCCGCGGCCCTTGAGCCCCTGCGTCCGTGCCCGCCGCACGAGCAGTACGGTGGCGCCCAGGCTCAGCAACGCCCCCAGAAGGTGGCTCACCATACTAAAGGGGTCGCGCCCCAGCGTTAAGGATAGCAGCTCAACCGTCATGACGCGTACCCAATTTATTCCTGCGATCTGATGCAGCCCGGCACCGTGCGTACGTGCCTCTTTGCTAAGTGGCATTAGCATAAGCGACATTTGTACTACCCAGCAGTCGCTTATTTCCCTTATCGATCACCGGGCAGCTTATTGTAACCACCTGTAACCAGCTACGTGCGTTCCTATTGTTTGTGACACAGCAGGCGCAGACGTTTCACCTATCTGAACATGCAAAACCGTGTCCGTGGGGCCCTCAGGCGTCACCATAGCTGTATAGCCGTGCCCACAGAGAGCGCCAGCCGAGGCTTGTCGCCGGCGTAGCCCGTCGCGTCGAGCACCACGGGCGTGACCACGACGGGCATACCGGCTACCGCACGGAAAGCTACCGAGACACCGGCGGTCAGGTCTTGGCCGTTCCACGTCATCAGGATGCTAAGGGGCCGCGCCAGCCGCACGCTAAGGCTTGCGAACACACTGGCTTTGTTGACGTCGCGCCGCACGCGCTGTACGCTGTTGAAGCGGCCGTCGCCCACGCCGGCCGTCAGCGTGACACCACGCAGCAGAGCGTCGCCTGACCACAACCTGTGCCGGTAGCTGGCGACGGCAAAGGCGCTGCGCCCGCCGTCAGGACGCCCGGCGATGAAGGCGTTTTCTACGCCGACGGCTACGCCCAACCCGGCCCCCAACCGGCGGTGCAGCTTCAGGCTGAGGCTCCGGTTGCGGAAGGTGTTGCGCAGGGTGGAGTAGCTGGCAAGGGTCACCTCCACCCCTCCGTAGCGGCGCGCGTCTCCAAAGCCCTGGCCCCAAAACACGGCCCCATCGACAAAGTCGCGGTCGCCGCGGAGGCCCCGTTGTGCGGCGGCGGCGCCGAAGACCTGCCCGCGCGTCGCACCAAAGCCCGTAGGGATCCCGTAGGCCACCGCTGGGGCAGCGCGAACATCCCGTCCATACGCGAACGCGCCGCCGGCCACGCTGCTGGTGGCAGCGCCATTCCCGAAGTCGCCGCCCTGGGGAGTAGGCAGCTTGGTAGGGATTAGTTGGGCCGCGGCGATCGCCGGCACGAGCAGCAGCACCATGGCCAGCCCGATCCCTGCGCATCGCACCGCCTGGCAGCGCCTCATGGCATGTGGTCCTCAACAGGAGAAGAAAGCGG
>CAYFRR010000084.1:5687-11860 GCA_964345505.1 uncultured Rhodothermales bacterium
CGCACCGCCTGGCAGCGCCTC
The DNA here is from genome assembly GCA_964345505.1 of uncultured Rhodothermales bacterium. Lineage (GTDB taxonomy): Bacteria > Bacteroidota > Rhodothermia > Rhodothermales > Salinibacteraceae > Tc-Br11-B2g6-7. The sequence continues at coordinate 5,709 of CAYFRR010000084.1, forward strand.
ATGGCATGTGGTCCTCAACAGGAGAAGAAAGCGGACGGACCGTTCAGTTTCGATCCGCACGTCACCAACTTAAGAATAGCGCGCGTCGGTGTCCATGCCTTCTACAGGACCCTCTGCAGGAACGCAGCAGCCACGCGGCCCGCCCCTGGTTTACCCGCTCCGTAGCGCCTCCATCGGTTCGATGCGGGCGGCGCGGCGGGCCGGGACGACGCCGGCCAGGAGGCTCACCGCCAGCGCTACGCCCAGTACGCCCACGACCATGACCGGCGTAATCACAAACACCTCAATGGGCGGCACGCCGATGTCGCGCAGGTACTGGTCGATGCCGAGTTGGAGCCCGGCCGTCACCAACCACCCAAAGAACAGCCCAGCGAGTCCGCCCAGCACACCAACCAGTGCGCTCTCCACCACAAACAGCCGCTGCAGGTCCTGCTCATCGCCCCCGACGGCCTTCATCACCCCGATCTCGCGCGTGCGCTCCATCACGTTCATCAGCATTGTGTTGGCGATCCCAATGGTGGCCACCAGCAGCGCGATGAAGCCGATGATGCCCAGCGCCAGGTCCACAATCACGAAGAGGCGGTCCAGCTGCGCAAACTGATCGCGGAAGCTGGTTACGTACGCGCCCATCTCCTCGATGCGGTCCCGCACGTCCGGCAGGGCCTCCGGTTGCTGCAGTTGCACCCGGCCCGCCGCATAGCCCTCCATGTCGCCGCCGCGCAGCAGCAGGTCCAGCGTCGAGAAGAACGTGATCTGCTCCAGCTGCTGCGCCAGCTCCAGCGGCAACACGACCCGCGTGAAGCCCGTGAAGGCCTGCTCCTGATCTTCCAGCAGCCCGGCAACGCGAAGCGGATGCTGCTCCTCGCGCAGGGGCAGCGTGCCCCCGGCAAACAGGGCCGCCCCCGCCTGCACCATGCGCTGCGCATCGAGCGTGGCCGTGGTCAGCGTGACCGTCTCTCCCACGATGGCCTCCGGCTCGTCGTACCCGAGGCGTGTAGCCATGGACGGAGAGAGCAGCAGCGCGGAGTCTTGCGCCGTGGTGAAGAACGAGCCCGCCATCGGCTGGTACGCCTGCAGGCCGCCAAACGCCATGGGGATGGCTTCTGCCGAGGCTACCACCAGGCGATCGTTGATGCCAACCTGCGTGGGAAACGTAATCTCAGGGTAGGCCGCCAGCACCCCGTCGAGGCCCTCGATGACCGCAAACAGGCTGTCGGTGATGGGGGTGTCCGGCAGGGTGTCGGCCTCGGCTTCGGAGGGCTGCTCGCGGAACGCCAGGTCGCTGAACCCTTCGATGGGGTTGGGCTGCGACGTGATGCGGAGGGTGTTGTAGAGCTCCAGCGTGTCGAACTCACGCTCCACCGTCTGCTGCAGGCCCGTACCGTAGGCCAGCAAGGCCAGCAGGGCTGCCACGCCAATCGCGACGCCTACGCCAGTGAGCAATGTGCGGGAGGTGTTGCGGCGAAGGTTGTCCCACGCCAGGCGCAGGAGGTCAGAAAAACGCATAGAGTAGAGGGGCGGAAAAGAAGGGCTACGCTGCAGCGCGGTCCACGGTCTCGGAGGCAAGGCGGCCGTCGCGGAGGCGAATGAGGCGGTCGGCCACACCTTCGATCTCGGCCGGATGGTGGGTCACCACCACGACCGTCTTGCCGCGTGCTTCGTGGATCTCGCGGAGCAGGTCAATGATGCGACCGCCCGTCACGGAGTCGAGGTTACCCGTGGGTTCATCGGCCAGCAGCAGTGGGGGGTCGGCGACGAGGGCTCGGGCGATGGCCACGCGCTGCTGCTCGCCGCCGGAGAGTTCGGTGGGCCGGTGGTCTACGCGGTCGCCGAGCCCCACGGCCTCCAGCTTGTCCGTCGCTGTGGCGCGGCGCTGCCGGGGCGGCACGCCGGCCAGCAGCAGCGGCAGCTCCACGTTTTCGCAGGCCGTCATCGTGTTCACCAGGTTAAACTGCTGGAAGATCATCCCGACCATCTCGCGCCGGTACCGGGCCTGCGCCGTGCGGTCGAGCGTGCCGAGGTCCCACGTCCCCACCGTGATCTGCCCGTCCGTAGGCCGATCCATCGCCGCCAGCAGATGCAGCAGCGTCGACTTCCCGGAGCCGCTGGGCCCGACGATGCCCGCAAACTGCCCTTCGGGCAGCGACAGCGTCACCTCGTTCAGGGCCCGCACGGTTTCTCGCCCCATGGCATACGCCTTCGTCACGGCCTGCAGGTAAATAAACGCCGACGGAGTGGGCGCAGCGGGGTCGGGGACGGCGGCAGCCATGAGAAAACCGAGGATGCGTGAGTAAAACAAGCCCGTGTGCTACCACCGGCGATTCCATACGGTTGCGACGAACGCGCAACATCGAACCCCTGTCCTTCATCTTTCGTTGAGGCTGGTTCACATTGGTGAACTCGTCACCTTTCTGCAGGCTCTTTACCCACCCGCAACCTTGTATGGGCTGTACTGACACGACGCTTCGCACCTTGCTGAACGACCGCATCCTTGTGCTCGATGGAGCCATGGGCACCATGATCCAGCAGCATGAACTGGACGAGATCGACTTCCGCGGCGAGCGCTTTGCCGACGTGGACAACGACCTCAAGGGCAACAACGAACTCCTCTCCCTCACGCGGCCCGACATCATCCGGGGCGTGCATGAGGCGTTTCTGGAGGCGGGCGCGGACATCTTAGAGACGAACACGTTTAGCGCCAACCCCATCTCGCAGGCCGATTACAACCTGTCGGAGCTCACCTACGAGCTCAACGTGGCTTCTTCCCGCCTCGCCCGCGAAGCCGCCGAGGCCTTCGCCACCGAGGAGAAGCCGCGGTTTGTGGCCGGCGCCATTGGCCCGACCAACAAGACGCTTTCCATCTCCCCGGACGTGACCGACCCCGGCTACCGGGATGTCACCTTCGACGAGGTGGCCGCTTCCTACCGCGCACAGATCGACGGGCTGCTTGACGGGGGCGTGGACCTCCTGCTGGTGGAGACGGTCTTCGACACGCTCAACTGCAAGGCCGCGTTGTTCGCTATTCAGACTGCCTTTGAGGAGCGCGGCGAGTCGTGCCCGGTGATGATCTCCGGCACCATCGTGGATCAGAGCGGTCGGACGCTCTCCGGGCAGACGCCCCACGCGTTCTGGCTCTCCGTGAGCCATATGCCCCACCTGCTGAGCGTGGGCCTGAACTGCGCCTTGGGCTCCAAGCAGATGCGGCCGTTCATCGAAGAACTATCAGATGTAGCGTCGGTCCGCACAAGCCTCTACCCGAACGCCGGCCTGCCCAACGAGCTGGGCGGCTACGACGAGTCGGCTTCGTTCATGGCGGCGCAGATCGACAGCTACCTGCAGGAGGGCTGGCTCAACATTGTGGGCGGCTGTTGCGGCACCACACCGGAGCACATCCGCGCGATCGCCGAGGTGGCAGCCAAGCATTCGCCGCGCACGATCCCCGAGCCCGAGCCGGCGCTTCGCCTCAGCGGGCTGGAGCCGCTCGTCTTCCGCGAGGATCTCAACTTCGTCAATATCGGCGAGCGCACCAACGTCACCGGCTCGGCGCGCTTCAAGCGGCTCATCAAAAACGACAACTACGAGACCGCTCTGCAGGTGGCGCAGCAGCAGGTGGAGAACGGCGCGCAGATGGTGGATGTCAACATGGACGAGGGGATGCTGGACGCCCCGGCCGCCATGACGCGTTTTCTGCAGCTCATCGCCACCGAGCCGGACATCGCCCGTGTGCCCATCGTCATCGACTCCTCCGACTGGGAGGCCATCGAGGCGGGCCTGAAGTGCGTGCAGGGGAAGGCCGTCGTCAACTCCATCAGCATGAAGGAGGGCGAAGCTGAGTTCAAGAAGCACGCGCGGCTGGCCCGGAAGTATGGCGCGGCGGTCATCGTGATGGCGTTTGATGAAGATGGGCAAGCCGACACCTTGGAGCGGCGTAAGACCATCTGCCGGCGCGCCTACCGCATCCTCACGGAAGAAGTCGGTTTCCCGCCCGAGGACATCATCTTCGACCCTAACATCTTTGCCGTGGCTACCGGTATTGAGGCGCACAACCGGTACGCGATCGACTTCATTGAGGCCACCACATGGATCAAAGACCACCTGCCGCATGCGCGCATCTCGGGCGGCCTCAGCAACATCTCGTTCTCCTTCCGCGGCAACAACACCGTCCGCGAGGCCATGCACACGGCCTTCCTGTACCACGCCATCCGCGCCGGGATGGACATGGCGATCGTGAATGCGGGGCAGATCGAGATCTATGAGGAGATCGACGATGAGCTGCTGGAGCGCATCGAAGACGTGCTGTTCGACCGCCGGCCCGACGCCACCGAGCGCCTGGTGGACCTGGCCGAGGAGTACGCCGGGCGCCCTCAGGAGACGAAGGAGCAACAGCAGGCCTGGCGCGAGCAGCCGGTGGATGAGCGCATCAAGCACGCCCTCATCAAGGGCATTGCCGACTACGCCGAAGAGGACGCCGAGGAGGCCCGGCAGCAGCATGCCACGCCGCTGGATGTGATCGAAGGGCCGCTCATGGACGGCATGAACGTGGTGGGCGACCTGTTTGGCGAGGGCAAGATGTTCTTGCCGCAGGTCGTGAAATCGGCCCGCGTGATGAAGAAGGCCGTCGCCTACCTGGAGCCGTTCATCGAGGAAGCCAACGCCGAGGCAGGTACGGTGGAAGAGGCGGCGAAGGTGCTGCTGGCTACCGTGAAGGGCGACGTGCACGATATCGGCAAGAACATCGTGGGCGTGGTGCTCTCCTGCAATGGCTACGAGATCATCGACCTCGGGGTGATGGTGCCGGCGGCTAAGATTCTGGAAGAGGCGCGCGCGCAGGACGTGGACATCATCGGGCTGAGCGGCCTCATCACGCCGTCGCTCGACGAGATGGTGCACGTGGCCAAGGAGATGGAGCGCGAGGGCTTCGAGATTCCGCTGCTTATCGGCGGCGCCACGACCTCCGAGCTCCACACCGCCGTCAAGATCAGCGAGCACTACAGCGGGCCGGTGGTGCACGTGTTGGACGCCTCGCGGAGCGTGTCGGTGGTCGGCAAGCTGGTGAACGAGCAGACGCGGACGGGCTTCATGGAAGAAGTGGAGGAAAACTACAACGGCGTCCGCGAGCGCTACGGCAACCGGTCGCGTCGGAAGACCTACCTGCCCATCGAGGAGGCCCGCGCCAACCGTTTCACTTCCGACTGGGATGCGGTGCCCATCACCAAACCCAACAGGCTGGGCGTGCACACCGTCGACGACGTGACGATCGACACCCTGCGCGACTACATCGACTGGACGCCCTTCTTCATCGCGTGGCAGCTCAAAGGAAAATTCCCGCGCATCTTTGACGACGCGGTGGTCGGCGCTGAGGCAAAGAAGCTCTACGACGACGCCAACGCCATGCTCGATACCATTCAGCAGGAAGACTGGCTCGGCCTGCGCGGCGCGTACGGCCTCTGGCCCGCAAACAGCGTGGGTGATGATATTCAGCTCTACACGGACGGAGGCGAGGAGTTGGCCACGCTCCACACCCTCCGGCAGCAAACGAAGAAAACGAAGGGCCATCCGAACCGCGCGCTGGCGGACTTCATAGCACCGAGAGATACCGGCCGCACGGATTACATGGGCGCGTTTGCGGTGACTACGGGGCTCGGCATTGAAGAGCACACCCGGCGGTTTGAGCAAAACCACGACGACTACAACGCTATCCTCCTCCGCTCGCTGGCCGACCGTCTGGCGGAGGCCTTTACGGAGTGGCTGCACGAGCGCGTGCGCCGCGCGTGGTGGGGCTACGCGCCGGACGAGGACTTCGGCAACGCGGATCTCATCGCCGAGCAGTACCGCGGCATCCGCCCGGCCCCCGGCTACCCCGCCTGCCCGGACCACACCGAGAAGCCGGCCCTCTGGGATCTCTTGGACGCCGAAAGCCGCACCGGCATTGGCCTCACCGAGTCGCTGTCGATGTACCCGGCCGCCTCCGTCTGCGGCCTGTACTTCGCCCACCCCGAGGCCGCCTACTACAACGCCGGCGACTTCGCGCGCGACCAGATCGAAGACTATGCTGCCCGCAAAGGCATGCCTATCGCCGAGGTCGAACGCTGGCTGGCCTCACGCCTGGCGTATGAGCCGGAGGACGCTGCAGCAGCACAGGACTTGCAGGT
>CAYFRR010000085.1:0-11686 GCA_964345505.1 uncultured Rhodothermales bacterium
CTGGCAAACAGCGCCTGAGTATGAAATGGCCAGTATGGAAGGTCCTTCTCAGAGAACCCCTCGTTGACAACACCCAAAACAACAGACCAACCCCGCGCACAACGCTGCAATATAATATGCTATATTCACGCCACACGCTGGCCGGCAACGTTTGCATAGGCGCTACCGTATAGCACGACATACAACTAAAGTCTGCTATCCACTTACATCTACCGAACGCTCACCTGCAGGCCGCAAACGGTAGTGACGGTGGCCTCGCCCCCAGACCGATTCCCATCCCACTATGGCAATTTCTGAAGACGTAACGTACCGCATGTTGGTTGTCGATGATGACCCCGATATCAACATGGCATTGCAGGATTACTTTGAACTCGCCGGGTACGATGTGTCCGTAGCCTCTGATGGCGAAGAGGCGCTGGAGAAGCTCAAGTCGACGCCCAGCTACGACATCGTGCTCCTGGACGTGATGCTTCCCAAAAAGACAGGGTTTGACGTCCTGCGCGAGTCGCAGGAAATCGGCGTCCCCTCGCCGATTCTCCTCCTTACCGCCCGGGGCGAGCAGGAAAACGTGCTCAAAGGCTTTGGCCTGGGGGCGGAGGATTACGTGGTGAAGCCGTTCAACGCAGAAGAGCTCGAGGCCCGCGTCCGCGCGGTGCTGCACCGGACGCAGCCGCCTAACCGTGCGCCGATGGACGTGTATCAGATTGGCGAGGTGAAGGTGAACTTCAGTACGCACGAAGCCACACGCGACGGCGAGCCGGTCAACTTTACAGCGCTGGAGTTCGACATCCTCCACTACCTGATCGAAAACGAGGGCCAGACCGTCTCGCGCAAGCAGCTCCTGCGCGATGTGTGGGGCATCGACCAGGACATCATCACGCGGACGATCGACCGGCACATGGCGTCGATCCGGAAGAAGGTGGAGCCGGATCCGTCCGACCCGCTCTACATCGAAACCGTGTACGGCATCGGCTACCGGTTCACGCCCAACGGCGAAACCGAGTAGCGCGCCCCTTGGCTGGCATTCCCTCCCTCACCCACCGCCCCGCTGCCCATGCCCTCTCGTGCCGCCCTGATCATATCGCTCATTGTGTCGATTGTGATGGTCATCTTCGCGCTGGCCAACACGCACACGGTAGAAGTCAGCTTTGTGTTTTACCGGACACCTCCCTCTCCGGTGGCGCTGCTTCTCATCGTCACGTTCGCCATCGGCGTCCTGGTTGGTGTCTTGGGAACCTACCGCGGGCGCAAGAAATCCGGAAAACGCACACAGAGCCGTAGCAGCAGTGTGCCATCGCCGCCGCTTGATCCTCCCGCACCGCGCCGCGGCAGTTCCGCTAAGGGCTCCGGCGACGACGCTGGCGCTGGAGGTGCCGCGGGCGGATCCGCCTCATCGGGTCCGGGGCCGAAAGCGTAACCGTGCCCACCCGCCCCAGCCGCTCTCCCATGCGCCTTCGCCCCGGCAGCCGCGTAGCCGTCGTGGCCCCCGGGAGCGCTCCGGCGCCTGAAGACCTTATGAAGGGGCTCGCCGTCCTGCGATCGGCTGGGTATGTCCCGGTCGATTACGTATCGCCGCTGACACCGGCGGGCTACCTGGCAGCCTCCGATGCGGACCGCGCGGCGGCCTTGATCGATGCGGTGCGCGATCCTACCATTGCGGCCGTGTTCTGTGCACGCGGCGGCTATGGGACGATGCGGCTCCTGCCCCACCTTCCGTACGGAAAGCTTTCCAGGCCCAAACTGGTCGTTGGCTACAGCGATATCACCGCGCTTCATCTGGCGCTGTACAGCCAGTGCGGATGGCCGGGCCTGGCCGGCCCGATGGTAGCGCCCGACTGGCCATCGCTGTCCCCTCAGCGCGCCGCCGCCTTTCAGGCATGGACGCAGGAGGCAGCCGCTCCCGCCCCGGTGATCGCCGGAACGCCACTCGTCTCGGGCACGGCCAAGGGCTGGCTGTTGCCGGTCAACCTGTCCGTCCTAACGCGCCTCCTGGGCACGCCGTACCTGCCTGAGCTAAACGGCGCCATTCTGGTGATCGAAGATGTCGGCGAAGCCCCCTACCGCATCGACCGGATGCTATGCCACCTGCGCCTGTCTGGCGCACTGAAGGATGTCGCCGGGGTTATCGGAGGGCAGTTCACCGGCTGTCACCCGCCAGCTGACCAGCCGCGCCCCACCGCTGCTTCTGTTCTGCATGAAGCGTTCCGGGATGCACCCTATCCTGTCGCGCTCAACTTTCCTTTTGGGCATGACCCAGGATCCTGTGTGCTGCCCGTCGGAACGTCCGTTCGCCTCACAGTGAGCGCCACGGAAACCCGGCTCGCCTTCCGTGAGGGACTGGTGGGGTAGCCGTGTACGGTGGACGTCCTTGCAGTATGAAAGGTCTGCACTACAGCCCCCTGTCGACAAGATGTTTTCATTGCAATAACAGCATATAACCCAAATGACCATCCGTTCGGCTTCTTTTTTCGTGTGCTCTTTAAAGGGATCCCGCTCGCGAAATCGTACACTGCGATTGTAGTACTCATCATCTACCGCCTGCCGCTCCTCTACCCATGCGCCTTGCCCTGTTTGCCTCTGGCGGCGGCACCAACTGTCAGGCGATCCTTGACGCCATCGCGGAGGGCACGCTTGACGCTACGGCCGTCTGCCTGATTGCCGACCGCGCGGACTGCGGGGCGCTCAAGCGCGCAGACGCCGCCGGGCTGCCCTCGCACGTGATCGCCCCGGGCAGCTATGCTGACGCCCCAATCTTTGGCCAGGCGCTGCTGGACACGCTGCACGGCCACGACGCGACGTTTGTGGCGCTGGCCGGGTACCTTTCAAAAATTCCGCCCGCGGTGGTCGATGCCTTCAAGCATCGCATGCTAAACGTGCATCCGGCCCTGTTGCCAGCGTTTGGCGGCCGGGGCATGTACGGCCATCATGTGCATGAAGCGGTGCTGGCGTATGGAAGCCGGTGGTCGGGCGTCACCATCCACGTGGTGGACGAGCAGTACGACCACGGGCCGGTAGTGCTGCAGGAGCCGGTGCCGGTATACCCCGACGACTCGCCGGAAACCCTGGCCCGCCGCATCCATCCCGTTGAGCACCGCCTCTACCCCCACGCCCTGCAGCGCTTTGCCGCCGGCGAAGTCCACATCGACGGCCGCCAGGTACGCTTCACTCCACCCTACGCCCCATCAACGCCCCTGCCCACCCATGATTGAGACGCGCGATTTACCCGCCCCCGACGACCAGTACGTCATCCGGCGTGCCCTCCTTTCCGTCTACGACAAAACCGGGATCGTCCCGTTTGCCCGCTTTTTGGCTGACCGGGGCGTGGAGCTCATCTCCTCGGGCGGCACCGCCCAGCGCCTTCGGAATGCCGGGCTGGACGTGACCACCGTGGCGGCCGCGACCAACTTTCCGGAGATCCTGCACGGCCGCGTCAAAACCCTCCACCCGGCGATCCACGGCGGCCTGCTGGCCATGCGTACCGATCCGGCGGATATGGACGAGCTTAACGCCCTCGGCATCCAGCCGATCGACCTGGTGGTGGTGAACCTGTATCCGTTTGAGGATGTGGTCGCGCGATCGGAGGTGACGCTGCCAGAGGCCGTTGAGAACATTGACATCGGAGGCTCGGCGCTGCTGCGGGCGTCCGCCAAAAACCACGCGTTTGTCGCGACGGTCTGCCAGCCCGGCGCCTATGAGGCCATTCAGGAAGAAATGATGGCGCACGACGGCGCCCTCACCGCCGCCACGCGCCGCCGCCTGGCGACCACCGCCTTTCAGCATACGGCGGCCTACGACACGGCCATCGCCGACTACATGGAAGCCGCGGCGGCGGCGGAAGAGAAGGCACTGCCGCCCCGCCTACGGGTCGACGCGCCCCAGGCGCAGGCCCTACGCTACGGTGAGAATCCCCATCAGGTCGCAGGCTTCTACGGCGATGCCACGCCGCACTACCGGCAGCTGCACGGAAAACCGCTGTCATACAATAACTTGCTGGACCTCGACGCGGCGCTGGCCCTGATGGGCGAGTTTGCACGCGCACGACCGACCTGCGCGATCTTCAAGCACACCAACCCCTGCGGCGTGGCGACCGCCGACACCCTCTCGGAAGCCTACGCCAGCGCCTTTGCGACTGACCGGCAGTCGCCGTTCGGAGGCATCGTGGCGGTCAACGAGCCGCTGGATATGGCGACAGCTGAGGCTATCGACGAGGTGTTCACCGAGATCATCCTGGCGCCGGCCTTCCCCCCCGACGTCCGGGCTTTTCTGGAAGAAAACGCGCGGCGACGCTTGATTGAGGTAGCCACCTTCGACGGGACCACGCCGCCCCGGGCCGTCCGCACCGTGCGCGGGGGCTACCTGGTGCAAGCATCGGATCCCGCTCTGCCCCCGCTGGACGAGATGCGATCGGCGTGGGACGTGGTCACCGACCGGGCCCCGACGGCGCAGGAATGGATCGACCTGGACCTGGCCTGGCGCGTGGCGAAGCACGTGAAGAGTAACGCCATCGTGTATGCGCTGAACCACGCCACGGTAGGGGTAGGTGCGGGCCAGATGAGCCGCATCGATGCCGCCGAAGTTGCCGCGCAGAAGGCCGCGAAGTCGGAACTTGCCCTTAAAGGAGCCGTGGTAGCGTCCGATGCATTCTTCCCGTTTGCAGACGGACTTTTGGCCGCGGCCGATCGTGGCATCACCGCAGCCATCCAGCCCGGAGGCTCCATCCGCGACGATGAAGTCATCGCTGCCGCTAACGACCGCGGCATGGCCATGGTGTGCACTGGGACGCGCCACTTTCGCCACTAAGCCAGCGGGTCCGGCTTCCCTTCCCCTCGTTGCGAGACGGCCATCGTCTCCTCACCTCTTTAGCACGCGAACCTGATGGGCTTTTTTAACTTCTCTACGGACGTCGCCATCGACCTTGGCACGGCCAACACCCTTATCTACATTCGCGAGAAAGGCATCGTGCTCAACGAGCCGAGTATCGTGGCCCTGCACCGCAACAACCGCAAGGTGCTGGCCATCGGGCAAGAGGCGCTGCTCATGCACGAGCGGACGCACAAAGACATCGAAACCATCCGCCCGCTGCAGGATGGCGTCATTGCGGACTTTGAGGTGGCGGAGGAGCTGATCCGCCGGCTGATCCAGAAAGTCCAGCGCAGCTGGTACACCACCATCCGGCGCATGGTGGTCTGCATCCCCAGCGGCATCACCGAAGTGGAGAAGCGCGCCGTCCGTGACAGCGCCGAGCACGCGGGCGCCAAGCAGGTGCACCTCATCGCTGAGCCGATGGCCGCAGCCATCGGGATCGGACTGGAGGTAGAGGAGCCGGTGGGCAACATGATCGTCGACATCGGGGGCGGCACGACAGAAATCGCGGTGATCGCGCTGGCGGGTATCGTGATTGACGAATCCATCCGCACCGGCGGCGACGAGCTCGACAAGGCCATCCTGCAGTTCTTCAAGCGCAACCACAACCTGTTAATTGGGAACCGCACGGCTGAGCGCATCAAGCGGGAAGTGGGGAGCGCCATCGACCTGGACCCCGAGCTGGAGATTTCGGTGAAAGGCCGCGACCTCGTGAGCGGTATTCCGAAGGTGCGCACTATTTCCTCCGAAGACGTGCGGGAAGCCCTCCGCGACCCGGTGGCGCAAATCAATGCCGCCGTGCTTCGCTGCCTGGAGCGCACACCGCCCGAGTTGGGCTCCGACATCCTCGACCGTGGCATCATGCTGACGGGCGGGGGCGCCATGCTGAAAGGGCTGGATGAGCTCATCCGCACCCGCGTGGAGCTCCCCGTGTACGTGGCCGAGGACCCGCTGACTGCCGTCGTCCGCGGCACAGGAAAGGTGTTGGAGCACGTTGAACGCTACGAACGCGTCCTGATGTAATCCGCATGTATCAGCTCTGGGAACGGCTCCGTGACTGGTTTATCCTGGCGCTCTTGCTGTCGGTGTCAATACTTGTGCTGTTTGGCCAAAACGAGGGCCTGGTGAAGGGCCTACGCGCGGTGGCGCTGGACGTCACGGCGGAGGTCGAAGCCCAGTTTGCGTGGGTGGGTAACTTTTTGCGCGCCGTCGAGGAGAACGAGGCGCTGCGGCAGGAAAACATCACGCTCTCCAGTGAGGTGGCCCGCTCCCGCGATGCTCTGATCGAAAACCGCCGCCTCCGCGAGCAGATGGCGCTGCAGGATACCACCGACCTGCGCCTCTTGCCGGCCCGCATCGTGCAGCGGGACCTCACCGAGCAACAGAACCTGCTGACCCTCAATAAAGGCGCACGCCACGGGGTGCAGGAAGGGATGGGCGTGGTAAGCGTGCAGGGCATCATCGGGCGCGTGGTGCTGGTCAGTACGCGGTTCGCTCGCGTCATGCCGCTGCTTCATACGGACCTTCGCGTGCCGGCGCGCGTGCAGCCCTCCGATGCCGCCGGCCTCGTGCGCTGGCCCGGCGTAAACCCCGAGCGCCTCCTGATGGAGTACGTCGTCCGTACGGAGACGGTGGACGTGGGCGACCGCATCGTGACGGGGCAAGAAAGTGCGGTCTTTCCTCCCGGCTACTTGATCGGGCACATCGAGGAAATAGAGCAGCAGCCGGGCCGGAATCAACTGCTCATCCACGTTCGCCCCGCCGCCCAGCTCCAGCAAACGCACCATGTTTTCGTTGTTAACCACCTTCCGGATGCCGAACTGCAAGCCCTTCGCAATGAACCCATCCGGTAGCGCCCTGGCGCACGCACCTGTCCGATGCCGGCGGCCCAAGCAGTCCCCCCTCCTTGCGCTCGTCCTCGTTCTATTCAGCAGTTGGTTGCTGAACCCAGCCCCAGCGAACGCGCAACAGCCGCACGCCGCGCTGCACGAGGCGATGATGGAGGTCATCTCGCACGACGACTTCCGGTCGGCCTGGTGGGGGATCCACGTGGTCGACTTGGCGTCGGGCACGCCGGTCGTGACGCACAACGCCGAGCGGGCCTTTATGCCGGCGTCGAACGTGAAACTGTTCACCGGGGCAGGCGCGCTGCTGCTGTTGGGCCCGGACCATCAGTTTCGCACCACGCTGCACGCCGTAGGCCCCCGGGAGGGCGACACCCTGCAGGGCTCGCTCGTGGTACAGGGCGGCGGTGACGCAACGATCGGCGGGCGCCTGTTCGAGCAGATGCCGTTTCATGTGTTTGACGCGTGGCACGGCGCCCTACGCGCCAACGGGATTGCGCGGGTAACGGGAGGCATCGCGGCCGATGTCAGCTACTTCGACCCCACACCACTGGGCCGGGGGTGGGCCTGGGACGACCCCCCGGCGCGTTACAGCGCGGAAGTGGGGCCGCTCTCCTTTCACGAGAACATGGTGGAACTGCAGTTCGAGGGCACCCGCCCCGGCCAGCCCGCCCGGCTGGCGTGGAATCCGGCGTCGTCCTACCTTAGGGTGCAGAACAACACCATGACGGTACCTGCTGACTCGTCGGTACAGCACAATATTCAGCGTGCCCCTAATGGCAACGCGTTTACGGTAGCCAGCCGCATCCCCGCCGGCCGATCCGTGACGCGGCCCGTGAGTATCCACGACCCGGCAGCCTTCTTCACGTGGGCCTTCCGGGAGCACCTCCGCGGGCGTGGCCTTTCCGTGGCGGGTCCGGCTGAAGGCATCCTACCGGCCGGCCTCGCCACCGCGCTGGCTGCCACGCCTCCCATCGCCGTCCATCAGTCTCCGCCGGTCCAGGACATCGTGCAGGAGCTGATGAAAGACAGTCAGAACCTGTACGCGGAGGCGTTGCTGCGCTCCATCGGAGCGGCGTTCCCCAGTGCGGAAGACGGCACCCCTCGGTCGAGCGCGTCCGCCGGCGCCGCAGCGGTGCTCGATACGCTGGCTGCCCTGCGGGTCGATACCGCTGCTGTCCGCCTGGTGGACGGCTCTGGCCTCTCGCGGCGCAACCTCGTGCCCCCCGCCGCGCTCACGTCGCTGTTGCGCATCATGCGCCAAATCGAGGATCCTGCGGTGCGCACGGCCTTTGCCGCCTCCTTGCCACGAGCTGGTCAGGAGGGTACCCTGGAGTACCGGATGACCCGGGGCCGGGCCCGCGGAAACGCCCGCGGAAAAACCGGCACGCTTTCCCACGCCTCCGCCCTCAGCGGCTACGTGACCACCGCCAACGGCCGCCCGCTGGCCTTCGCCCTGATGGCCAATCACCACACCGTGCCGGCGCGCCGCGTTCGGCAGGCGCAAGACGCGCTCGTCGAGCAGCTGGCCCGCTACACGATGCCGTAACGGGCAGAAAACAGTCTGCTCCGTGCATCCGCGCCGTAAGCGTGAAGGGCGACATTAAAATTACGGGTATGTCATTGCCCCACCCGCGCCAGGTCGAACCCACCGGGCAGGGACACGTCTACCTACGATGACACCAACTACGGTGCACCTCTCTATTTTTCCAAACCCGTATATTTAGCGCATGAGCACATCCACCGGCCATACGATTCACGCGACCACTGTTGTGGGCGTTCGCCACGACGGCGCACTGTCCATGGGCTCCGATGGGCAGGCGACCATGGGCGAGACGGTGATGAAGCATCATGCGCACAAGGTGCGCTACCTCTACGACGAGAAAATCCTGGCGGGCTTTGCCGGGGCCACCGCCGATGCGTTCACACTATTCGAGCGGTTTGAGGAAAAGCTGCAGCAGTACGGCGGCAACCTCACCCGGTCAGCGGTAGAGCTGGCCAAGGACTGGCGCACCGACCGCTACCTGCGCCGGCTGGAGGCGCTGCTGGCCGTGGGTTCGGCCGACCAACTGCTGGTCATCAGCGGCAACGGAGACGTCATCGAGCCTGATGACGATATTGTCGCAATCGGTTCGGGCGGCCCGTACGCCCTCGCGGCAGCCCGCGCCCTCTTGTCCCATGGCTCGGACGACCTCACCGCACATGAGATCACGAGCGAAGCGCTGTCCATCGCCGGTGACATCTGTATCTACACGAACAAACACGCTACCATCCTGGACTTGGATCAGACCAAGGCGACATGAGCGCCCGTTCGCCGCGCTGCACCCTTACGTGCCCCCCATCACAGTGCGCGAGCCATTTTTTATTGTAGACCTCTTTTAGATTATATATTTCGGATCCTATGCCCCGTTCAACCAACCGCACGCAACAGACGCTGGGCGCCATTTTTATTGACTACGAAGGAGCCCACGCCCTGCTGCGCCAGCACCACGACGCCCCGCATGAGCTTATATTTGAAGTCGTAGACAGCCTGCGGCGTGAATACGACATCTCAGATAACGTGGAGATCGTGCTCGTCCGCGCCTATGCCGACTATGGTATGATTGGGCCCGAAGGGATGGACATTCAGGAATCGCTTGATATTCAGGGCTTCGAGCCGCGCTTCGTTTCCCGCGCCCGGCAGCGCAATGCGACCGAGGTGCAGCTCTGCGTGGACGCGATGGACCTGCTGCATCAGCGTTCCGACATGCACACCTTCATTTTCGTCACCGGCAATCGCCTCTACCTGCCGCTGGTGAGCCAACTGCGCCGGCATGGCCGCGACGTAGCGCTCGTCACGCTGGCCTCGGCGGCCGAGGATGTGGCCAGTGGGGATCCGGGCTTTCGCTCCATCGACATGCGGACGCTCCTCCCCCGCGCGCTACGGGTAGGGCAGACGGACAGCGGGGACGACAACGCGCTCGTACGCTCGGTTCAACATCACCCCGTCACAGACGATGGAGCCCGCTGGGCACTGCGTATCATCGAAGAGCACTTCGGGCAGTACGACGAGGTCTACTTGACCCCCCTCCTCCGCAAGCTGTCGGAGGTGATGAATGACGACCGCTTCGACCCGAAGGCGCTCATCAACACGCTGGAAGAGGCGGGCGCTGTATGGCTGGAGAAGCGTCGCGGGAGCCCGCACGACTACACCGTGCTCCTGGTGGACGTGACACACTCGGACGTGCAGGAGGTGCAGGCTGCAGCGGCCGAGGATCAGCATGAGTCCTACACGGACGAGTACGCGCTGGCCGACGAGCCTTACGCTGACGCAGCCTTCGCCGACGAGTCTGGCGCCGACGAGTCCTTTGCTGATGAACCCTATGCTGAGGAGCCGGATGGGACAGCCGACAGCGACGCCTCCTTTTTTGCGGGTGATGGCGCCCAGGAAGACCCGTCTGAGGCGTTACCGTCCGACGAGCCTTCCCCGGCGACCGACCCTGACGTATCCACGGACGAGCCGCGTGCGCAGTAAGCCTCTGCGCACCCCGCACCCGTACCTCCAATGTTTTAGCTATTGATCTACTGGATCACATGACCAACGAACTCACCCCACGGCAAATCGTCGACGCGCTTGATCGCTATATCATCGGGCAGGATGACGCCAAGAAGAACGTAGCCATTGCGCTACGGAACCGGTGGCGCCGCCGCCACGCGCCCGAGGACATGCGCGACGAGATCATGCCCAACAACATCATCATGATCGGCCCCACCGGGGTCGGCAAGACGGAGATTGCCCGGCGGCTGGCGAAGCTCTCCGGGGCGCCCTTCATCAAGGTGGAGGCCTCCAAGTTTACCGAGGTTGGTTACGTGGGCCGCGACGTGGACAGCATGATTCGCGACCTTACCGACATCGCGATCAACATCGTACGCGAAGAGCATGAGGAGGAGGTGCAGGAGCGCGCCCACGAGCTGGCAGAAGAGCGCATCCTGGATGCCCTGCTGCCCTCTTCTCCGCAAACGAAATCCTCGAAGAAGTCTTCGTCGAGCGTTTCGGGACCCGGGTTTGTGATTTCGAGCGACGTCAACGGGGATGAGGCGGAAGAGGAATCCACGCCGGCCTCCCGCACGCGTGAGCGGTTCCGCACCATGTTGCGCGATGGCGACCTGGACGACCGCGAGATCGAGATCGAGGTCTCCGGCAGCGATCAGTCCTCCATGCTGCAGGTCTTCGGCCCCATGGGGATGGAAGAGATGGGGATGAACCTGCAGGAAATGTTTGGCAACCTGGGCGGCGGCAATAAGAAAAAGCGGCGCGTGGAAGTACAGAACGCCTGGGAGCCGCTACAGCAAGAGCAAGCGCAGAAGCTCATCGACATGGAGAAGGTGAAGTCGGAGGCACTGGACCGCGTGCAGCAGTCCGGAATCGTGTTTATCGACGAGATCGACAAGGTGGCGGTCCGTTCCTCCTCCCGCGGCGGTAGCGGCGGCGGGCAGGACGTCTCCCGTCAAGGGGTACAGCGCGACTTGCTACCGGTGGTGGAAGGCGCCAACGTGACGACCAAGCATGGCATGGTGAAGACGGATCACATCCTCTTTATTGCCAGCGGGGCGTTTCATGTAGCCAAGCCCAGCGACCTGATCCCCGAGCTGCAGGGGCGCTTCCCCATCCGGGTAGAGCTCAACAACCTGGACGCTGATGACTTCTTCCGCATCCTTACCGAGCCGCGGAACGCGCTCGTCAAGCAGTACCGCGCGCTGATGCAGTCGGAGGGCATAGAAATTGAGTTTACGGAAGATGCCATCCGCGAGGTAGCCCGCACCGCGGCCGAAGTGAATGCTGAGGTAGAAAACATCGGCGCCCGCCGCCTCCACACCATCCTGACGACGCTATTGGAGGACATCCTCTTCGACATCCCCGACACCGTCGAATCTGACCATGTGGTCATCGACAAGGACATGGTGGAGGACAAGCTCGCCGACATCGTAGCCGACCGGGA
>CAYFRR010000086.1:0-2056 GCA_964345505.1 uncultured Rhodothermales bacterium
TCCAGCCCTGCCTGCACGCGGATCCAGGTGGACAGGCGTTCCAGCATCGCCGGCGCCAGCGTCGTTTCGATCTGGGCATATTCGCCGGGCAGGCCCGTGGTCGCCGGCTGAAACAGGTGGTTCAGGCTATCCATCACCGCTACCGTGGCGTCGCTGCTCGGACTTGCGTCGAGGGCCGCCTGCATCGGGCTGGTGTTTTGCGCGGGCGGTACCTGCAGGTCCAGGCTTCCGTACAGCGCCAGCACCGGGACGTTAAGTTGGACGAGCACCGGCTGCGGATCGTGGGTCAGGAAAAAGCTGAACCAGGGGGAGGTGAGCTGTTCGATCTGCGCTTGCACCTGCGCCTCGCTCATGCCCTGTGCGCTAAGCGCAGTGCGCAGCTCGGCCCGCGCGGTGTCGGCCGTAGATGCCCGCTTCGCCGCGTCCAGCAGCGCCCGCTGCGAGGAACGTGTGGAGGCCACCATGGCATCCGGCAGCCCCTGCGCCGCTACGATGGCAGCCAGTTGCTCTTCCAGCAGCTCATCACCTGGGACGCTTGGCGCGGCAAGCAGCCCGATGAATGCCACGGGCGTGTGCGCTGTGTGCGCCAGCGGCGCTACGATCCCTCCTTCGCTATGCCCGATGAGTCCGATGGCATCTGCGGCAATCTCTGGATGTACCTGCAGAAAGCGCACGCCGGCCGCGGCGTCACGCGCAAACGCCTCCGAGCTAACCGCCGGCCACGGGGTCCCTTCTGAGGCGCCCACGCCCCGCTCATCGTACCGTAGCACGGCTATCCCCTGCCGCGTGAGGTGATCGGCCAGCACCAGAAACAGCTTGTGCCCAAACACCTCCGCATCGCGATCCAGCGGACCCGAGCCCCCGATGAGCACCACCGCCGGGTGCGGGCCGTCGGCCGCTGGTAGCGTGAGCGTGCCCGCCAGCGTCAGGCGGTCGGCTTGATTTACGAAGGTCACCTCCCGCACGGCATAGGGATAGGGCGGTTCGGGATGCTGCGGGCGCGCCGGGCCTGCGAGAGCCGCTGCCCGGTTGGTGCGCGCCAGGGTCAGGGGAAGCACCGCGCCCCGCTGGGAAAACTCGCCCGTCAGCGTGGCCCGATCGTCGGCGAGCGTGCCTTCGAAGCGACCGCCAATCTGCGCTATCTCCAGCACGATGCGCTCGTCCGTCACCTCAATCTCGGATACGGGTATCCCGGTGGGCGACTGATCGGGGCTGTACATCGTGCCCGCGAGCGCGCCTGCTTCGTTCTGGATGTCGAAGATCACCCGGATCGATTGCCCGCCAAACTCGAGCCCCCCCTCCCACGTGCCGATGAACGCCTCTTCCAGAGGCTCACCGGTGGTGGACGCATCCTGGGCGTGCGCCGGGGTTGGCGCGTACAGGACAAGAACGAAAGCGAGCAGCAGGGGAAAAGTGTACAGGCGCATGGTCCGGGCGAGGGAACGGTAGGGGTAGTGGGTCGGCGTACACCGTGGCCAACTGCTTCGCGTTACGAAACGCGAGACCACGGGTTACGGCTGATGTGCCGAGGCCTGCATACGCCCACGCGCCTCCTGCTGCCCCTCGAGGGTTACTGCAAATCCCCACTGCCGCGCGTCGGCAGGGCCGTGGAACCTGTGAGGTAGCGGTCCACCGTACGGGCACACTCGCGGCCATCGGCTATGGCCCAGACCACAAGCGAGGCGCCGCGCGTGGCATCCCCCGCCGAGAAGACGCCGGGCTTGGAGGTCGTATAGTCTTTCTCGGTTGCCACCCGCCCGCGGTCATCCAGCGGGACATCCAGGCGATCCAGCAGCGCTTCACGCTCCGGCCCCTCGTAGCCGATGGCCAGTAGCACGAGGTCCGCCTTGCGCACGTGCTCTGTGCCGGCGATGCGCTCCTTCCGCCGGCGGCCGTTGTCGTGGTGCCACTGCACTGCCGCGCAGCGCACGCCTGCTACCCGGTCGGCGCCCTCGAACGCCACCACATCGGTATTCCAGACGCGCTCCACGCCCTCCTCGTGCGAAATGCTGATGGTGAGCGTAGCCGGCTCGAAGGGCCACGGGCGCTCGGGCGG
>CAYFRR010000086.1:2156-11102 GCA_964345505.1 uncultured Rhodothermales bacterium
GGCGGGGGCGGGCCGTGCGTGATGTTGGTGACGGAGACCGCCCCCTGCCGGTGCGCGGTGCCGATGCAGTCGCTGGCCGTGTCGCCGCCGCCCAGTACAATCACGTCTTTGCCTGCGGCATCGATTTCCGGGAGGTAGTCCAAGTCCGGCGTAGACGCCTCATCGAGCGCGCTGGTGTGGCGGTGCAAGTAGGGCCACGCAAAGTGCACGCCTGCCAGATCGCACCCCGGCACGTCCAGATCGCGCGGACGCAGCGCCCCGATGCAGAGCACCACCGCGTCGGCTTCGGCGTGCAGCGCATCGATGGATACGTCGGTGCCCACTTCTACACCGCAGGCAAACCGGATGCCCTCCGCTTCCAGCAGGTCGAGGCGGCGGTCGATGATGGCATGGGGCAGCTTGAACGCTGGCACGCCACTCCGGAGCAGACCGCCAGGGCGGGCATCCCGCTCGTACACCGTCACCGTGTGGCCGGCCCGGTTCAGCTGTTGCGCGCAGGCCAGCCCCGCCGGACCGGAGCCCACAACCGCCACGCGAAAATCCGTGCGCACATCGGGCGGGTTGGGCTGAATCCATCCCTTGTCGAAGGCGTGCTCCACGATGGCCTGCTCGATCTGCTCGATAGCCACTGGCGCAGCTACCAGCCCGGCCACACAGGCCGACTCGCACGGAGCCGGACAGATGCGCCCGGTAAACTCGGGGAAGTTGTTGGTGGCGGCCAGCTGCTCGTACGCCGCCCGCCAGTCGCCCGTGCTCACGAGCATATTCCAATCGGGGATGCGGTTGCCCAGCGGACAGCCCGACTGGCAGAACGGCACGCCGCAGTCCATGCACCGGTGCGCTTGCGTGCGCGCCTGTTCGTCGATCACTGGCAGGTACACCGGGGCGTTGTCCTGCACGCGTTCCTCAATGGGACGCTTGTGCAGGTCTTCGCGCGGTTGGTGGAGGAAGGCTTTGGGGTCGGGCATGGGACTTTTCTACTGATGACGAGCTGGCATAAAGGCTGCGAGCGCTGCGGTTAGTGCATATGTAAGAGGTCCTTTTGGGCACGAAACGTTTATCCTTGCGGAGCGCTGTTCATTTTTTCCTGGATGAGACGAGCCGAAGGCGACCCACGACCGGAGGGAGCTAAAAAACGAACCAAAAAAATCACGGCTGGAAGAACTGGACCTGACTGCGCCCTGCGGTCCGCTAAAATTGATCAAACTCGCTCGCACCCCGAGAGCACTCGGTCACCGCGTTCCCAGCGCAAGCTCGCTCAAACAGGATCAATTTTTTTACGCTCCTCTCCGGGCTTTGTCCGGGCGGCCCACTTCTTCAGGCCGGACAGGCTCCATGCAGTGGAATATGTGAGTTATGCAAACTGAATCACCCAAAACCGGTCGTCGGAGTTTACATCATAAAGCACCGTGTTCGAAGGCTACGGTGCCACAGCCACCGCCGCGTCTGCTTCATGGGTGGCGTCGAGGTCATCGAACGGGGTGCCCTCTTGAAGGGCCGCTTTGAAGGCTTTCGGGAAGACCTTGACGAAGGACGATAGCGCCTCGGGCCAGGTGGTGAGTACCTCGGCGGCTACCGGGCTATCGGTGGCGGCGTGGTGGGCTTCGAGCAGGGTGCGGATCCGGTCGGCATCGGCTGAGCCGGGCTCCACCGCGTGGAGGTCCACCATACCCGTGTTGCAGCGGTCGGCAAAGGTGCCGGCATGGTCCCACACGTACGCCAGCCCCCCGCTCATCCCTGCGGCAAAGTTGCGCCCAGTGGGGCCGAGCACCACCACGCAGCCGCCGGTCATGTATTCACAGCCGTGGTCGCCCACGCCCTCCACCACGGCCTCCACCCCGCTGTTGCGTACCGCGAAGCGCTCACCCGCCTGTCCACGGCAGAGCAGCGTACCGCTCGTCGCGCCGTACAAGGCAACGTTGCCGGCCACGGTAGCGTCTTCGGGGCGGTACCCAGCGTCTTCCGGGGGTCGCAGCACGATCCGCGCGCCTGAGAGGCCTTTGCCCAGGTAGTCGTTGGCGATGCCCCGCACGTCAAATGTGAGGCCCTGCATCCCGAACGCGGCAAAGCTCTGGCCGGCCGTCCCACGGCAGCGCACGGTAAGGGTGTCGTCGGGCAATCCCTCCGCGCCGTGCGCCTGCACGATGGCGCGGCTGAGCAGCGTGCCCACGGTGCGGTCGCGGTTGGAGATGGCTACGTCGATGGTTGTGGGCGTGCCCTCCTGCAGCGCCGGCGCAGCCTGTGCAATGAGCGTATGGTCAAGGGCGTCGTCAAGGCCGTGGTCCTGCGAAGTGGCGGCTGCATCGGTGCGGAGGGCGATGGGAACGTGCGTCTGCGTGAGCAGCGACCCGAGCTCCAGCCCGCGGGCATACGCTTCGGGGTCCGGCAGCAGGCGATCCGTGCGGCCAATCATCTCATCAAACGTACGCATCCCCAGCCGGGCCATGTAGCCGCGCACTTCTTCGGCTATGAGGTAAAAGTAGTTGATGACCTGCTCGGGCGTACCGTTGAACTTCTCCCGCAGCTCCGGATCTTGCGTGGCGATGCCCACCGGGCAGGTGTTCAGATGGCATTTGCGCATCATGATGCACCCCAGCGAAATCAGCGGTGCGGTGGAGAACCCAAACTCCTCAGCCCCAAGCAGCGCCCCCACCACCACGTCGCGCCCGGTGCGGAGGCCACCGTCGGTCTCCAGCGAGACCCGGTTGCGCAGGCCTTGCGTAACCAGCATCTGATGGGCGTCGGCCAGCCCCATCTCCCAGGGCAGTCCGGCGTGCATGATGGAGGTCTGCGGGGAGGCCCCCGTACCGCCGCTATGCCCGCTGATCAAGATGTGATCGGCCTTGGCCTTCGCCACCCCGGCGGCGACCGTACCCACGCCGGCCTCGCTCACCAGCTTCACGCTGATGCGGGCCTCTGGATTGGTATTCTTCAGATCGTAGATGAGCTGCGCCAGGTCCTCAATCGAGTAGATGTCGTGATGCGGCGGCGGCGAGATGAGCGGCACGCCCGGCATCGAAAAGCGCACCTCGGCAATCCACGGGTACACCTTCTCCCCTGGCAGCTGCCCCCCCTCGCCCGGCTTGGCCCCCTGCGCCATCTTGATCTGAATCTCGTCGGCGCTGGCCAGGTACGGCAGCGTCACACCAAAGCGCCCGGAGGCCACCTGCTTGACCGCGCTGCGGGCCGGGTGATCGGCCGGGTAACGCTCGGGGTGCTCTCCGCCCTCGCCCGTATTGCTGTGGCCGTTGAGGCGGTTCATCGCTTCAGCCAGCGTGCGGTGCGTCTCGTCACTGATAGCTCCGTACGACATCGCCCCAGTCTTGAATCGCTGCACGATGGACGTCCACGGCTCCACCTCGTCGATGGAGCAGGCGCTGCCGTTGGCCTCCACAATCTGCAGCAGACCGCGCAGGTCGTGCGCCTCCGGCCCCGTGCGGTTGACCTCCGCGGCAAACGCTTCGTAGCGCGTGGTGTCGGCGTCGCTACTGCGGGTAGCATGCTGCAGCGCGGCGATGGCTTTGGGCGAAAGGGCGTGCGCCTCGCCGTTGCGGCGCCAGCGGTAGCGGCCGCCCACATCCAGTTCGGCAAGTGCGCTGGGGGCCGACGGGTAGCCCTGCGCATGCCGTGCCCGAGCGGCGGCCTCAACTGCGGCCATCCGCACCCCACCGATACGGCTCGGGGTGTTGGTGAAGTAGGTGTCTACCACCTCCGTGTGCAGGCCGACGGCCTCAAAGATCTGGGCTCCCTGATAGCTCTGCAGGGTGGAGATGCCCATTTTGGACATCACCTTGAGGATCCCCTTGCCGAGTGCTTTTCGGTACTGTGCAGCTGCCGCGTCGGGCGTGCCGTCCACGGCGGCGGTCGCGGCCAGGTGGCGCACGGTGGCAAGCCCTCCGCGGGGGCAGATCGCTTCGGCGCCGTAGCCCAGCAGGCAGCACAGGTGGTGCACCTCGCGGGGCTCCCATCCATCCACCACCAAGCTGGCCTTCGTGCGGGTCCCTGCGCGAATCAGGTGATGGTGCAGGCCAGCTACGGCCAGCAGCAGGGGCATCGGGAAGCGCTCGGCGGAGACGCTGCGGTCGGATACAATCAACAGCTCCGCCCCGTCGCGTAGCGCGGCATCGGCATCGGCAAACAGCCGGTTGAGGGCCGCTTGCAGGTTGCTGGTGCAGGCCACGGTGGCATCCAGCGTGGTGCAGGATAAGTCGCTGGCGCGCAGGCGCTTGAGCTGTGCGGGCGTCAGGACGGGGTCGTCCAGGCGGAGCACGTCGGCATGCGCGGGGGTCTCTTCCAGCAGGCTTTTCTCGGGGCCGAGGTAGGTGTAAAGGCTGGTGACGAGCTCCTCACGGATGGCATCGAGGGGCGGGTTCGTAACCTGCGCGAAGAGCTGCCGGAAATAGTCGTAAAGCAGCCGAGGCCGCTCGCTGAGCATAGCCAGCGGCGTGTCGTCGCCCATCGACCCGATGGGGGCACTGCCGGCCGTGCCCATGGGCCCGAGCAGCATGTCGAGGTCTTCCTGCGTGTAGCCGAACGTGCGGAGCCTCCGGTACATCGCGTCGGGGGCGGGATCTGCGGCCACACCGTTGGCGGCCGCCGGATGCGGCAGGTCGTCGACGGTGCGGAGGTGCGCGTCAACCCAAGCCCGGTACGGTTGCTTTTCGGCGAGGGCGGTGATGATGTCCCCGTTCGTGAGGAGCGCGCCGGCCTCCAGGTCCACCACCGTCATGTCGCCCGGCCCCAGGCGCTGCTGTTGCACGATCTGGGCATCCGGCACGTCAAAGGCACCGGCTTCGGAGGCCATCACCACGCGGCCATCGGCGGTGACGAGGTAGCGGGCCGGACGCAGACCGCTGCGGTCGAGCACGGTGCCAATGTGGGTGGCATTGGCAAACGCGATGGCGGCCGGCCCATCCCACGGCTCGGTGAGGCAGGCGTGATACTGGAAGAACGCGCGTTCTTCGGGGGAGAGCCTGTTGTCCCGCTCCCAGGCCGGCGGGATGAGCATGCGCAGGGCGTGCGGCAGCGAGCGCCCGCTGTGCAGGAGCACCTCCACTGCGCTGTCCAAAATACAAGAGTCGCTGGCATTGAGGTCCAGCACCGGACGGATGCGGTCCACCGCGTCGCCAAACGGATGCGCGCCAAACTGCGCCTCGCGGGCCCGCATCCGGTTGACATTGCCGCGCAACGTGTTGATTTCTCCGTTGTGGCAGAGCCGCCGAAAGGGTTGCGCCAGGGACCACCGCGGAAGCGTGTTGGTGCTGAACCGGGCATGGACGAGCGCAAAGGCACTGGCCAGCGCGGTATTCGACAGATCGGGAAAGTAGCGGCGCAACTGCCCGGCCGTCAGCATGCCTTTGTATACCACCGTCTGCGCCGACAGGCTTGCCACGTGGATAGTGTCCGCAGCTTCGGGGAGGCGCGTCGCTATCTGCCGCTCGATGCTGCGGCGAGCCACGTACAGCATCCGCTCAAACGTCGACCCTGTGACCGCCTCCTCAGTGGGCACTACCACGCATTGCATGATGGCCGGCTCGTTCTCCGTGGCCACGTTGCCAAGCACATCCGCTTCGGTGGGCACCCGCCGCCATCCCTGCACCGACAACTGGTCTGCTTGCAGCGTCGCTTCTGCCAGCTTCATGCAGGCCACACGCAGTACCTCATCTTGAGGGAGAAACAGCGTGCCTACACCATACGCCCCCGGTTCGGGCAGGTCCACCGCCTGCGCCGCTGCCCAGCCTCGAAAGAACGCATCCGGAATCTGCAGCAGCAGTCCTGCCCCATCGCCTGTGGTGCCATCGCAGCCGCAGGCCCCGCGATGCTCCAGCTGCTCCAGGACGGACAGGCCTTCGTCAATCGCTGCATGCGAGGGCACCCCCGACAGATGCGCGACAAAGCCGATACCGCAGGCATCGCGTTCGCGGTCAACAGTAAGCGCATCGGCGTACGGCGGCATGACACAACAAGCGGCGGTTTCAAAAAACACTTGTAAAATCAAGCATTTAGGACCGCGAGTTACCGATACTTTTGCCTTGTGTTCACATTTGGATTCTTTATTTCTTAACCGGAAGTGCTTCCATTTTTAGAAAAGCGCTTCCGGTATAGAAAAGTAACGATTGGGACGTCGTGATTGGCTGTAGTGCGCGCCAACGCCCCGTACATTCCTAAAGAACCTGCCGAGGAGCCGGCATTCTCTGACCGGGAGGATGCGCGCCGCTGTGGCGCCTGGGGTGGTATCTGCCGTTGTTACACTGACGCCTCCCGCTGGTCGGTGACGTCCTGCTGGACGGCCACGTAGTGCGTGGTCACGCCGTCTTCGTCGATAGGCGTCACCTTCCACTCAATGACGAACGGCGTACCATCCTTCCGGTAGTTGATCGTCTCGCCGTGGAAGGTTTCGCCATTGTGAATTTGCCGATCGAGCCGTTCGAGCACCTCTGGGTCGGTCTTTGGCCCCTGCAGCATACCGGGCGTCTGGCCCATTACGTCATCCGCCGTGTAGCCCGTCATTTCGGTAAAGGCGTCATTCACGTACACAATGGTGGACGGCCCATCGTCGCTGGCCGCGCGCGTCACCGTGATGGCGTTGAACGATAGTTCTGCTGCGTTTTTGAAGAGCACATGGCCCAGGGCATCGGAAAGCGCTGTGGGATCAGCCATAAGAATGTTCGTCATCAGTGCGTGAGAAATGCGTAGTTGCTTTTTCTTTTCAAGTCACGTCTAACCCCGCTCGCGGGTTGCAAGGAACGGCCCGTCTGGCGAGAGATCTGCGAAACATCTACGCAATATCTTGTCGCGGCCTGCCTCAGCTCTCTGCCCGCGTGCTGCAGCATTCACTAAGGCGCCCCATGAAGCAGCCCTGGGCCCCTCAAGCGTAGCCTCTCCACTCAGGCGGCGTCTGGGCGTTGGGGTTTGTCCACTTCAAGCACTTCATCCCGGTAATCGGCCATGCGGTCACCCCCATCTTCCGCATCCCATGTCTTCAGAATGTGCGCGGTTGCCTGGTGAGGGTCCAGATGAAAGCGGTCGCGCCCCAGCTCATCGTAGAGACCCGCCCGGATCATGACCTTGCGCACCGGAGCGATCAGCCCCGTGAAGTAAAGCGCAATGCCTCGCTCTTCGAGGCTGTCAACCACCGACCATAGCGTTTCTGCTGCCGTGGTGTCGACGGCGTTGATGCTCCTTCCGTCAATCACCACCGCTCGGATACCCCGGTCGTCACTCTTGCTTTTCTCGAGGATAAAGTCCTTGAAGTGCTCAGCATTGGCAAAGGAGAACGACGCATCAACCCGTAGCAGGAGTATGTCGTCGAGCAGCCTCGTTTCGCCAAACCGCTCAACGTCCCGAAAAGACCGGGTGCCCGGCACGTGCCCCAGCTCCACCATGTTCGGGCGGCTGATCCGGTAGAGTACACCGAGCACGGTAGCGACGATGCCCAGCAGAATGCCCTCCTGGATACCAAGCACAAGCACACACCCTGCGGTAAATAGCGCGATGTACCCATCGCGGCGGCTGGTTTGGAGCAGTTCATGAAGCTCTCTAATATCGATCAAGCTAAAGCCTGCCACCAGAATAATTGCCGCGAGCACCGGCATAGGCAAGTAGTAAAACAGGGGCGTCAGAAAGAGAAGCGTCAACGCAATTACCCCTGCGGCTACGAGGTTGGAGGCGGGCGTACGTGCGCCCGACTGCTCATTGACAGCCGTGCGCGAGAAGCTCCCCCCCACCGGTGGGCTCCGGAAGAAGCTCCCCGCGATGTTTGCAACCCCTGTGGAGATAAGTATCTGGTTCGGATCAACGGTGTAGCTGTGCCGGGCGGCGAAGATACGCCCGATCGAGACGTTCTTCATAAACTGGACCAGCGACAGGGCGAGAGCTGCTGACAGCAGGCGTTGCATGTCGCCCAGGCTCAGTGCAGGCACTTCGGGCCGCGGAAGTCCTACGGGGATGTTGCCAATCACCCGTACGCCCAGCTCCTCCAGGGCGAACAGCCAGCCCACCAGTGTCCCTAAAATCACCACAACCAGGGCCGAGGGAAGTACGGGCTTCACGTAGGGAACCGCCACGAGGAGCACCACGCTTCCTACACCGATGCCGAGGGACAAGACGTGGATTTCTCCAAGCCGTTGGACGGCCTCGTACAGCAGCAGGTACACGTACTGCGTCTGGGACAGGTCAATGCCCAAGAGCTCGTCAAACTGGCTGAACCCGATGATGATAGCCGCTCCAAAGGTAAGGCCCGCAATCACCGGACGGGAAAGCAAGCTGGCTACAAAGCCCAGCCGTCCCAAGCCCATAACCAACTGAATGGCCCCTACCATGAGCGTCAGCAGGATGGCCAGTGTTACGTACTCGTCGGTCCCTGCCTGGGCGATGGCCCCAATCCCTGCGGCCACAACAACCATTTCTACGGCACTGGAGCCGACGGACATGTGCCGCGCCCTGGCAAAAAGGACGTAGGCCAGGAGCGGCACCAGGGCAGCGTACAGCCCATAGATCGGGGGCAGGCCCCCAATAACGGCGTGCGCCATACCCTGGGGGATGAGCATGATTCCCACAGTAAAACCCGCTATGAGGTCTCCCTGCGCATCAGACGTATCGTAGGTGGTAGCCCACGCAGGAACGATTGAGACGTTGGTGATCCACTGCCGAAGGGCCTCGAGCATCAGCGGGGGGATTGGGTGGGTTGGGTGCTTTTCCACAGATCATGCACAGACACCCGCTGTCCGCGTTCCGGTTGCCGCGCGGCACGCGGGGTGGCTTGCCGTACATACGCTCTTCCGCAGCACCCCTTCGTTTACACCGCGATGCCCGGCACAGGGCTCCTCGGACCCGCGCGACGCACAAACCCTTCAGCAGGATCGAACACACGGCAGGCGGGACCTACGCCTTTCGCCCTACGAGCACCACGGTAGACTGCGGGCCCATGCGGTAGGAGGAGATACC
>CAYFRR010000087.1:0-11065 GCA_964345505.1 uncultured Rhodothermales bacterium
GAACACATCAACTTCCTGACCCGGCACAAGCTTGGTGTCTTCACCGAACTCGTTGCGCGGCACCACGCCGTCGCTCTTAAAGCCAATGTCGATGACGACGTCTTTCTCGCCAACGCTCACGACGCGCCCGGTCACGATCTCTTGCTCTGTGACGTCGGTCAGCGTCTGGTCGATGAGCGACATCAGCTGGTCATAATCAGCCGATGACTGCTCCGCGGCTTCGTCGGCCTCAAGCTCGTCAAGCGTGATGACACGTCCGACGATCTTGCCGCTGAACCCTGCACCTTCGCGCTCAAACGTCGTTTCACTGGCCTCGTCAAGCGAGGTTACCAGGTCACGGCGCCCGGCGATGATAATCTCATCGGGGTTGGCGGACGGAATATCGGCGTGGTCTGTAACGCCAGAGACGGCTTCCTCGAGGATGGAGCGCACATCAAGTGGATCGGGGTGGTCCTCTTCTTCCACCTCGGCGGTAGCGGCTTCCTCACCGCCCTCATCCGCGTCTTCAGCTTCCGGCGCTTCATCGGCCTCAGACTCAGGCGTCGCCTCATCGGGCGGTGCTTCGCCAGCCTCGGCCGCTTCTTTCGCGCGGCGCTCCTTGGCCTTCTTCATCATTTCCTCAACCTCGGTGGTCGGCGTTTCAGTCGCCTCCACCGCTTCGGCGTCGTCGGTCACCTCTTCGGTCACCGCATCTTTTACGGTCTGCTGTTGGTCTTCTGCCATACAATTTGGAGTGGTTTCGCCCGGAAGCGAGCAAGCCAACGTGGCCTCTTCGGCTTCCTGACAGGCGGTTAGCGTTCGCTTCAGGCGCTACCCGCCATCTGATTAGATGGTGTCGAATGCGAATGACGGCTAAGAGAGAAGCTCCCGACAGTACGACGGCCTCTCAGCGTGCCAAGCGGAATAGGGTAATATGCATCGCCTGGTCAGGCGTTCCACAACGGGCGGGCTATGCCTGGCCGCCGTTGGCTTCGTGCACCAGGTCCACGATGGCCTGCACCTGCTGCTCCACGCTGAGGTGGGTCGTGTCGACCACCACCGCGTCAGCGGCCTGACGGAGCGGGGCCACTGCCCGTTCGCGGTCGGCCCGGTCCCGGGCCTCTACCTCCTCCTGCACCGCGGCCAGCGAGGCCTCCTGCCCCTTCTCTTGCAGCTCTTGCTGGCGGCGGCGCGCACGCTCCTCCAAATCGGCGGTCAGGAACACCTTCACCGGGGCGTCGGGGAAGACCACCGTGCCAATGTCACGCCCATCCACGACGGCGCCAGGATCGGCGGCATGACCAATGTCGCGCTGCAGCGCAACCATCTTGTCCCGGATGTCCGCTCGCACGCTGATCCGGCTGGCCATCGTCCCCACCTCGGGCCGGCGGATCGCCTCGCTCACATCTTCCCCATCCAGAAAAATCCGCATCTCGCCATCGTTGGCGTAGGCGACGTCCACCTCCGACGCCTCGAGCACTTGCGTGACGGGTTCGTCCCACCCCTCCACTGCGTAGCGCAAAGCGGCCAGCGCCAGGGTACGGTACATCGCCCCGGTGTCCAGATAGATAAATCCAAGATGATCGGCGATGGCACGAGCGGTGGTGCTTTTGCCTGAGGCTGCAGGCCCGTCAATGGCTATAATCACAGAGGAAGTGGGTAAAAGAAAATAATAATGTTAGGGTGTGCCGACGTCACGGCTCACGATCGTGATGTCATTCGGGTAGCGGATCGGCCCGATCGGAGTATCGATGGAGGGCCGTGCCCGAAGCTGGATGCGACTGGAGGCCCCCTCCGCCCCCGCGATCGCAAGGGCCAACTCTACCAGGTCACGGGAGCTGCGCTCGAAGAAGTTCAGCAGGTCCAACTCCATCCGTAAGGGTACGTCAACGACTTCACCCGCGGGTAGCCGCACGGTCTCGTTAAACGTGCCCGCAATAGTTTCCCGTTCGTCCAGCAGCAGCGTCCAGTCAAATGCCACCATGCGGGCCGGCCGCTGGTTTTCTTCCGGGTTGTTTGCGCTCACGTGCACCGTGAATTGGAACGGCATTTCGTTTCGAGACACCGCCCGGCCTACGCGGAGCAGATCCGATCCCGTGAGATCATTGTACGACCGCACGCGCTGCAAATCGATCCCGGCGAGCTGAGCTCCGGATACGCGGTCCAGGGCGAAGTCGACTTGGCGCAACGAGCTTATCTCCCGCAACGACTGGCAGCCGGTGAGCGCGGGGAGCAAGAGCACCGCCATTAGGACCGTGGCGAGGACGTGGGAACAGCGCGTGGATATGACGTGCATGGATCTACCCTCTGTTGGTGAACGTCTGTTGGGGCGCGTTGTCACGACTATACGGCACATCCGTTACGCCACGCCTCATGCGTAAACTCCGGTTGGAAGAAATACCGCGCGCGGCTCCCGATCAAGTCACGGACGGCCCGCGGCACCCGATTTCGGTAGTTGTTGACAATGTGCGGTCGATTTATAACGTCGGATCGATCTTCCGCACCTCGGATGCCGCGCTGGTCGAGCATGTGTACCTGACGGGCTATACTGGCACTCCGGAGCACCGCGGGCTGCGGAAGACGGCACTGGGGGCAGAGAAGACGGTTCCCTGGTCACATCACACCGACCCCGCCGACGCGCTGGCCGAGCTCCGCGCCACCGGGCATACCATCGCAGCGCTTGAGATCACGAACGACCCGGTGCTGCCTTCCGCACTGCCCGCGCGTGCGTTCCCGCTGGCTCTTATCGTGGGCAACGAAGTAGACGGCGTGCGCTCCTCGCTGGTGCAGCAGGCTGACCTCGCCCTGGAGCTGCCCCAGTTTGGGGTGAAGCACTCGCTAAACGTAGCCGTCGCCTATGGCATTGCTGTCTACGACCTCGTGCGCAGGTATCGGGCGGTGATTGACCCCGCCGCACACCCCTTACCGACTGCCCCGCGATCCTTATAGAACGAACCGCCGCGTGCAACTCGGATCAGCACGCCGCGCCCTTCGTCCAATCTTAAAACCGATCACCAATTTTTTCGTCCCGCCATGGCTAAGGCACCGGCAGAGCCGCTCAAGCTCCTGGAGCACTTTCCTCCGACCCCAACCGCAAAGTGGCGGGCACGGATTGCGCGTGACCTCGGCGGCGAGTCCTCAGTGGACGACCTGCACTGGGAGCCTACCAGTGGGATCACCCTGCGTCCGTTCTATCGCACAGAAGACCTCGATACGCGGCGGGCGCCACTGAAACGTTCTTCCCGCTCCTGGACGGTCGTGCAACCCCTGGACGCCCCCTTTTCACGGGCCGCAGTCGATGATGCACGAGACGGTGGCGCTGACGCGCTGGCATTGGATGGCAGCGTATCAGCCGATGGCCTCGCGGGGCTGCCACCGCTCCAGGCCTCCGCCTGGGACGCCTTCCTGGAGGCCGCAGAGGGAATACGCTTGCATATCCGCCTAAAAGATCCTGAAGCCCGCACCGTACCGGTACTCCTCGAACGCGTGCAGGCTCACGCCTCATCGCCCGATGGCCTCCTGTTAGCTGACCCGGTGGCAGCCTGGGCAACGGCCGGCGCGGGCGACGTCGATACCGGCGTGCAGCGCTTGGTGGAGGCCGTGGCCGACGCCCCGGAGGCGCACCTACGCTTGCTGGGGGTGGATGCCACCGTGGTAGGCGAGGCTGGGGGTTCAGCGGTGCATCAGATCGGCTATGCGCTGGCCGGCGTAAGCGAGTACTTGGCCGCTGGGCGCAGTGCGGGCCTTGACGCTGCAGTTGTGGCCGACCATCTCCACGTTCGCCTCGCTGTTGGCACGTCTTATCCGCTGGAGGTCGCTGCACTCCGCGCGTTGCGCCTGCTGCTGCCGGATGTGCTCTCGGCATACGATGCGCCGGAAGCGGTTCCTCCGCTGGTGGCCTCCGTCGCAGAACGGCCGCTCACGGCCTACGCCCCCTATACCAACATGCTGCGGGGGACGACGGCGGCAACCGCAGCGATTGTTGGTGGGTGCGATGCGCTAATCGTCCAACCGTACGACCGCCTCGACCCCGAATCCGACGCCCTCGGGCTCCGCATTGCGCGCAACACGCAACTCATCTTGAAGCTTGAATCACACCTCGGGTTTGTGGAGGACCCTGCTGCCGGCTCCTACTATCTGGAGACCCTGACACACCAGCTGGCTGAGGCGGCCTGGGCCTTCTTCCAAGATGTCGAGACGGCAGGAGGCCTCCGCTCGGCGTTGCGCGACGGGCTCGTTCAAGATGCATTGGCAGCACACGCCAGCCAGCAAGCGCAAGAAGTGGATGAGCGAGAGCGCGTTCTGGTGGGTGCTACGCATTATCCTGACATGGGAGAGACGCGCACCGCACCACCCGAAGCACCTGCGCAGCGCGAAGCCCATCCCCTGCCGGATGCCGTGCCGCCACCTTCCGGCGCTGAAGACCCCGTCCGCCCGCTGGTGCGCGCCCGGCTGGCTGCAGACGTGGAGCAGTTGCGCCACCGCACCGATCAGTATGCCGAAGCCCATGGTCAACGGCCTCAGGCCGCCCTCTTGCCGATCGGGCCCCGAGGCATGCGCGCCGCACGGGCCACCTTCGCCCGCAACTACCTCGGTTGCGCTGGTCTCGCCATCCACGAATCGACCGGGTACGCCGACGTGGAAGCTGGCTTGGACGCCGCGGAAAAGGCCGAGGCTGATCTGCTGGTGCTCTGCTCCAGCGATGAGGCCTACCGCACGCTCGTGCCCGACCTGGCCGCTGCTCGTGACGCCCGCGGGCTCTCCCAGCCCATCGTCGTGGCCGGGTATCCGGAAGACGATATTTCGGCTCTCCGCGCCGCGGGCGCAACGGCGTTCATCCACCGCCAGGCTCCCCTGCTTGACACGCTGTCCCACCTGCAGTCCCTTCTCGGTATCTCCTGACCTTACCCGCTTGTTCTCATGCGTCCGGATTTCAGCACGCGCTCACCCTCCTTCGATACGCCCCGCCGGTCTTCGGCTGACGCGTCGGGAGAACCGTGGACGACGCCCGAACAGATCGACGTGCCGCCCCACCTTGGCCCCGGTGCCCTCAGCGACGTCGAGCATCTGGAATACGCTGCGGGCCTCCCGCCCTACCTTCGCGGTCCCTACAGCACAATGTACAACATCAAGCCGTGGACTATTCGGCAATACGCGGGCTTCTCGACCGCCGAAGAGTCGAACGCGTTTTACCAAAAAGCGCTCGCCGAGGGGCAGCGAGGGCTCTCCGTAGCTTTTGACCTGGCTACACACCGCGGCTACGATTCGGATCATGAGCGCGTCGCCGGCGACGTGGGAAAGGCCGGCGTAGCTATCGACACGGTCGAGGATATGAAGATTCTCTTCGACGGCATTCCGCTGGAGAAGATGTCCGTGTCGATGACGATGAACGGGGCCGTGCTCCCGGTGCTGGCCTTTTTCATCGTAGCCGGCGAAGAGCAAGGCGTGGCGCCGGAGAAGCTCAGCGGCACCATACAGAACGACATCTTGAAGGAGTTCATGGTGCGCAACACGTACATCTACCCTCCCAAACCGAGCATGCGCATCGTGGGCGATATCTTCGCCTACTGCTCGGAGCACATGCCGCGGTTTAACTCCATCTCCATCAGCGGCTACCACATGCACGAGGCCGGCGCCACCGCCGACCTGGAGCTGGCCTACACGCTGGCCGACGGGCTGGAGTACCTGCGGACGGGGATGAACGCGGGGCTGGCGGTCGACGACTTTGCGCCGCGCCTCTCGTTTTTCTTCGCTATTGGCATGAACCACTTCATGGAGATCGCCAAGCTGCGCGCCGCCCGCCTGCTGTGGGCCCGGATCGTGGAGCCCTTCGCACCTGAGAACCCCAAGTCCATGGCGCTGCGCATGCACTGCCAGACCTCGGGCTACAGCCTCACGGAGCAAGACCCTTTCAACAATGTGGTGCGCACCACCATTGAGGCGATGGCCGCGGCCTTTGGGCATACGCAGTCGCTCCACACCAATGCGCTGGACGAGGCCATTGCCCTCCCGTCCGATTTCTCGGCGCGGATCGCGCGCAACACCCAACTCTACCTGCAGAAGGAAACCGACATCACGCACGCGGTAGACCTCTGGGGCGGCTCCTACTATGTGGAGTGGCTCACGGACCGGTTGATGCGGCGGGCTTGGGCGCTCATCCAGGAGGTCGAGGAAACCGGGGGCATGACAAAGGCCATTGAAGAAGGCCTGCCCAAGCAACGGATCGAGGAAGCCGCAGCTCGCAAGCAGGCCCGCATCGACACCAAGCAGGAGACCATCGTAGGCATCAATCGCTACCGGCGCGACACGGAAGACGACCTCGACGTGCTGGAGATTGACAACGAAGCAGTGCGCCGGAGTCAGCTGGAGCGCCTGCAGCAGGTGAAGGCCTCACGCAACGACGCGGAGGTGGAAGCCGCCCTCCAGGGCGTGCGCCATGCGGCAGAGCACGAGGAGAACCTGCTCGCAGCCGCGGTGGAGGCCGCTCGTGCCCGCGCCACCCTCGGCGAGATTTCGGATGCGATGGAAACTGCCTTTGGTCGCTATGTGGCCACCACTCGCGTGATTTCTGGCGTCTACGCGTCTGAAGTGGCGAAGGATGACGCCTTTGCTACCGCGCAGGACCTCGCCGACACGTTTGCAGCGAAGGCCGGGCGACGCCCCCGTATCCTCGTGGCGAAGCTTGGCCAGGATGGCCACGACCGCGGGTCGAAGGTCATTGCCACCGCCTTTGCGGACCTGGGCTTCGACGTCGATGTGGGCCCGCTTTTTCAGACGCCCAAGGAGGCGGCCCGGCAGGCAGTCGAAAACGACGTCCACATCCTCGGCGTGTCCAGCCTGGCAGGAGCACACACGAGCCTCGTACCGCAAGTGTTGGACGAACTCAAAGCCTTTGGCCGTGAGGATATCCATGTCATCGTCGGTGGGGTTATTCCGCCCGGCGACTACGATGGCTTGTACGCGGCGGGCGTTACCGGCGTGTTCGGCCCTGGCACCGTCATCTCAGAAGCCGCGCAGCAACTCCTTAGCGTGTTGCTGGACGAGGTAGAGCCCAGCCCCGATCTGCAACCCGCCAACTAACCCTCGCGCCGCCTCTCCCTGCGAAGCCCCGCCTGCGCATGCCCACTCCTGGCTCGTCGCCTTCTGACGACACCGCTACGCCCGAACGTTCCGATTCCGATGCCCCGCCACCCCATGCCTCCGCCCGGCGCGAATCGCGGAGTGCAGGCAAGGCGCCATCCATTAACCCTGACCTGCAGGCCCGGCCCCGGCCGGCCGCGTGGTCGGTTGAACGGTACGTCGAG
This sequence comes from uncultured Rhodothermales bacterium, assembly GCA_964345505.1. Classification (GTDB taxonomy): domain Bacteria; phylum Bacteroidota; class Rhodothermia; order Rhodothermales; family Salinibacteraceae; genus Tc-Br11-B2g6-7. The sequence goes on from CAYFRR010000087.1 coordinate 7,284, forward strand.
GGGATCCGCGCGGGGGATCGTGTGACCCTTAGTCGGGCCATTACGCTCGTCGAGAGTACCCAGCAACGTCACCGGGAGATGGCACAGGCTGTGATTGAGGCCTGCTTACCGTACGCTGGGAATAGTGAACGTATTGCAATAACGGGTATTCCGGGTGTGGGCAAAAGCACGTTTCTGGAGGCCCTGGGCACGGCCCTGGCAGAGGACGGCCGTAAGATTGCGGTGCTCACCGTGGACCCTTCCAGCGAACGCAGTAAGGGCAGTATCCTGGGCGACAAAACCCGGATGGGCGCCCTGGCCAGTCACCCCAATGCGTATATCCGCCCCAGCCCAACCTCCGGTTCACTGGGCGGCGTGGCCCGTAAAACCCGCGAAACCATCGTGCTATGCGAGGCAGCTGGCTTCCGCACGCTCTTCGTAGAAACGGTGGGCGTGGGCCAGTCCGAAATCACGGTGCACTCCATGGTGGACGTGTTTGTGCTGCTCGCCCTTGCTGGCGCAGGCGATGAGTTGCAAGGCATCAAGCGGGGCATCATGGAGATGGCCGACCTCATCGCCATTACCAAGGCCGACGGCGATAACACCCGCGCTGCCGAGCAGGCCGGTCAGGCCTATCAGCGGGCGCTACACCTCTTCCCACCCACCGATTCAGGCTGGGAGCCGCGCGTGCTCACGTGCTCGGCCATGACCGGCGAGGGCATCGATACAGTGTGGGATACCATTCAGGCGTACCTCGCGCACATCAAAAGCAATGACCACTTTGCCACGCAACGGCGCGCGCAGGCCCGCTACTGGATGCACCAGCGCATCGAGCAGCGCCTCACGCAGGACTTCTTCGAACACCCGGCGGTGCAGACGCACCTGAGCGATATTGAGCAGGAGGTGCTTGACGGCTCGCTTACCTCTTTCGCTGCGGCGGAGCGTCTACTACAACTGTACCTCGACCGCAAATAGAAAAGACCGTACCAGGCGGTGGTTGACGATGCGTCGGAAACAGCGGACGGTCGCATCGCACGCCCCAGCCCCCGTCATCGCTGCATGGCATGCAGATGGTCGGCCGTGGGCTGTCCGTCTTGTTTGTAGATGGTACCCTCCTTCATCACAAACGTGACGTCCGACAGCGCACTGACATCAGCCAGCGGATCGCGGGGCACGGCGATAATGTCAGCCACCTTACCTGCCTCCAGCGTACCCAAGCGGTCGGATTGGTCGAGGAGGTCCGCAGCACTCACGGTAGCCGCGTACAGCGCCTCCATCGGCGGCATGCCGGCTTCTACCATATATTCGAACTCCACCGCATTACGGCCATGCCGGAAGACGCCGGCATCGGTGCCAAACCCAATCGGCACGCCACGCTCGTAGGCGCGGGCAAACATCTCCTGGATCTCGGGTCCTACTTCCAGCGCTTTTTCTACCACCGATGGGATGTAGTAGCCTTCAATGCGCGAAGAATCGGCGACGCTCTTGCCCGCGGTTATGGTGGGCACGAGGTAAACGCCATTGTCGATCATGAGCTGCATCGTCTCGTCGCTCATGTAGGTCCCGTGTTCGATGGACGCCACACCGGCACGAATGGCGCGCTGCATGCCTTCGTCGCCATGGGCATGGGCGGCTACCTTCAGCCCGTGGTCGGCGGCGGTGCGAACGATCGTTTCGATCTCGTCTTCCTGAAAGTGGGGCCGGGTGCCGTCCGCGTTCAAGGACAGGACGCCGCCAGTAGCCGTGATCTTGATGTGATCGGCCCCGCGCTTGATGGCAAGCCGCGTCGCCTCGCGCGCCGCTGCGTCGCCGTTGGCCACGCCATGCTCCACTCCGGCGTTGCCCACTACGTCTTCGCGGTACCCGGTTGTGGGATCGGCATGGCCGCCGGTTACTGCCAGCGATTGTCCGGCCACAAACATGCGCGGCCCGGCCATGTCGCCCCGATTGATCGCGTCGCGCAGCGCGAGGTCCACGCCCTCCGAGCCCCCAACATCACGCACGGTCGTAAAACCTGCCATCAGGGTGACGTACGCATAGCGGGCAGCCTGCAGCGCCATGTCGGTAGGCATGAGCCGGAAGCGCTCGATATAGCCGCCCTGCTCAAACTCGTTGGAGAGGTGGGTATGAAGATCAATTAGGCCTGGCAGGCAATACGACGAACGCAGATCCACCACCCGCCCCGTGCCCTCGGTGAACCCCTCCTCTATGCGCACCACCTGGCCATTCGCTACCGTGATGGTGCGTTCACTCAGGACCTCTGTACTGACACCTGGGTCAATCAAGGTGCCGCACTGCACGTGCGTCCGCTCCTGCGCGAAGGCGGACGACAGGCAAAGGAGCAGGAGAAGGACACCAGTACTACCAATACGAATTGAGGTCATATGCTGGAGGTGCGAAGGATGAGCAAGAGGAGGACAAGGGTTACGCGGTGTACGGGCCGACCTGCGCCACAGAGGCGCGGTTATCCCCGCCGCCGTCATCGCCGCTCCCTTCTGAGTTCACGATGCCGCACCCGCCGATCACGGCAGTGAGCAGCAAGCCAAGGAGCAGCAGTTGCAGATTCGCTTTTTTCATGGTCTTTTGCAAGGGTGTGATCGAAGAGTGATGGAATAGAATGCCATCGTAAAGGGTGCAGCATCGTCCGGACGGTTACAGCCGGCCCCCGCTCGGCGGGTTGCTCCCGCGATACACGTACACAAATTGCAGGAGCGAGTCCACCGGTGTCGCCGTGCGGTTGAAGCGCTCCTCCCCATCGATAGCGCCACGGAGCTGAACGGCGTCCATACCGAGGGTATCTGCGAGGGGAAGGACTTGCGCCAGGAAGCGCTGATCCTGACGAATATCGTAGCTATCGGCGAAGGGCAGGCTAACGCGCAGCGTGTCGGCCCCGATGACCTCCAGCGTGGGGTCGCCAATTGTGCCGAAATCCACCCCGGCCAGAAACTCCGTGGAGATCACGAGGCGCACCTCGTCCCCGGCTTCACCGTCGATGCGCACGTTGGCCGAGTCCGGTGCCGGATCCTGCACCAGCCCGCACCCGGCTGTACCGTAAAGCAGAGCGATCAGCAAGCTTTTGTAGAAAAGGTACCGCATGGGCGAGATACGAAGGCCGTCTGCAGATAGTAATCGCAGCATGGCAATCACTGGTCAACGTTCGGGTTCGAACGAATCTCTACGATGGTGATGGGCAGGAAAGTGCCCGGTACATTTTCAGTCCACTTGGCCGACGGATCGTCGAACCGGTAGTGATCCACAAGGCGCCGCCCTTGGAGGTACAGGTTCACGCGCCGGCTGTGCTTCAGGAGCTCGAACGCGTCCACCTGCCCCGTGTAGGGCGACAGGTCGTCCAGCGTGCGCAGGGCGTTGATCTGGTCGTCGAAGCTGACCTCTGTGTTGCCCGCCAGTGCGGCTTCTGCAAGGATCAGGTGCATTTCTCGCGCCGAGACCACCGGGATGTCTGCGTACTGCGCCTGCGCGATGAAGCCTTCGATGGTGTTGGTCAGGACCGGGTCCACGATTTCGTCGATCGGGTCTTGCAGCGATACTTCGCTAAAGGTGCCGTCATCCTCAGGGGTAATGTATGCGGTGCCAAACCCGAGCTCGGCCCGCTGATTCACCTGCAGCGCCATGCTGAGGTCCCCGACCACGAGGTCGGGCAGCGAGCCGTCCATACCCAAGGCGAACACATAGGAGCCGTCCATCATATCGAGCGCCGCCTGGGCATCAGCCACGGCTCCGGCATCGTTGATGAGGTTATCTTCAGGCGCGCCAGAGACGGGATTCACCGTATCCCAGGCCGC
>CAYFRR010000088.1:0-8964 GCA_964345505.1 uncultured Rhodothermales bacterium
CTGAGCGCTCCAGGCCCAGCTCGTCAAGGAAGAGCGCGCGCTCGTCGGGGTCCAGCTCGGCAATCTGTGCTTCCAGCTCCGCCGACACCACCACGACGCCCGCGTCCTCTTTGGCCGCGGTCGCGCGGACCTCATCGACGTAGGCGTTGCCCTCCGGCAGCTCGTCTTCGCCCACGTTAGCGGCGTAGAGGACGGGCTTGCTCGTCAGCAAGAACAGCTCGTGCAGCATCTCCGCCTCCGCTTCGCTTACGTCCAGCGTCCGAGCCGGCTCACCGTCGCCCAGGTGGTCCTGCAGGCGCTGCATGAACTGATGCTGCGCCACCGCCTCTTTCTCTCCCGTCTTGGCTGCCTTCGCGACGCGGTCGATGCGCTTCTCCACCGTTTCGAGGTCCTTCAACAACAGCTCCGTGTCAATTACCTCGATATCGCGCTTCGGGTCTACCGAGCCGGCCACGTGCACCACGTTGTCGTGGTCGAAGCAGCGCACCACGTGTACGATGGCGTCCACCTCGCGGATGTGGCCGAGGAACTGGTTGCCCAGCCCCTCCCCTTTGGAAGCGCCCGCTACCAGCCCGGCAATATCCACAAACTCGATGGAGGCAGGCGTCACGTCCTTCGATTCCGATAGCCCAGCGAGGCGCTCCAGCCGGTCGTCCGGCACGGGCACGGCGCCGACGTTGGGGTCAATCGTGCAGAAGGGGTAGTTGGCCGACTCCGCGCCGGCTTCGCTCAGGGCGTTAAAGAGGGTGGACTTGCCCACGTTGGGAAGCCCCACAATACCACAGCGTACAGCCATTAGAATCTCGTAAAATAAGTACAGAACAGGGGTGTGGCCATGTTGTGGCTATCGGCCGCGGGCGCAGCTCGGTAGCCGGATCGGCGCAGTACTGGCACCGGGGTTCAAAGTCCGCGGCCCCACCAGGCCGTGTTCCTACGCTTAGCCTACGTAGGGATTAGCCTGCGTAGGGAATGGAGAGGAAGTGGCGCTCCGGCAGGCGCACAGCCGTGAGGCGCCCCAGGTTGGGGTGCATGTGGTACACGCAGCCCGTGTCGATAGCGATGAGCTTCTCGCGGTTGATGGGCTCGGGTTGCGGCGTATGGCCGCACACCACCGGCTTCTCCCAGGGGAGCGTGCTGGCCTCCAGGTGGTCGCGCTCCCAGAGAAACACATCCTCCCCATGCTGCTCCAGGTTTTCAGCGATGGAGCGCGTGGGGCGGAGCCCAGCGTGCACGAAGAAGAAGTCGTCGGTTTGATAGTAGAGCTCCGTGTCGCGCAGAAACGTGTCGTGCGTTTCGGGGATCTCGTCGTGGCCGTGCTGGCGGTAGCTCTCAATGGTGGAGACGCCTCCGTTCATGCGCCAGGAGTGCGCGTCGCCATAGTCCAGAAAACCCAGCATGAACGCTTCGTGGTTGCCTCGGAGAAACGTGCATTGCACCTCATCGCGTAAGTTTAGCAGCCGGTCAATCACCGCAAACGAGTCGGGGCCGCGATCCACATAGTCGCCCACAAACACGAGGTGGTCGTCTGCTGATGGATTCAGACGGTCGAGCAGGGCATCCAACGAACCGACACAGCCGTGAATGTCTCCGATAGCATAAAGTGACATATACCCTTCACCGTAGGTTATAACAGGAGCTCTACGAGTTCGTGCGCTGGTCCAGCGACTGCATACCGATCAGCCCCCGCCCGCTCTTCTTAAGGCGTCCTTTCTTGTGCAAATCGGTCAGTGCCGCATCCAACACGCCATTTACGAACGTACCGCTGTTGTCTGTGCTGAAGGCCTTGGCCACTTCAATGCACTCGTTAATGGTCACCTTCGGGGGGATATCCTCGAATTTCAAGAACTCGCAGATGGCCATGCGCAGCACCAGGCGGTCGAGCAGGGCAATACGCGCCAGCTCCCAGTTGCGGGTGTGCTCGTCGATGATCTCGTCGGCCTCCTGCTGCAGATCGAGCGTCCGGATGAAGAGGCTTCGGGCAAAGTTCAGAATCTTCCGATCTTCCCGGAAAAATGGCTTGATGAGGTGCTCAATGGTATGCTCGATGCGCCCCCCACCGATTTCCTGTGCGTATAGGGCCTGCAATACGCGTTCTCGGGCTTCGCGGCGGCTACTCATGGGCGCTTTTGTCAAAGGACAGGCAACAAGGGACGGAAAATACGCCTTGGTCAGACGTTTCCCGATTTTGAACGACGGGGTGTAATCACTCGTGCATGCCGAAGGTTTGTCCCAGCCGTCCGGTTTCACTGCTTGTTCGCATATAGGGCGCGCAGCTTGGGGAATGTTACGCAGGCCCACGTTACGAAATCGGCTGGCGGTGTGTCTGATGAGGACCGCTACGATGGTGTTCAATCGGATGCGTGATGCGGCCTGACTCTTCGGTACAATGGAACGCGTACCCCGCCGGCTGGCTGGCCGGGGCCTTGGCTGTGGGTATTGTATTGGCGCAGGCCACCGGGACCTCTCCGGTGGGATGGATCGTGGCCGGGGTTATCCTGCTCGTGGTGGCGGCCCTGCTGCTGTCTATGGCCCGACGCCGGCTGGTATCGGGGCTCCCGTTGGCGGCCACGGGCGTTGTGGCGCTGGCCGTTGTCTGCGCGGGCGGGGCTCGGCAGAGCGCGTTTCAGACGTTGCCGGCGCAGCACGTGGCCCACGCCGTGAGCGACACCGCTGTAACTGGCCTGCTTTACGGTCACGTGGCCGACCACCCGGTGGTGCACCCCCGGCAGCTGCGCCTCACCGTGGAGGTGGATAGGTGGGAGCCTGCGGCCGGCGCCGCTCGAGCCGTCACGGGACGCGTGCAGGCCACCCTCTGGGCGCCCTGGGGGGATTCCCTCCGCGCGCCCTCGGTGCTTCACGGCGACCACGTGGCGCTGCAGGGCATGCTCGAACCGCTGCCCCGCCGCCGCAATCCAGCCGACTTCAACTACGGGGCGTTCCTACAACGGCAGGGGGTGCATGCGGTCTTTACCATTCGCGACAGCGCTGCCGTCGTGGTGCAGGGCGCGGATCGCTCGTGGCTGGAGGCCCTCATCGTGCAGCTCCGCCGGTACGTCCGCTCTCAGATCGCCCGCGCCGTGCCCACGTCCGAGGGTCGCGTGCTACTTACCGCGCTGGTGCTGGGCGATCGTACTGCGCTGGATGTGGAGACGCGCGAGCAGTTTCGGCGCACGGGCCTGATGCACCTCCTGGCGGTATCTGGCCTGCATGTGTTGCTGGTGGGGATGGTCCTGTTTCAGGTGCTGGGACCTGTACTACGCCGGCTGGGGATGCCGTGGCGCGGCGCAGAGGCTGGACGCGCGGTGCTCACCCTTACCCTACTGGGCTTGTACATGCTGGTGGCCGGAGCCAGCGTGTCGGTGGTGCGCGCAGTGCTGATGGCCACCCTGCTCATCGGTGGACTGCTCCTGCAGCGCTCGGCCCACACGCTCAACACACTGGGCGTGGCCGCGGTAGTGCTGCTGTTGGTGCGGCCCACGCAGCTTTTCGATGTTGGATTTCAGCTCTCGTTCGCGGCGGTGGCTGCTATCGTAACGCTACAACCGCGACTGCGGGATTTTCTCCCTCCAGGGTGGCTGGAGCGCCCATGGGTGCGCGCCGGGTTGCTCAACGTGGTGGTGTCGGTGGGTGCCGTGTTGGGGACGCTGCCGGTGTTGCTGTATCATTTCGGTTATGCCTCCTGGGCCGGCATCGTGCTAAACCTGGCGGCCATTCCGCTGACAGCTGGGACGCTCCTGGCCGGGTTGCTGGCACTGGTCGCCGGTACCATGAGTACAGGGGCGGCACAGGCGTTTGGCGCCTCAGCGGACCTCTGTGCGCACTTCCTGCTGTGGATCACTGCGCAGGGCGATGCCTGGCTCGGGTTTCTTGCGATCGACCGGTTCGTGACGGCCCCACTTGCCGTAGGGGCACTGGTACTGGGGACGCTGGCGCTGGCCCAATGGCCGCGGCCACGCAACCGATGGGGGCTTGTGGGGGCAGCCCTTGCGTGTCTTGTTCTCACTACCTGGGGGCCTGTGGTCCACGGCAACCGGGCCGCACCGCTCGAACTGGTGTTCTTCGATGTCGGACATGGCGACGCTGCGCTTGTTCGGTTTCCTGGAGGAGGGACGCTGCTTGTGGATGCCGGTGCGCGCGACCAGTTTGTAGACCATGGCCAGCGGACCCTGCTGCCTCATCTTCGCCATGTCGGTATCCGTAAAATTGACACTGTGGTCATCAGCCATCCCCACGCCGATCATTTTGGTGGGCTTCTCACATTGCTCCGTTCGGTGCCTGTTGGGCGTGTCTTTCATAACGGACAGGTGCACCCCTCTGACTTATTCAACGAAAAGATAGGATTGTTAGATAGCCTGCGCATTCCGCACCGCCCACTCACGGCAGGTGATACGCTGCGCCTTGATCCGTCAGTGCAGGTCGATGTGCTCGCGCCGGAGCCCGATCATCCGTTTGACCATACTCAGGCAAACGATGCATCCGTGGTGCTTCGTCTCCGCTATGGCGATGTGCGGGTACTGTTTGCCGGGGATGCGGAACAGAAGGCAGAGCATCTTCTTGTGAGCCGCTATGACGCGCTCCTCCATAGCGATGTAATCAAAGTGGGGCATCACGGGTCTCGCACCAGCAGTGCAGCGTCCTTCGTCGATGCTGTTCGTCCTGATACCACGGATGATGGCCTTGCTGTCATCAGTGTAGGTCGGGGGGGACGGTATGGGTTACCGAGCCCAGTTGTAGTGGATCGATGGAAGACTCATGGGACGGAGGTAAGGATAACCCGAGATGTTGGGGCGGTATGGCTGCAAAGCGATGGGTTGCAGGTGTGGTCCCGAGAATGGCGTTGATGGAGACGACCCGCTGAAGAGAGGCTACTCCACTGATCTATTGCGGTATACTAATTTTATTGATATACCACTGCATATCGGTCGAGGACTCCGGGGAAGCTGTGGAAGAGCCCTTGGCTTGTCCTCCCTTATTATGTATTAGTTTTTTTAAAGAGTAGTAGGGCTTGTAGTAGAGGCTGTGGAAATGTGGATAGTGAGGTTACGCACATCAGCCCCTCACTATTGTGTAGAACATTCACGACTCATCCCCATCCTTTCCACAAAAAGGCTAACACTGCACATCGGATTCAAGTCGGTACAGGGGGATGAAGGGAAGGTTATCCACGAATCCACAGGTATCCACAGCATTCCCGGACGAAACTCCCAAAACTTATGCACAGGTATCCACAGTGTGGAAAGATGCGCACTTCCTGTGGAGAAGGTGGGGGGTTCTCCACAGGTATCCACACGCCACCCCAGTGGCGCTACTTGTCCAGAAGTTCTCCTGTAGTTATCCACGGGTTGTGCACAGTGTGGAAAACTATACTGAGGACCAAAACCATTTGACGTAAACCGTTGCTTACCAGTGGGTTGGAAGCCGTGTTATGACACAGCACCTTTGTATTTCTCCCTAAACCTGGTGTGGAAAACCAGAAAAACCGCCCCGTGAAGCCTCACAGGGCGGTTTTTGTAGGGAGGACGGCGGCTGCAACCTGAAACGAAGCAGCGGCTGCTTCCCGGGGTGGTATACCGGTTTGCGTCAGGAAGGCTTGCCAAGCAGCGAAAACATCTCCTTCTTATAGGCTTCCACCCCCGGCTGATTGAAGGGGTTGACCTCCAGCAGGTAGCCGCTTACCGCCACGGCGTGCTCGAAGAAGTAGAGCGCCGCGCCGAGCGGGGCTGCGGCCACAGCGTCGAGCGTTACCGTCATAACGGGCACGCCGCCTTCTACGTGGGCTTTGCGGGTGCCCTCATAGGCTTTGCGGTTGATCTCCTGCATGGTTTTGCCGGAGAGGTAGTTGAGGCCGTCCAGGTTTTCGTCGCTGTCCGGCACGGTGAGGTCACCCCCGTCATCCGCAACCAACAGAAACGTCTCCAGGAGGAAGCGCTGCCCATCCTGCACGTACTGCCCCAGCGAGTGGAGGTCGGTGGAGTACTGCACACTGGCCGGGAAGAGGCCCTTGCCTTCCTTGCCCTCGCTTTCGCCAAAGAGCTGCTGCCACCAGCCGCCGATGCTGCTGAGGCGCGGCTCAAAGACAGCCAGCGTGTCCACCGCGTAGTCTGCCTCATGCAAGAGGTAGCGGATGCCAGCATACATCAGCGCAGGATTATCGGCAGCAGATTCGAGCGCCTTATACTGCTCCACTGCGCCGTAGAACAGCGAGCGGATGTCGATGCCGGCTACGGCAATCGGCAGGAGTCCAACAGGCGTGAGCACGGAAAAGCGCCCACCCACGTTGCGCGGGATCTCGTACTTCTTGTACGGGTGCGCCTTGCGGAGCTCGTTCAGTGCGCCTGACTCGGGGTCGGTGGTGATGATGATGCGGTTGTCGGCGTCGTCGAAGGTAGCTTCCAGCCACTGCCGCAGAAAGCGGAAGCTGAGGGCGGGCTCCAGCGTGGTGCCGCTCTTGGAGATGACGTTGAGGTAGACGGACTTGCCCTCAAGGTACTGCAGCAGCTCGCGCATGTAGGCGCCACTCATGTGGTGCCCGGCGAACAGCACCTCGGGGGTACGGTCGGCCGAGGGCGTCTCCGTCTTCGCAGCAGGGGGCGGGGGCGTCTGGAGATAGGGCGTGAGCGCATCGATGACAGCCTTGGCGCCCAGGTACGAGCCGCCAATGCCGATGCACACGAGCACGTCGGCCTTGTGCCGGATCTCGGCGGCTGTCGTTTCGATGTCCTCCAGGAGCGCATCGTTGGGGTCGCTCAGGAGGTCGCGCCAGCCGAGAAATTCGCTGCCGGCGCCGGTGCCCTGGAGCACCTGGGCGTGCGCATCCGCCAGGCGGGGCTGCAGGGCGTCAAGGGCGCCGTCCGCAAGAAACGGCTGGGCGTGCTGGGTGTCGAGATGGAGCATAGGGAGCAGGGATGGGTAAAGAGGAAAAAACGCGGGTGTGTGGGTCGTTCAGCACCACCAGTATAAGAAAACACAGCTGCGCGTGCGCACCATGCGGGCGATGAACCCTTCGGGCGATGAGCCATCGGGTGTTGGCTGCGCCCCTAACGCGAAGGCAAACCAAAGAGGGGCTGGCCCGTGGAACGGCTGCTCTCTACCGCCCGGCTCCTGCCCCCCTCTGCCATGCTGCTGTACTATCCTGCCGCTGTAGCTGACGTCCCGACCCTGGCACGCGACGGCCTCCATGCCGAGGCTGGCGTCACGCTGTACAGCGCCTTGTCGGATGCTGAGGCGGCCGGGGAGGCGGTGCTGGTCGTAAATGCTCTGCAAGTGCCTGAGGCGCCTTCCGTGCCGCCGGCTGGACCTACCGTGCAGGTGCCCCGAGTGCCGCCAGCGGCGTTGGGCAACGTGAACCCCTACGCGCCGCCGGAGCCGGTAACCGCCGCCGGGGGCTACGTCGTCCGGTACGAGCACGGCACGACCGACCTCCTCCTGATTTACCGGCGCGGCGTGTGGGATCTCCCGAAAGGCAAAGCCGATCCCGGCGAGACGCCGGAAGCCTGTGCCCAGCGGGAGGTCTGCGAGGAAGTCGGCATCGATACGCTCACGCTCGTCCGCCCGCTGGGCCACACGGAGCACGGGTATCTGGAGGACGACGTCTATCGCGTGAAAACGACGCACTGGTTTCTCATGCGCACCCCTGAGCGCACGTTTACGCCGGAAACGCGGGAGCAAATCCAGCGTGTGGCGTGGTTTCCGTGGAAAGTTGCCCGGGAAAAGATGGGCTATGAGACGCTGCGGCATCACATGGACGCCATCGCCGGCGATGTGCCCGGCGTAGGGTCGGCGACGTAGCGGCGGTGTTCTCGGGGTGGAGTGCCATCCGATGAAATGGGGATTCCCCTGGGTAGCTGGTACGGTCATCGCCCTACACCCAGCGGGTACAGAAGTCGCTGCTGTTTTTTATGTTGAGGGTATCGATTCTATCCTCATCACCGGAGGCGGCTATGGATAATCTTTTGAACGGCAAGGTGGCAGTGGTAACGGGTGGCGCAAGCGGTATCGGGCGCTCCATCGCGCGGTTGTTTGCAGAGCACGGAGCGGCGGTGGTAGTCGCCGACCTGCAGGCGGCACCGCGCGAAGGCGACGACCCGCCCATCCACGAGGTCATCCAAGAACAGCTGGGCGGCGAGGCGCGGTACGTCGCATGCGATGTGACCAATCCCGACCAAGTGGCTGACGTCATGGCGGCGGCCGACGATATGGGCGGGGTCGATATTCTCATCAACAACGCGGGCGTCTTCCGGCAGCATGACTTCCTGTCGATGACCGCCGAGGACTTCGACTTTATCATGGACATCAACGTGAAGGCGGCGTTCTTCGTAGCACAGGCCGCGGCACAACGCATGGTGGAGCAGGGGGCGGGCGTGATTCTTAACCTCTCCAGCGTAGCCGGCATCCAGGGCTCGGCCGGGTTTACCACGTACTGTGCCTCGAAGGGGGCGGTCCGGCTCTTTACTTACGCGCTGGCTGCTGAGCTCGGGCCGCACGGGGTCCGGGTGAATGCGCTGCATCCAGGCCTTATCGACACGAAAATGACCACCGACGATGTCCCGGTCGTTGGCTCGGAGATGGGCGAGGGCTTCAAGCAGCAGATTCCGATGGACCGCTTCGGCCACCCGGATGAGATGGCAAAGGCTGCGCTCTTCCTCGCCAGTGATATGAGCAGCTACATGCAGGGCGCTTCGCTTGTGGCCGATGGGGGCATGCTGCGGGTGTGACGGGGGTTGTGCGTATGGGCGTGTGGGCGTTTAGAGGGCTTAGTTCTGGAGATTGGTGGCGGGTGAAGGATGAGACGAAGAACGGATGAGACGAAGAAGGCCCGAATTGGGATGTTGGGCATCTCGGCTCCATCGTTACCCTCGAATAGAGCCGCCGTCGAGGGGGAGTCGAGGAGCCGATAAGGGGGGAGAGCATTAGCGTGAGGGGGAAGCCCACAGGGTGAGGGTTTGATTCGGGGCTGTCATGCTG
>CAYFRR010000088.1:9064-10976 GCA_964345505.1 uncultured Rhodothermales bacterium
CAACCTTCTTTCCCTATCAGGAGAAGCAGCTTCGGGTTGAGCCGTGGCCCAATGCCTTAGCATCGTGTAGATGACAGCACTTCGTGACGGACCTGTTGTGGTGGCGGTGCGGCTGCAACTGACGCCCGGCGGGTGGGTAGGTCCCGCCTATGCCTACCGATGCCACATCTACCGTTCGCCGCTCGCCGCGCAAGCTCTGGGCTTCGCTCCGCCGTATCTGGGCGTTTGCCTGGCCGTACCGGTGGCGGCTGGCCGCTGCCATGGTGCTGGCCATGCTCTCGTCCGTCGTGTGGCTGGTGGTGCCGCTGGGCCTGCGGGAGCTGCTGGATGCGGTCTTCGAGCAGTCCGACGGCGCGCTGCTCAACCGTCTCACGCTGGCGTTGCTGGTGCTCTTCCTGCTGCAGGCTGTGTTCAGCTTCACCGGCTTCTATCTACTGGAGTGGACTGGTGAGCGCGTGGTGGCCGACCTCCGGCAGCGCATCTACCGGCATCTGCACCGCCTCGGGTTGCGCTTCTACACCAACCAGCGCACCGGCGACCTCACCTCGCGCCTCACCAATGATGTCGGGAAGATCCGGGAGGCGGTGACCTCTGCGCTGGTCGATTCGCTGACGCAGACGCTTACGCTGCTGGGCTCCGTGGCGCTTATGGTGCTGCTGAACTGGCGCCTCAGCCTGGTCATTTTTGTGGTGGTGCCGGTAGCCACGCTGGCAGCCCGTGTGTTTGGGCAAAAGATCCGGGAGCTGGCGCGGCGCGTGCAGGATCAGCTGGCCGACACCACGGCCATCGCGGAGGAGGCCATTGGGGCCATCCGCGTGGTGAAGGCCTTCGGGCGCGCGCCCTATGAGACGCAGCGCTACCATGATGCGGTGGAGGCGCTCTTCGAGACGGCCCGCTACAAGGTGCTTATCGCTAAGCTGTTTGGATCGGTTATCGGGCTCCTGTTCATGGGGGCGCTGACGGCCATTTTCTGGTACGGTGGCCGGGAGGTGCTGGCGGGGCGACTGACCACGGGCGACCTCGTGGCGTTTGTGTTTTACGCCTTCAACATCGCGCGCAGTGTGGGCGGTATGTCGCGCCTCTATGCCACGTTTAACAGTGCCGCCGGAGCCACAGAGCGGTTGTTTGAGCTGCTGGATGCCACGCCGGACGTCCCCGTGCCGGCCGACCCCACGCCGCTTCCGGACGTCACGGGGCGCGTATCGTTTGAGGATGTGGATTTTGCCTACGAGGACGGCCTGCCGGTGCTGCGCGGCATCAAGGTGCACGTGGACGCGGGGGAGACGGTGGCGCTGGTGGGGCCGAGCGGGGCCGGCAAGACGACGCTCCTTAACCTGATCCCGCGCTTCTACGACGTCACGGCCGGGGCGCTGACCATTGACGGCGTAGACGTGCGGGACGTGGATCCGCAGGCGCTGCGGCAGCACATGGCCATCGTGCCGCAGGAGGTGCACCTCTTCGGCACGTCGGTGCGGGAGAACATCCGCTACGGCCGGCTGGACGCGACGGACGAGGCGGTGGAGGCAGCCGCCCGGGCGGCGAACGCGCACGACTTCATCGCCAAGCTACCCGACGGGTACGATGCCCAGGTGGGCGAGCGCGGCGTGAAGCTGAGCGCCGGCCAGCGGCAGCGCATTTCCATTGCCCGTGCCATCCTGCGCGACGCCCGGATCCTCCTCCTCGACGAGGCCACCTCGGCCCTTGACGCTGCCTCTGAGGCCCTCGTGCAGGAGGCCCTCGACCGCCTCATGCAGCACCGGACCACCTTTATCATCGCCCACCGCCTGTCTACCGTCCGTGATGTCGACCGCATCCTGGTCGTCCAAGACGGCCAGATCGTAGAGCAAGGCCCCCACGCGGCCCTCGTGCAGCAGGAGGGGCTGTATCAGGAGTTGGCGGCGTTGCAGCTGCT
>CAYFRR010000089.1:0-10905 GCA_964345505.1 uncultured Rhodothermales bacterium
GGATGGATACTTCGCGTCATCACCACCGAAATCATTGAGGCGTTCACCGGGGCCCAATCGGCGAACAGGGTAGGAAAGGGTTCGTATCGTTGACTATGTCAGAAACCATTCGGAATACCGTTGCGCGTGTCGTTGAGGCCTCACCCGCCCGCTTCGGCGTGCTCTATGGATCGCACGCGGAGGGCACCCCACGCCCGTTCAGCGACGTGGACGTAGCGGTCTACATGGATGACTTTGACGACTTGCTCGATCTAAGCGTGGCCCTGGAAGAAGCCCTTGGTGATGTGCCACTTGATCTTGTCAATCTGAAAGACAAACCCGCACTATTTTACTACGAAGTGTTGGCTTCAGGTGAGGTGCTCGCTATAAGAGATCAGGACTTCTTCCAGAAAGAAAAATACCGCGTGATGCGGGAATACCTGGACTTTAAGTGGACGCATGAGCGCATCATGGACGACATGTTCGACCGAATAGAAAAGGGTACGTATGGACGGCGTCAGGGGTAAGCTTAAAGAACTGGAAGATAACCTGGACGAGCTTCAGCGCTTTGAGCAATACGAGGCAAGCGATCTGCAGGAGGACCGACAACTCCGTTGGGCGCTGCGATACGGTTTTCTGGAGAGCATCCAGCGCGTAATCGACGTAGCCTGTGCCGTGGTTTCGTTGAAGAGTCTCGGCTATCCAAAATCATACGCCGATTGTATTCGGATGCTGCGCGATGCCGGTATCCTACCCGAAGCACTGGCAGGCGACCTGGTCAAAGCCGTCGGGCTGCGAAATATTTTGGTTCATGACTATCTCGAGGTTGATGATGGCGAGCTCCTTCGGTCGCTCGACCAGTTAGATGACTTACGGGCATTTGTCTCCCACATCGTGCCTCACCTCACGTAGGCGATAAGGTTGTTCTACGCTCTGTCTGAGAAGTCAGCGGGTCAGGTGAGCGCGCGCAGTCTGCCAAGCGTTTTCAGACAGAGGCTATCGTTTCCCCGTGCGTCTGTAGGGTGGCAACCCCACGCGAACCCTTCCGCCACCCCGTTGGTAGCACCGAACGCTTCGCTCACGACCCCCCAGTATTGCTCAATCGCTCAGCCCTATGGCGTCCGACACCCCCGCCTCGAAACCCACCGCGTCTACGCAAGAACCGTATGACGCCAGTGCCATCGAAGACAAGTGGTACCAGTTCTGGGAGCATAACGGCTTCTTCCATGCGGAGCCCGCGCCGGATCGCCCCCCACACGTCATCATGATGCCGCCGCCCAACGTCACCGGGCGGCTCCACATGGGCCACGCGCTGCAGAGTACCATCCAGGATGCCCTCACCCGTATTCGCCGCATGCAGGGGCAGGAGAGCCTCTGGATGCCCGGGAAAGACCATGCCGGTATTGCCACGCAGAACGTGGTGGAGCGCAAGCTGAAGGAGGAAGAGAACACCACACGCCACGACCTCGGCCGCGGCACGTTCGTGGAGCGCGTGTGGGAGTGGAAAGAGGAGTACGGGGACATCATCTCGCAGCAGATGCGCACCCTCGGCGTCTCCTGCGATTGGGACCGCGAGCGCTTCACCATGGACGAGGGCTTCAGCCGCGCCGTACAGGAAGTGTTCGTGCAGCTATACCAAGATGGCCTCATCTACCGGGGCGATTATCTCGTCAATTGGGACCCCGAGAACCAGACTGCGCTCTCCGACGAAGAGGTGGATAACGTAGAGCGGGAGGGGCACTTCTGGCACATGACGTACCCGCTCACCGACGGCTCGGGCTATTTGCAGATCGCCACCACACGCCCGGAAACGATGCTGGGCGACGCGGCCGTGGCGGTCCATCCGGAGGATGAGCGCTATACCGGTCTGGTTGGCAAGACGGTGCGGCTGCCGCTGATGGACCGCGAAATCCCGATCATCGCGGACGAATATGTAGACCAGTCGTTTGGGGAAGGCGCCCTCAAGGTAACGCCAGCCCACGACAAAAATGACTTCGAGATCGGGCAGCGGCATGCGCTTGAGGTCATTAACATCATGAACCCTGATGCCACCATCAACGAGCATGGGGGGCGATATGAAGGGATGGACCGCTTCGACGCCCGCGACCAGATCGTGGAAGACCTGGAGGCGGCTGGTCTGCTGGTGAAGGTAGAAACCATTCCGAACACGGTGCCCATCTCCAGCCGCTCCAAGGAAATCATCGAGCCGCTGATCTCGCGGCAGTGGTTTGTCAAGATGGAGCCGCTGGCCAAGCCTGCCATCGAAGCCGTGCAGGAGGGACGCATCAACTTCTACCCCGAACGCTGGGCTAACGAGTACTTCCGCTGGATGGAAAACATTCGCGACTGGTGCATCTCGCGGCAGCTCTGGTGGGGCCACCGGATTCCCGTCTGGTACCACACCACCGACGATGGCTCCATCGACGAAAGCCGCGACTTTGTGGTGGCGGTGGACCAGCCCGCAGAGGGCATGGTGCAGGATAAGGACGTGCTCGACACGTGGTTCTCGTCCTGGCTCTGGCCGTTTGCGACGCTGGGCTGGACGGGGGATGAGGAGCAGGATACAGCGAACGAAGACCTGCAGTACTTCTACCCGACCGACGTCCTCGTCTCGGGCTACGACATCCTCTTTTTCTGGATCGCCCGCATGGTGATGGCCGGTCAGTACTTCACCGGGGAGGAGCCGTTCAAAGATATCTTCATCACCGGCATGGTGAAGGACAAGCACGGCCGCTGGATGTCGAAGAGCCTCGGCAACGGGATCGACCCGCTGGAGATGGTGGACCAGTATGGCGCCGACGCGGTGCGGTACTCGCTCACCGTGCTGTGCGCGCAGGGGCAGGACATCAAGCTGGACCCGCTTAAGTTTGAGATGGGCCGCAACTTCGCCAACAAGATCTGGAACGCGTTTAACGTGTTCGGGCAGTTCATGGAGGAGGGCACGGACTACCGGCGCAAGCGCAGCTTTGAGGAGCTGGAGCTGGTAGAGCGCTGGATGCTCACCCGTCTGAATACTGCCATCGGGGAGATCGACGACGCGATCGGTCGGTACCGGCTAAACGAGGCACTCTCGCGCATTTACGACCTCTTCTGGCATGACTACTGCGACTGGTACCTGGAGCTCATCAAGCCGCCCTATGGCGAGGCGATGGACGAGGATGCCATCGCGCTGGCCGTGGAAATCTATGAGACCCTCGTGCAGCTCCTGCATCCGTTCATGCCGTTCATCACCGAGGAGCTATGGTGGCGTCTGCGTCCGCGTGAGGAGGGGGATGCGTGCATCGTCTCCGACTGGCCCGCGGCAGATGACGCGCTCGTCGACGAGCGGGGCACCGAGATCTTCAACCTGATGCAGGAAATGATCTCCGGCATTCGCAACGTGCGGAGCCAGTACAACGTGGCGGCCAGTAAAGACATCGCCGCTCTGGTGAACCTGCCTGAATCCTACACCGATGTGGCGCAGGTGATGGACCAATACGCTGGCTACTTCGCCAAAATGGCGCGCGTGGGCGATCTCACGGTGGGGCACGGCCTCGTGAAGCCAGATGCCAGTGCTTCCGTCGTCATCCGGCGTAGCGAGGTGTTTATCCCGTTGGCCGATGTGATCGACCTGGAGCAAGAGCGCGAGCGCCTGCGCAAAGAGATCAGCGAGAAGGAAGGGTTCTTGAAGAGCGTACAGGGCAAACTGGCCAATGAGCAGTTTCGCACCAAAGCGCCACAGGCGATCGTGGACAAGGAAAAACAAAAGGAGGCCGATGCGAAGGCTGAGCTGCAGCGGCTGCGTGCGAGCCTCGAAGAGTTTGCGGCCGAATAGCCTTTATCAGCCCATACCACGGCCGCGTCGCGTTTCCCTCACCCATCGGGTCTTCCGGATGCTGTCTCAAGCCCAAGCACAAACCCACGTACAACCATCCCAGGTACGCATCGTGTGTCGCGCCACCCTCCTCGGCGCCTTGTGCCTGCTGCTGATAGGTCTTTCAGCTTGTGGCGGTGGAGTAGAGGACGCCTCCAACGACATCCAGGTGGAGAACATCGCCCTGCAGCGCGACCGGGCTGGCGCGCCCGTCGTGACGGGCCGTATCAAAAGTGAACGGCCGAATCCCATCAACGTGGCGCAGGTCCAGGTGACGCTTTTCGGGCCGACGAACGAGCGCACAGGCGCGGCCACCTTCACCGTGCGCGACCTTCAGCCCAACGAGTGGAAGGAGTTCGAAGAGTTGATCGAAGCCGATGTGGATGTGCAGCGCGCCCGGGTGCGGAGCGTCGTGGTGATGAACTGACGATGTGCCGGTAGGGCGGTCCTCAGTCCCCGAAGTCCGTAATCAGGATCTCCGACGGGCCGTGCTCCGCTTGTAAACGCTCTGCCACCGCCTCAGCTTCGCGCAGCACGCGGAGCATGTTTAGCCCGGCAATCTTCTCCAGTTCTGCCTCGGTGTACCCGCGCCGCAGGAGTTCGGCAAACAAGTCAGGGTAGGTAGAGACATCTTCCAGCCCGACCGGCAGCGTAGAGGTGCCATCGTAGTCGCCGCCGATGCCAATGTGATCCACGCCCATCTGGTCCCGCAGGTGGTCGATGTGGTCAGCCACCTGCGCAAGCGTTGCGTCGGGGGCTGCGTTCGTGGCGTCCCAGGCCTCCATCTGCTCGGCGATGGCCTCCGGCTGTCCAGCGTGGAGGTATTCTACCTTTGATTGGTAGGCTGCGCGCTCGGCGTAGTGCTGGCGCCGTTCCTCCGAGACGAACGTCCCGACAAAGGTCACCATGACGAGGCCGCCATTTTCGGCCGTGAGCTCCAAGATCTCATCCGGCACGTTACGTGGGTGACCGACGAGCGCCCGGGCGTTGGAGTGTGAGAACATCACCGGCGCCTCGGTTACGCGGAGCGCATCTCGCATGGTGGCAGGGGTGACGTGGGAGAGGTCAACCATCATGCCCAGGCGGTTCATCTCGCGGATGACCTCCTCGCCAAATGCGGTCAGCCCCTCGTGCTCCGGGGTATCACCCGCTGCATCCACCCAGTCGAGGGTGCGGCTGTGGGTGATCGTCATGTACCGTGCGCCGCGGTCGTACATCTGGCGCAGTACCGCCAGCGAGTTGCCAATCGAGTGCCCGCCTTCCATCCCGATGAGAGAGGCGATCTTGCCATCAGCGAAAATACGCTCCACGTCTGCCGCCGTCAGCGCCAGGGCAAAATGCTCCGGATAGCGCTCGACGAGACGATGGACGAAGTCTATTTGCTCCAGCGTTTGCACCACCGCTTGCGGCTCCGGCTGGTTGGCACTCACGTAGACCGACCACCACTGCGCCCCCACGCGTCCGTCGCGCAGGCGCGGGATGTCGGTGTGCATCGGCCGGCTCAGCTGCGTAGTGTCGAAGAAGTCCAGCTCGGAGAACTTGTAGCCGGCCCGGTTCCGATACTGCCAGGGCGTATCGTTGTGGCCGTCGAAAAGCGGCACCCGTTTCAGGATGCTGATGGCCTGGTCGCGGTAGTCGGCACGGTCGTCCTGAGCCATAACGGCGGTGGGAAGAAGAAGGAGGGCAAGGGCGAGCGCGAGCAGGCGGTTGGGCATGGTCCCGTGAGCGGTCAAGTGGAAGAGGTAGCTCCAAGAATGCCACCGGAGCAGACAACCGCAAGCGTTGCGCGAAAGAACACGCACCACCACCCAATGGCGATGGTGCGCGATGGAGGCTCGTGCGGCGGGTTCAGCCGTGGCACGGGTTAGTACTGCGGCACGGAGGAATCGATTTCTTCGCTCCAGGCCAGGATGCCACCGGCGAGGTTCTTGACATCCGTGTAGCCGTGATCCAGCAGCAGCTGCGTAGCTTTTGCGGAGCGCGCGCCGGAGCGGCAATGAATGACGATTTCGTCGTCTTTCGTAGCGTTCAGCTCCTCCAGCCGGTCGGGCAGTTCATCCACCGGGATGAGCTGGTCTGCACCCAGCGAGGCGATCTCCGCTTCGCGGGGCTTACGCACGTCAAGGACGAAGGGGGAGGTGCCTGCTTCGCGGCGGGCGTGCAGGTCGGTGACGGTAGTTTCGGGGACAGTGGCCATAGGGTCGTCGGTGCCATTCTGAGCGGGAATGCCGCAGAAGGCTTCGTAGTCAATGAGTTCGGTTTGCGTAGGATTTTCACCGCAGACGGGGCAGTCCGGGTTCTTTTGAATCTTCAGCGTGCGGAAGGTCATCGGCAGCGTGTCGATGAGCAGGAGCCGCCCAATCAGTGGGTCGCCAATCCCCAGCAGCATCTTGATGACTTCTGTAGCCTGTAGGGTGCCGACGAGCCCCGGCAGTACGCCAAGGACCCCACCTTCAGCGCAGGAAGGCACGAGTCCGGGCGGCGGCGGTTCCGGGTAAGCGCAGCGGTAGCACGGGCCCTCAGGGGTGGCAAAGACGGAGACCTGTCCCTCAAACCGGAAGATGGAGGCGTACACGTTCGGTGTGCCCGTGAGTACGCAGGCATCGTTGATCAGGTAGCGCGTCGGAAAATTGTCGGTGCCATCGGCTACGATGTCGTAGCCATCCACGATGTCGAGCGCGTTCTCGCTGGTCAGGCGCGTCTCGTGTAGCTCGACCTCAACATGCGGGTTCAGGTCCTGCAGGCGGTCTCGGGCCGAGGCGAGCTTCGATCGGCCCACGTCCGAGGTGCCGTGCAGGAGCTGCCGCTGCAGGTTGGAGGCCTCAACAGTGTCGAAATCCACCAGCCCGATGCGGCCGATGCCGGCGGCCGCCAGATACATGGCAGCAGGGGACCCAAGGCCGCCAGCGCCGACAATCAGGACGGACGAAGCTTTGAGCTTCTCCTGACCGGCCTTGCCTACTTCAGAGAGCGTGAGGTGTCGCCCGTAGCGCTGCACCTCATCGGTGCTAAGGGCAGGTGGTGCAGATGATGTGGTGGTGGTAGCCATAAGTCTTCAGATACGCATGTGAAGCAAGAAACGAAGGCAGCACAGATCAGCCGCCTGCGATCGAAGGAACGATGGATACTTCGGCGTCCTCCGCCAGAGCGGTTTGTGGGCCCTCCAGGTAGCGAATGTCCTCATCGCCTACATAGATGTTTACGAACGACCGGAGGTCGCCGTTGTCGTGGTAGAGGTGAGGCTTCAGGGCCGGATACGTGTCGATCAGATCGGTAAGCGCTGCTTGTACCGTGGCGCCGTCTGCCTCCACGATGCTCTGGTTGTTGGTGTACGAGCGCAGCGGGGTCGGAATGCGAATGGTAACGGACGGTTGCTCAGTGGTCGTAGCCATGGGGGATGCGTGATAAATGAATAGAAACAGGTGTGGTAGGCAGGTAGATTACCTCGTTGCGGCTGAGGCCTCAACGGTAATGGATTCCTTGAGGAACGCGGAGCGGTCGGTAGCGAGCGTCCAGGCGGTCAAGTTGCTGGCGGTGCCGGACATCACCGAGACGATTACATACGTGTACCCGGGGAAGGTGGCCTCGGCGAGATCGGTTTCGGAGGGCTGGGCCGGGTGATCCGGGTGCGAGTGGTATATGCCGACGATGTCCAGCCCATCGGCGTGGGCCGCTTCATCGGCATTACGATAGTCGGCTGGGGTGATGGTATATCGGTGCGTCCGCCGGTCTTCCTGTCGGTTCGGCACCTGATGCAGCGCGGTTGCTTGGTTCTTCTCGCCGGCCGTACCGAGCAGAAAGCCGCAGCATTCTTCGGGATACGTGGCCTCTCCGTGCTGGCGAATCTGATCGAGGATAGGGTCGGTGGTAATCATAGGTTGGACGGTTCGGTAATGGGTAACGTGCTACGGCGTCTTGTCGGTGGCGTTTTGCCAGAAGGTGTCGCTGAGGTACCGCGCGCCAGTATCGCACAAAATCGTCACGACCGTGCCGGCGTCCAGCGTCTGGGCCAGCCGCACAGCGGCCGCCACGTTGGCGCCTGCCGAAGGTCCTACGAGTAGGCCTTCCTCGCGAGCCAGGCGCCGCGTCATGGCAAAGGCGTCCTCCGTCTGCATCGTCACGTGGGCGTCGGCTTCGTCCGGCGCGTAAATACCCGGTACGCGCGAGGTGGGCATGTGCTTAAGGCCTTCCAGCCCGTGGAGGGGGCTATCTGGCTGCAGCGCGATGCACCGGATATCAGCATTGTGTGCCTTCAGCCGGCGCGTGACCCCGGTAAAGGTCCCGGTCGTCCCCAGGCCAGCCACAAAATGCGTGACTTGCGCCTCGGTTTGTGCCAGAATCTCCCGGCCGGTGGTCTCAAAATGAGCGGTCCAGTTGGCGTCGTTATTATACTGATCCGGGTAGAAGTAGCGGTCGGGCGCGTTGGCCACACGCTCCTTCACCACGCGCTGGGCGCCGTCGGTGCCTTCCATTGGGTCCGTCAGGTGGAGGGTGGCCCCGTACGCTTGCAGCAGTTGCTTGCGTTCGGCGGAGGCGTTGGCCGGGAGCGCCAGTTCTACGGAAAAGCCGAGAGCAGCGCCCAGCATGGCATAGGCGATCCCCGTGTTGCCGCTGGTAGCGTCGATCAGCGTATTCTTTGCCCTATCGAACGCGCCGGATCGCTGACCCGCACGCACCATGGCCAGCGCCGGCCGGTCCTTTACCGACCCGCCGGGATTCAGGTATTCGGCCTTGCCCCACACGGTCACGGCCTCGGGTAGGTCTTGCGTTACCTCGTGCAATCGTATCAGGGGGGTGTCCCCAATCGCATCACATACCCGGTCGGCAGATGCGGCCGATGGGTGTAGAGCGGTAGGACACGGTGAGAGAGAGGAAGACATCACAATAGCATAAATGAAAAAAGCCCACATCGAGAGGCGACGAGGGCAACAGCACAGATCCGTATATTCAGCAATCGCTGCGTTACACCGGCCCGTACCTCCCCCGTGCATAGGGCAGACAACAACACGACAAACCGAGGGGCATCAGCATGGGGCTTGACCGATTGTGCAAAAGTGAAAAAATAGCCTTCGAATTTATATCAATGCAACCTGTGAACCGCTCTCATTGATTCAGCACCAAGCCTGACGACTCTGTGTTTCTATGCCGGGGAAGCCATACCTTTGTGACGACTTTGAAGACCAACAACGTCCTGTTGTGGCACAATCACCCCGGGGCCTCCGATTGTCTTCACACTCTTTCCCATATCTTTGTTGTAACAACAACCGGCGCTCCCGGTATTTCCTGTGGTTTTACATCCGCATAGGTGTTGTTTGCGTACCTTCACCCGCCCGCAGAGTTACCCGATCACATGGCCACCCTTCTCATTGTTGAAGACAACGCGGAAACCTGTCTACTCCTCGAGCGGCTGTTGACCTCGTCGTTCGATGTCGGGATCGCACGAACGCCACAAGAAGCCTTAGACCAGATTGATGACCTTGGGCCCGACCTGGTCCTGATGGACATTGACTTGAACGCAACGCAAGATGGATCTGATCTGCTGCACACCTTACGGGCAGAGGGGCACATTGAAGCGTCGACCCCGGTGGTGGCGTTAACGGCGTATGCATTGCCGGGGGATCGGGAGCGGTTCCTCGACGATGGGTTCGATGCATACGTAAGTAAGCCGTTCACGCGGGAAATGCTGTTCACGGAAATAGAGGCGCTGCTTCCTTGAGCTGACGCCTATTCCTGCCTCGTTGGTCCCTCACCGCTTGATGACCTGCGGGCGGGCGGCTCCGAGGCCGAAGCCCAGCTGGGCCAGCGTCACCACAATCAGCAGCGCCAGTGGGAGCGTCCACGAGAGCGTAACCTCAAACAGGTAACCAAACAGGGCCGGTCCGCCGGCTGCGAGGAAATATCCGATCGCTTGCGCCATCCCCGAGAGCTGTACCGTTGCGCGCGTGTCGGGGGCCCGGAGCACGATAAAGAGTAGCGCCAGCCCAAAGCTACAGCCTGCCCCCAACCCGATCAGGCTGACCCAGAGCCAGGCCCAGGTAAGGCCCGGTAGCAGCAGCCCCACCACGCCCGTAAGCTGCAAGCTGACCACCCCAAATACGAGCACGCGCTGCGAGGTCAGGCGCTCGGCATAGATGGGCGTCACAAGGGTGCCGACGACGCCGGTGGTCTGGGATAGTGAAAGCAGCCATCCCGCCCGGTCGGACGCCATGCCGCGCTCAATCAGCACCTCCGGAAGCCAAGCCAGCACTACGTAAAACACCAGCGACTGCAGGCCCATGAAGAGGGCCACCTGCCAGGCAATGGGGGAGTGGCTAAGGGCCCGAAGTCCGGCAAACGGATGATGCCGCGTGGGCTTGTGATGTTGCCACCGTACGAGTGGTAGCCACAGGAGCGTGGCGACTGCGGCTGGGACGGCCCATACGCCCAGTGCTGTGCGCCACCCACCCGGGAGCCCCTCTGCCAGCGGCACACTGATCCCGGCGGCCAGCGCGGCGCCAATGCCCATCAGGCTGGCGTAGACACTTGTCATAAGGCCCTGATGCTGAGGAAAGTCCTGTTTCACCAGCGAAGGCAATAGCACGTTGGCAAGCGCGATGGCAATCCCAAGCAGCAGCGTACCGCCAAAAAGGGCGCTCACGCCAGGCAAGGAGCGCAGCGTAATGCCCGTGGTTAGCAGCAAAAGAGCCAGTCCGAGGGAGCCCATCACGCCAAAGCGGCGGGTGGCAAATGGGGTGAAGAGCGAGAGGAAAGCAAAGCAGAGCAGTGGCAGGGTCGTCAGAAACCCCAGCGCCCCATACGAAAGCCCAGTCGCCTCTTGAATCGCCCCGATCAGGGGACCGACCGCTGCCAGAGGAGACCGGATCGTAAGCGCAATAAGCACCACGCCGATAACCACGAGCGTGGTATACCATACAGGGCGCGCGGTGCGGGTCGTTGAATGCGGCATGCAGCGGATACAGCGTATGGAGATTAGTAGTCGAGCCGCCCAACAACGGGTCTTGAGGGGTTCCGTTCGTGAGCTGTGCCAACGGTTCGTCATCGTTGCACCCGACCGCTGCATCCCACGCAGGCGA
>CAYFRR010000090.1:0-10862 GCA_964345505.1 uncultured Rhodothermales bacterium
GAGACGGGCGCGGACATTGAGGTGCGGGACGGTCGCTATGGCCCCTACGTAAAGCACAAAAAGACCAACGCCTCGCTACCCGACGACCTCACTCCAGATGATGTGACCCTGCAGCAGGGCGTAGAGCTCATCAACCAGAAGCTCGAGAAGAAAGGGAAGCGCAAAGGGAAGAAAAAGAAGAGCAAGTCGAAGAAGAAATAGCACGGCCTGCTCATCTGTTAGGTCGTAGTTCGTCCTCGTCGTTAGCGATACGCCCGGTGCCCAGGTGCCGGGCGTTTTTTATGCTGCTGAAGCGGCACAGGTCTATGCCGCCGAAACTGCGCGCAACTTTTATATGCACCTGTCTGCATCAGTCATTACTTTAACCATACCTTCGTGGTGCGCATACCACAAACCGGTTGACACGCAGGCGGCACCGTTGCGGTCTGCACGACGCCTCTCTTCTTCATCAAGCCCCCCTGCCTTATGGGTGAGCAGAACGTTTCTACGGTCGATGACAATGCTAAACTTCGCCAGTTCGTACGCGAGATTTTGCAGGACGTGCGCGCGCTGGAGCACATGCTGGCCCATGACATGTTTGAAACCGGCATCCGGCGTATCGGAGCCGAGCAGGAGCTCTTCCTTATCGACGAACGGGGGCAGCCGGCGCCTATCGTGGAGCAGGTCCTTGAACACAACACGGACGACCGGGTGGTGACCGAGCTCACCAAGTTCAACCTGGAGTTCAATATGGACCCCATGGTGTTTGGGGGCGACTGCCTGCGGCGGATGGAAGAGGACGTCACCGAGACGCTGGAATACGTCCGGGAGATTGTTCAAAAAGCGGGCGGTGATACCATTCTGACGGGCATTCTGCCGACGATCCATATCTCGGATCTGGTGCTCGACAACATGACGCCCAAGCCCCGCTACTACGCGCTCAATGACGCCCTCTCGCGACTCCGGGGCGGGCCTGCCCAGTTTCAGATTCGGGGCGTGGACGAGCTCTTCGTGAAGCACGACTCCATCATGCTGGAGGGGTGCAACACCAGCTTCCAGACGCACTTTCAGGTGGAGCCGGATGAGTTTGCGGACCTCTACAACATCGCTCAGGTAGCGGCGGGGCCGTGCCTGGCCTGCTCTACCAACTCGCCCACCCTCTTTGGGAAGCGCCTCTGGCAGGAGACGCGCATTGCGCTCTTCCAACAAGCGGTCGATACGCGCAGCACGAACCTGTACCTGCGCGACATGAGCCCCCGGGTGCACTTTGGCACCCACTGGGTGCGGGACTCGGTCACCGAAATCTTTAAGGAGGACATCTCCCGCTTTCGGGTGATTCTCTCTACCGATGAGCCGGAGGACCCCTTCGAGAGAATGGACGCGGGGGCAGCTCCAAAGCTCAAGGCGCTACAGCTGCACAATGGTACCGTCTACCGCTGGAACCGGGCGTGCTACGGCATCACCGATGGCAAGCCGCACCTCCGCATTGAAAACCGGATCTTGCCCTCAGGCCCCACGCCCATTGACGAGGTGGCCAACTCGGCATTCTGGTTTGGCCTCGTCAGTGGCCTGTATCGTAAGTACGGGGATATCACCGATGCGATGCTCTTCGACGACGCCAAAAGCAACTTCATTGCCGCGGCACGGCTGGGACTGTCTGCTCAGCTGATGTGGCTCAATGGGAGGAAGATGCCGGCCTCCGAGCTCATCTGTGACGAGCTCCTGCCGCTGGCCCGTGAAGGGCTGGCAGGATCTGGCATTGACGAGGAGGACATCGACCGGTACCTGGGCGTAATCCGAGACCGCGTGCAGGCGCAACGCACGGGTGCCGACTGGCAGATTGAGTCGCTGGCCAAAATGCGGGAAGCCCACCCGGACAGCACCCGCGCAGACCGGCTTAACTCGCTGGTCTTGGAGATGCGGGACCGGCAGGCGGAGGGCGCGCCCGTGCATACCTGGGATTGCGCGCAGCTGCGCGAACGCACCGGCCCCCGAGAGATGGAGCAGACGCGGGTGGAGCATTTCATGTCCACGGACCTGTTCACGGTCCACCAGGACGAGCTTGTGGAGTTTGTGGCGTGTCTGATGGACTGGCAGCGCATCCGCCACGTGCTGGTGGAGGACCATCAGCACCGGCTCGTAGGGCTGGTGACGCATCGCAGCGTGCTCCGCTTTCTGGCCGAACATGGGCCGGGGCGAGACGACAAGGGTGGTATTCCCGTGCGCCAAATCATGGTAAAGGATCCAATCTCCGTAACACCTGAAACCCACAGCCGCGAGGCCATCAAGCTGATGCGCGATGAGCAGATCGGGGCGCTGCCCGTGGTGCGCGATGCGCAACTGGTGGGCCTTATCACTGAGCGCGATTTCCTCAGCATTGCCGGTAAAATTCTCGACCGAAGCCTGAATCTGGACAAGGACGAGCTGGGCCTTTCCGAACTGGCGCTCCGGCGCATCGACTCGTGAGCACATGTGCGCAAGCAGGCCGTGCTGCATTCCAGGACTGGGTGCAGCATCGCTACAGTTGACGACGTCCGTCAGAGAAACATGGGCGCAAAGGGGCAATATATCTCGTCTATCGATTATTCCACTGTTTTGAATTATCCCTTATGGCAACCCACGAATTTGATACGCTCACGGTAGAGATTGATGAAGCCCTCTGCATCGGTAGCGGCAACTGTGTCAACATGGCGCCCGGCGTCTTTCGGCTCAACGAGGAAAACATCGTTGAATTTGTAGATGACCCGGAAGCTACGGATGACGAAGAGGTGATCGAAGCGTGCAATCTGTGCCCGGTGGATGCGCTCATCGTGCACAATGCCGACGGCGAGCAACTGGTGCCGTAACCGCGGATTGTACGAATGGTGCATCCGGCTCGTTACCGTAAAGAAGCCTGCAAAGAAGCCCACGGAGGCTCGGCCATCTGCCCACCGTGGGCTTCGTCGTTTCCTGACCTCGATTTGTCCGTTGCATGAGCCCGACGTTAAAACGCATCTTACTGGGTCTCGGCGTCCTGCTTGTCGTGGGCCTGCTGGCGTATCCCAAGCTGCCATCGTGGAACGATGCGGATGAGGCCAATGCGACGGGTGGGAATGCACGAGGCGGCGGGGAGGCGCTCCTCGTCGATGCGCACATCGTGGAGCCCGTACTGCTCGAGGATATGGTGCGCTCAACCGGTACCATCCAGGCGAACGAAACGATCGAGGTGCGCAGCGAAGTGGCCGGGCGCGTGACGGACATTGCGTTTCGGGAGGGCACTGTGGTAGAGGAGGGCGCACTGCTGCTAAAGATCAACGACAGCGAACTGCAGGCCCAGCGCGCACGCACTGAACTACAGCGCAGCCTTGCTGCCACGCGCGAGGCACGCCAGCGTCAGCTCCTCAACGAGGGCGGCATCAGCCAGGAGGCGTACGACGCTACCGAAAACCAACTGCAGGTCCTGGAGGCCGAGCTCGCGCTGCTGGACGCGCAGATCGCCAAAACGGAGGTGCGTGCGCCATTTGATGGCGTGCTCGGGCTACGGGAGATCAGCAAAGGTAGCTATATCTCTCCCGAGACTCGCATCACTACACTGCAGGAGGTTGATCCCGTGCGCGTCGACTTCACGCTCCCCGAGCGCTACGCCCGGCGCGTCTCCAATGGTGATGCTGTGCGCTTCACCGTGGAAGGACTGGATATGGACTTCGGCGGGGAGATCTACGCGCAAGACCCCACGATTCAAGAAGGCACACGGTCCGTGCGGCTGCGGGCGCGGGTGCCAAACGCTGATCGCCAGCTTTTTCCCGGTAACTTTGCCAGCATCACCTACGTCATCGACCGCTATGACGACGCGCTTGTGGTGCCGGCCATCGCGCTCGTGCCCAGCCTTGAGGGA
This sequence comes from uncultured Rhodothermales bacterium, assembly GCA_964345505.1. Classification (GTDB taxonomy): domain Bacteria; phylum Bacteroidota; class Rhodothermia; order Rhodothermales; family Salinibacteraceae; genus Tc-Br11-B2g6-7. The sequence goes on from CAYFRR010000090.1 coordinate 3,854, forward strand.
CGCCGCGTGTTTGTGTACAACAACGGTGAGGCCCAACCGCGACCGGTCGAGACGGGGCTGCGAACGGAGCGCAATATCCAGATTACGAGCGGGCTGGCCCCTCAGGACACCGTGATTATCAGCGGCCTGCAGCGTCTGCGTCCTGGACTGGCCGTGCGCCTCTCCGAGACGACCGAGGGCCGCTTGCCGGAAGTCGCGCCGGGGGCCGCAGCAGAGCCGGACGCACAGGCCGCCAATGACGAGGCGCCTTCCACCGGTTCCGATGCAACAACTGACGAAGGCCCGTAACCCGCTCATTGAACGGGCACCTGAACCCACGGAGTAACCCCCATGGAGCTCTTTTCCCTTAGCGTACGACGGCCCGTCTTGGCGACCGTGATGTCGCTCGTGATCGTGATCTTCGGCCTGATCGCTTTTTACGAGCTTGGCGTGCGCGAATACCCGTCGGTGCAGTCGCCCGTCGTCACGGTTACGACGCAGTATCCCGGTGCCAACGCCACGGTCGTCGAGTCGCAGATCACGGAACCATTGGAAGACCAGATCAACGGGATCGAGGGCATCCGTACCCTTACGTCCGTAAGCCGGGAGGGGCGGAGCACGGTGCGTGCGGAGTTCAACATCGACGCCGACCTCGACCGGGCCGCGAACGATGTGCGGGACCGGGTGTCGCGGGCCCAGGGGCGTCTGCCTCCGGACGTGGACCCGCCCAGCGTGTCCAAGGCCGATGATGACGAGGATCCTATCATCTTCCTGAATATCCGGAGCGACCGGCGTGATCTGTTGGAGCTGACGGACCTGGCGGATAACCTCTTCCGCGAGCGATTTCAGACGATCCCGGGGGTAAGCCGCGTCGATATTTGGGGCTCCAAGCGGTACGCGATGCGCCTGTGGATCGACCCGGACAAGATGGCTGCGTATGGGCTGACAGCGCAGGACGTGAGCGCGGCAGTGAATAGCGAGAACGTGGAACTCCCGTCCGGGCTCATCGAGGGCGATGAGGTCCAACTCACCGTGCGCACGCGCAGCCGGCTTCAGACCGCTGCCGAGTTTGAGGATCTGATTCTGAAGGAGGAAAACGGGGAGACCGTGCGGCTGCGCGACATCGGCCGCGCTGAACTTGGGCCGGAGAACCAGCGCACCATTCTAAAGCGTGATGGCGAGCCCATGGTGGGCGTGGTGCTGCGTCCGCTCGCAGGCGCCAACGCCATCGACATTGCCGATACCTTCTACGAGCGCCGGGCGCAGGTGGAGGCCACGATGCCCGCCGACCTCGAAACGGCCATCGGCTTTGACACCACCGAGTTTATCCGCGCCTCCATCACGGAGGTGCAGCAGACGATCCTCATCGCGCTCTTCCTGGTGATGTTCGTCATCTTTTTCTTCCTCCGCGACTGGCGTACCGCGGTCATCCCTATCCTGGTGATCCCGGTAGCGCTGATCGGGACCTTCTTCGTGATGTACCTGCTCGGCTTCTCCATCAACGTCCTGACCCTCCTGGCGGTGGTGCTGGCCATCGGGATCGTGGTGGATGACGCCATTGTGGTGGTGGAGAACATCTATTCTAAGATTGAGCAGGGCAGCGCCCGGATGGACGCCGCGATCGTCGGCACGCGCGAGATCTTTTTCGCGGTCGTATCCACCACGCTCGCGCTTGTGGCGGTGTTCACGCCTATCCTGTTCCTCGGTGGGATCACGGGGCGGCTGTTCACGGAGTTTGGCATGACGCTGGCCGGGGCTGTCGTGATCTCGTCGTTCGTGGCGCTCACCTTCACCCCGATGCTCTGCTCGAAGATTCTCATCAAGCGCGACCGGCAGCCGCGCATCCACCGGGCCACGGAGCCATTTTTTCAGGGCATGGCGGAGTGGTACCGCTCGTCGCTGGAGGCCTTCCTGCAGTATCGCTGGGCCGCGGTGGCGCTGGTCGCTGCGTGTGTGGGGCTTGCCGCGCTCTTCTTCCAGATACTGCCGGAGGAGCTGGCGCCGACGGAAGACCGGGGGCGCCTGCGCGTGTTCGCCTCTGGCCCGGAAGGGGCCACGTTTGAGTACATGGACACCTATGTGGATGACATGATCGACCTGGTCCAGGCAGAGGTGCCCGAGGGTGAGGCCATGATCACGGTTACCTCACCAGGCTTCGGAGCCGCCACCTCCGTGAACTCGGCCTTCGGTTTCATCACCCTGACGGATCCTGCAACGCGGGAGCGTGGGCAGGGGGCCATCGCAAACCAAGTATCGCAGCAGCTGAACGAGCTCACGCGGGCCCGGGCGTTTGTGTCGCAACAGCAGGCCATCCAGACGGGCGGGGGCGGGGGACAGCCAGTCCAATTTGTACTACAAGCGCCCAACCTCGATCTCCTCCGTGATGCGCTCCCCGGGTTTATGGAAGAGGCGCGTAACAGCGAGGTGTTCGGGTTTGTCGATGTGAACCTTACCTTCAACAACCCGGAGCTGGAGATCACCTTCGACCGTAACCGGATCCGCGATGCCGGCGTCTCGGCCCGGGAGATCAGTGAGACGCTACAGCTGGCCCTCAGCGACCAACGCATCGGGTTCTTCGTGATGAACGGCGAGCAGTACCCGGTGATTGCCCAGGTGGACCGCGCCCAGCGCAACACGACGCGTGACCTGCAGTCACTCTATGTGCGCTCTGATGACGGAGGACTAACCCAGCTCGATAACCTCGTGCAAGTGTCCGACACGAACAGCCCACCGCAACTCTTCCGGTTCGATCGGTTCTCCTCTGCTACAGTCAGCGCCAGCCTCAGCCCCGGCTACACCATTGGGGACGGGTTGGAGGAGATGAACGCCATCGCAGATCGCCTGCTCGACGAGTCGTTCTCGACGGCACTTAACGGGCAGTCGCGTGACTTTGTGGAGGGGGGGCAGGGCCTGTTCTTCGTGTTCTTGCTGGCGCTCATGCTGGTCTTCCTTATCCTGGCCGCGCAGTTTGAGAGCTTCCGTGATCCGCTCATCATCATGTTCACCGTCCCACTGGCGCTGGTGGGGGCGCTCTTTGCGCTCTGGTACTTCAATCAGACGCTCAACATCTTCAGCCAGATCGGCATGATCATGCTCATCGGGCTGGTGACGAAAAATGGCATCCTGATCGTCGAGTTTGCCAATCAGCGGAAGGCCGCGGGGCTTTCCGTCATGGAATCGATTAAGGAAGGAGCGGCCGTGCGCTTCCGCCCAGTGCTGATGACCACCATCTCGACCACCTTTGGCATCCTGCCGCTCGCGCTGGCGCTGGGCGCAGGGGCCGAGAGCCGCATGCCCATGGGAATCGCTGTCATTGGCGGCCTGTTCATTGGGACCCTCTTTACGCTGTACGTCATCCCCGCCATGTACTCCTTCATGTCGAGCCGCACCGTGAACCCGGCAGTCCTGGCCGCTCCGCCATCAGCCAGCGCTGAAGGCGCTCCATCCACCGGACCCCAAGCGCCCTCTGATGGCGATGGGGCCTCCACCGGCACGCCGGAGCCTTCTCCGCAACGCGATGCGTCCGATGAAGCTTCGGACGACCCCTCTGCTCAGCAATCCCCCCACGCGTGATCTTTTCGTCGATGCAATCCCTTGCTTCTCTTGGCACGACTGTATGTTTTCTTCTTTGGATGGCAGGCGGCGGTCTGGTGGCTGCGCAAGAGGTTGCCAGCGAGGACACGCCTGAGGCTCAACAACAATCCGCAGCCGATCTGCTGACGTTGGAGGAGGCGCTGGAGCGAGCCCGGGCCCGAAATGTGGCGGTGCGGAGTGCGGAGAACGCGCTGGCCATCACGGAGAATGACGCATCGATTGGGAATGCGGAGTTCCTGCCGCAGCTTACGGCATCCGCGAACCGCAACACCAGCATCACCACCACGGAGCAGCAGTTCATCGACCAGGAGCTCCGCCGCACGCCCAACGCCGAAACCACGAGCCAGGCCGCTCGCGCGACGCTCTCCTGGCGCGCCTTCGATGGCCTTGGGCGGTTCGCAACGCTACAGCGCCTGCAGGCCGAGCGGGCAGGCCAGGCCGAGCGCACCCGGGGCGTGCGGGCCGACGTGCTGACGGAGGTCACCGTCGCGTACCTGTCCATCGTGCGAGAGCAACAACAACTGGCCGTCCTCGAAGAGGCTGTCGCCATCTCTGAAGAGCGCCTCCGCCTGACCGAGCTGCGGAACCGCCTCGGCGCGGCGTCGGACCTGGCCGTACGGCAGGCCCGCGTAGACCTGAATGCGGATCGCGGCGCGCGCCTACGCCAGGAATCGACCGTGACGGCGGCGCGGGCGCAGCTCAATCGGCTGCTCGACGCTCCAGATCAGGGGGCTTACCGAGTCGAGACGGGGATCCCCATCGACACGCTGTTGACGCTGGACGAACTGGTAGCAGAGGCGCGGACGCAGAATCCCCAACTCCGCTCCGCCCGGCAAGGCCGCCGCGCGGCTGCACAAGAACGCCGTGAGATTCGAGCCGAGCGGCTGCCGACGGTTGACCTCGAGGTACAGTACGAGTACAGCGATCAGTCGTCGGAGAGTGGGTTCGTGCAATTTAGCGAGAGCTACGGTATTTCGTGGGGCGTGGCGGTGTCGGTCGACTTGTTCGACGGTTTGAACCGCCGCCGGCGCGCGCAAAACGCGCAGATTCGAGAGCGCAACGCGCGGCTTGCTATTCAGGAGTTGGAAACCCGACTGACAACGGCGCTGCAAGAAGCGTTTGCAAGCTTCGATAACCGGGTGGCTTTGATTGCCCTGGAGGAGGAAAATCTGGAAGCCGCCCGCGCGAACGTGGACGTGGCCCTTCGGCAATTCGAACTGGGCGTCATCACGCCGTTGGAGCTGCGGGAAGTCCAAGAGGCGCTTGTGCAGGCAGAGAGTCGGCTGGTGGACACCCGCTTTGAGGCACGCGTGTCGGAGGCTGAGCTGCGCCGGCTGGCCGGGCAACGCTGACCGAGCGCAAGTGACGTCTCAGGAGGCACAGCGAACCACGCGCCGTCAGATCGCTCGCCTCGGCGGCACTGTTCTGCATTGCCATAGCCGTGCGATAACTGCCTCCCATGCCCTGGAGCAGCCACTCCCTGATCGCTGAGTGTGACGTATCCGACAAAATCTAACGGAAAAGGGTGAAGCACATGCGGGTGTAGGTCGTTGGAGCTCCCATCTACCACTCTTGATCCCCTTTTCCTGCGTTCCTATGGCTGAGATCTCTGCGACGCCCGTTGCCCGTAATCCCCGCGACTATGCCGTCGTGGATGCTGAAGACGTCAACTTTGCTTGGACACCGGTGGACGAGGCGCAATCGTACCGCTTGCAAATTGCGCGAGACCGGGCCTTTGCCAACCTTATCTTTAATAGCACGGTCGGTGGCCGCACGGAAATGCACGTGAGTGGCGTACTGCCGCAGGATGGCAGCACGCTCTACTGGCGTGTACAGGCGCGCACGGAAGACGGATGGGAGCCCTTCTCGAAGCCTGTGCCGTTTCGCTCCGTTTCCGACAAGCGCGTACTGGAAACCATGGGGGTATCAGGGGAGGAAGTTATAGGACGCAGCACGGCCGAGGGCACCACCAGCATGGTCGAGTTCTGGGCCTTCGTGATTGCCATGATTTTTTCGGTCGGTCTGCTCATCGCGGTGGCGCTGTATAACCTGACGACATTTTAGCGCCGACCGGCGTGGAGCCAACCTCCGGACGGTCCCTTGCGCAGGTGCCCCGGCAAACGGCGGCTGCTCGTCAGCTTTGCGCGCCATACGCGCCCAGGGGGTTACCGCTGGTCCTCATCCGCTAACGCGTCGTCTTCCTCGTCCTCCAGATCCAGTTCGTCGTCGTCCAGGTCGGGGATCTCATCCAGGATCGCCTCGGTGTCCTCCTCGGAGGCCAACTCCTCCTCGTCCTCATCTTTGGGCATGGGCTTGCGATGCTTCTTAAGCCCTTCGCGCACCTCGTCAGCCAGCTCGTACACCGTGCCCAGATGGTGCTCACGGGTTTCCTCTACGAGCCCGTCGTTGACGAGCTTCTTGGCTACCTGGTAGGCGCACATCTCATACCCTTTAGTAGGCGAGTGGAAGTTAGCATTTTTACGCTCTTTGCTCACAATAAGGACGTACCCTTTAGCCAGCTTCCTAAGCGCATGTACCTCCCATTTTTCCCTGGAAACTGTCGGAGAGGTCTGGGGGTGGTCGTCGCGGTCAGACGAGGACATAATAAGAGAGGCTCTGTGTAAAGAACTAAAATTTCGGCCAGCTACGAGGGGCGGTAGGTGCAGTTCCCGCCCCGGCCCGTGGGTGCTGCGAAACCACGTCACCACGAGGAGAGACGCACCGCCACTGAAGCATCGGCGGTACGCTACTGCGGGAGCACCATCCTACGGGATCAAACGTCGGGCTACGCGTCGCGGCGCAGCCAAGCAATCAGTATGCCTGTGGCAATGCCCACGAGGAGCAGTAAAAGGTACCAGCTAACGGAGCCATCGTCCATAGGGTGTATCCATCATGGGGTCGGTGGGGTTTGGCCGGATGGTATTGTATCTTACGGCTGGGCCGAGAGTTGCGCGCGCCAGGGTATCCATGCGCGGCTCACGAGACCTGCCCCCTTTGTACCCTCATTTGATTACCTGTACACCATGCCATTCGATACCACAACACTGGAGATGAACCTGTGGGGGCTCACGCTCTGGCAGTGGCTCATACTGATCGGACTGTGGGGCGTGTTGACAGGACTCCTGCTGCTGGCCCGACGGGTACTTCGGGGAACCCTGAAGCGCGTCACAGTAGATGCAGCGGCTACGGTGCGTAGCTATCTCGAGGTCGTGGTGGACCGGACCCGCATCCTTTTCCTGGCTGCTGTCGGGCTTTACGGGGCGGCGCTCCTCAGTGGGGCCCCAACGCGCCTCCTGGAAGTGCTTGCCACCGTGGTGTTTTTGATCTTTCTCATCCAACTCATCCTCTGGGTGAATGGGGTGGTATCGCGGTATGTGGAGAGCTACAAGGAGAATCACCTGGAGACCGATGCAGCGGCCGTCACAACCGTGCAGGC
>CAYFRR010000091.1:0-10796 GCA_964345505.1 uncultured Rhodothermales bacterium
TACTCGTGCAGCCCTGCAGCGGGGTAGGCGGCTTGCTGGCGCGTGTACGGGTGCGCCCACTCGTCGGCCGTGACCATGCGGGCCGTGTGCGGAGCGTTAGCAAGGACATTGTCCTCGGGGTCGACCTCGCCATTGGCTACGGCGCGGACCTCCTCGCGGATGGCGCTCATGGCCCCGCAGAAGCGGTCCAGCTCGGCCTTGCTTTCGCTCTCAGTGGGCTCCACCATCATGGTGCCCAGTACAGGCCACGACATGGTGGGCGCGTGATAGCCGTAATCCATCAGGCGCTTGGCTACGTCTACCTCATTGATGGGTAGCTCCTGGCGGAACGACCGCAGGTCGAGGATAAACTCGTGCGCGACGCGGCCACCGCGGCCGGTGTACACAATGTCGTAGTGGGCCGAGAGGCGCTCCTTCACGTAGTTCGCGTTGAGGATGGCCACCTTTGAGGCTTGCGTCAGGCCTTCCGGCCCCAGCAGCGCGATGTAAGCCCACGAAATCAGCAGGATGCTGGCGCTGCCAAACGGCGCAGCCGCTACCGGCCCGATGCCGTTGCTGCCGCCTGTCTCTACCACGGGATGGGTAGGGAGGAAGGGCGTCAGATGCTCGGCCGCGCAGATCGGCCCCATGCCCGGGCCGCCCCCGCCGTGCGGGATGGCAAACGTCTTGTGCAAGTTGAGATGGCACACGTCCACGCCAAAGTCGCCTGGGCGGCAGAGGCCCACCTGCGCGTTCATGTTGGCGCCATCCATGTAGACCTGCCCACCGTGCGTGTGCACCACGTCGCAGATCTCGCGGATGTCTTCCTCAAACACGCCGTGCGTGGAGGGATACGTCACCATCAGCGCGGCCAGGTTGTCGCTGTACTGCTCGGCCTTAGCCTTCAGGTCGTCCACGTCCACATTGCCGTGGTCGTCCGTCTGGATGGTGACGACCTTCATCCCCGCCATGACGGCGCTGGCCGGGTTGGTGCCGTGGGCCGAGTCGGGGATGAGGCATACCGTGCGGTGGGCTTCGCCGCGGCTCTCGTGGTAGGCGCGGATCACCATCAGGCCGGTGTATTCGCCCGAGGCGCCCGAGTTGGGCTGCAGTGAAACGCCCGCAAAGCCGGTGATCTCCCCAAGCCATTCTTGCAGTTGCTTGAAGATCAACTGGTAGCCGGAGGCCTGATCGGCCGGGGCGTACGGATGCAGCCCGTTGAAGCCGGACCAACTCAGCGGCATGAGCTCGGCAGCGGCGTTCAGCTTCATCGTGCACGAGCCGAGCGGGATCATGCTGTGGGTAAGGGAGAGGTCGCGCGAGGCCAGCCGGTGCAGGTAGCGCATCAGCTCTGTCTCCGATTGATACTGCTGGAAGACGGGATGCTGCAGAAAATCAGACGTCCGCTTCAGCGGGCCATCGTAGCCAGCGGGGAGATCCGCCATGAGCTCCTGCAGCGACGGCTTCTCGTGGGACGTTCCGTCGGCAAAGACTGTGAGCAGGTCGCCCAGGTCGTTGGGCGTGGTGGTCTCATCCAGCGCGACGCCCACCGAGCCGTCGTTGTAGTAGCGGAGGTTGATCTGCTGGGCCTCGGCGAGCGTGCGGAGGCGGTCGGCCGTGAGCGACGCGTTGAGGTCAATCCGTAGCGTATCGAAGAAGTCGGTATGCCGCAGCGTGTGGCCGAGGCGCTGCAAGCCCTCGCCCAGCACACGCGTCTGCCGATGCACCTGCTCGGCGATGCGGGTGAGGCCGTCGGGTCCGTGGTACACGGCGTAGGCGCCGGCCATCACGGCCAGCAGGACCTGCGCGGTGCAAATGTTGGAGGTGGCCTTGTCGCGCCGGATGTGCTGCTCGCGCGTCTGTAGCGCCATGCGAAGTGCCATGTTGCCGTCGGCGTCCTTCGTCACGCCGATCATGCGGCCGGGCACCTGTCGCTTGAAGCGCTCCAGCGTGGCGAAGTAGGCCGCGTGCGGGCCGCCGTAGCCCAGCGGTACGCCAAAGCGTTGCGTGCTGCCCACCGCCACATCCGCGCCCAGTTCACCAGGTGGGGTAAGCAGGGTGAGGCTGAGGAGATCGGCGGCCATTACCACAAACGCATCGGCCTCATGGGCCCGCTCGCAGAACGCACGTGCATCCACAATCGCCCCGTCGGTCGTGGGGTACTGCAGCAGTGCGCCAAAGACGTCGTCGTCAAAGGTGTAGGTCTCCGGATCGCCCACCACCACATGGATATTCAGCGGCTCTGCCCGTGCCTGTACCACGGCAATCGTCTGCGGATGGCAATGGTCAGCCACAAAGAACGTGTCGGCGTCTCGGCGGCGCGTGACGCGGTTGAGCATCAGCATGGCCTCCGCGGCTGCGGTGGCCTCATCCAGCAGGGAAGCGTTGGCTATTTCCAGGCCGGTGAGGTCAATCACCATCGTCTGAAAATTGAGCAGCGCCTCCAGCCGCCCCTGCGCAATCTCGGCCTGGTACGGGGTGTACTGCGTGTACCAGTTCGGATTCTCCAGGATGTTGCGCTGGATGACCGGGGGCGTCACGGTGTCGTGATAGCCCATCCCGATAAACGAACGATAGACGTCGTTCTTGTTGGCAATGCCCTGCAGGTCACGGAGCAACTGATGCTCCGACCGTGCCTCTGGGAGGTCCAGCGGTTTTTCCGCGCGGATGGCCTGAGGCACCGCTTCGTCAATCAGGGCGTCCAGCGAGTCGGCCGAAATAGCGGCCAGCATCTGCTTGATTTCTTCTGGCGACGGCCCGACGTGCCGGCGAACAAACGGGGTGGCGGTAGTCGGAGCAATCGACGCCTGGTCGGTGGTAGATGCAGCAGGTGGAGCGAGAGGCATAGAAGGCAGCGCGTTGGTGTTATGCGGTCGGTGAGGTACCGGGGGATAAGTATCGTCTCGCAACGAAAAGCAAGCCCGCGGGGTTCGGCTGCGACGTTCGAATCTTGGAACGTCGCGCCGCAATTACAAGCTTGCGCATGCGGGCGCTGTTGCGGTGACGGTTGAGTGCACGGGCGGTTGAATACACAGGCAGTCGGGCTATGTCGCTTCCACGGCCTCGGGCATGTGCCGGGGCAGCCGAACAGCGAACGTGCTGCCTTCGCCGGGCGTGGTCTCGACCTCAACTGCGCCATCGTGCAGGCGGGTGAGGCGCCGCACGATGTGCAGGCCCAGGCCGGTGGAGGACTCGTCGCCGGTGGGCTGTGCGGAGAGGCGGTTGAACGGTTTGAAGAGGCCTTGTTTGTCCTCGTCGGTGAGGCCTGGGCCCTCGTCGGCGACGGCAAAGGTGACGGTGTTGGCTGTGCTGCCGACGGTTATGTCGATAGGGGCGCCGGGGGGCGAGTACTTGAGTGCGTTGCTCACGAGGTTGCTGCACACCTCATGGAGCCGCCCGGCATCGCCGCGGACGGTGCACGTGTCCTCCGCATCCAGGTGGAACCGCAGCGTCTGCTCCTTGCGGCGGGCCTGCTCCTCAAACGACTCGACAACGGTGTGCCCCAGGGTGGCCAGGTCTACCGGCTTCATCGTCAGCTGCAAGTGCCCCGATTCGATAGCCGAGGACGCGAGCAAGTCGGAGATCATGGCGAGCATGTGATCGGTCGAGGAGCGGATAAGCCGCAACATCTCTTCGTTGGCTTCGCCCTCTTCGTGCAATACATCGACCACCCCGCGGATGCTGGCCAGCGGGTTCTTGAGGTCGTGGACCGCCATGCTGAGCAGGTTCGACTTGGCTTCGTTCGCCTTGCGCAGGGCGCCGTTGGTGGTGCGTAGTTGCCCGTTCAGCGTCTGCACCTCCGCGGTGCGGCTGGCAACCTCCGCCTCCAGGGCATCATTGCGGCCTTGCAGGGTACGCGTGCGGAGTTGCACGAGGCCAGCCAGCAGGAGGCCCGCCAGGAGGGCGTATAGCAGGTAGGCCCAGGGGGTCCGGTACCAGGGGGGTAGAATCGTGAAGGTGGCGGAGGCCCTGGGCGTGACGGTACCGTCTACCGTCTCGGCCCGCACCTCAAACGTGTAGGTGCCGGGGCCAAGATTGGTGTAGTCACTGCGGGACTCATCCGACCAGTCCGACCAGTCCGTGCTCAGGCCCTGCAGGCGGTACTGATACCGGGTCTCCGCTGGATACCGGTAGACGGGCGCGGCAAACTCGAAGCGTACGTCTCGGGTGGCGTAGGTGAGGGCCGGCGTGACAGACGCGATGCGCGTGTCTGCCACGACGGTGGAGTCAGGCGAGCGGGTCGCGAAGCGCCGAATGAGGGGCGGAGGCACCTCCGTGGTCGCGCCGTCGGTACGGGGAGCGTACCGCACGATGCGGTCATCCGCGCCGGCCCAGATGATAGGGCCGTCCTCACTGAGCAGGGCGTAGATGCCCAGCGGAGGCATGGCGGCCATGGGGCGCTGCACGGCGCCGTCAGCCTCGCGCGGAAGAAGAATGCTCCCCTCTGAGGTCATGGCCAGAAGGTGGTCGGGGCCTGCCGTCCGGAGGTCGGCCACAAAGGTGCGCTCCGTGGGCAGATAGCGATTTAGCGTCTCATCCACCTGCATGCGGTAGTGCCCACGCTCGTCCCGTACGAGGCGGCTGATGTTAGCGCCATGGGTAACAAACACGTCGTCGCCGGCGAGGGTGAGCCGGTAGCCGTAGCGTGAGGTGCTATCCGCATGGGCAAAGAGCCGGGGCTCGGCTCCGAGGCCCAGGGCCCCGGGGCGGTCGATCTGCCAGAGGCCCGAGGTCAGGGAGGTAGCCCAGAGGGTGCCTTCCGGGTCGGAGGCGAGGTAATAGATCGCGCTGTCGATTGCCTCCAGCGGTCCTTGCGGCATCCAGATGCCGTCATCCGTAAGGCGCAGCAGCTGTATGCCCTGCCCGTAGCCCACAAAGGCTTCCCGGGTGCCCGGGGGATGGTGCACGGCAAACGCATCGACGCTTTCGGTTACGCGTTGCATCTCGCCGTCGCCTGTTAGCTGGTACACGCCATCTTCTGTGCCCAGCAGCAGCCCCGCGGGCGTGGATTCCAAGGCGAAGATCTGAAGGCGCAGGTCAGCGACGGGGGTTAGTTGGGGCAGGGCGCCCGTCGCCGGCGCCGGGTCCAACCGGTAGAGCACGCTGCTGGTACCTGCGTACAGCGCGCCGTTGTGGCGGGCAAAGGAGTAGATGCCATGTTCGAGGCCGTGCCGGGCGTCGAGCGTGGTGAGCGGGTGATGCACATCGGCGCGCGCCACCCCACGCTCCAGAGCCATCCAGAGGCCGCCCTGGTCGTCTTGGCCGAGGTGCTTCACGTCGTTGTCCTGAAGGCCGAGGTCCTGGTTGAGCACCTGCTGCAGGCCGCCGGTCTGGGGATCGACAAGGGCCACGCCGCCTGTGCGGGAGGCAACGGCCAGCGTGCCGCCCGTCAGGCGAAGCCCGTGCGTTACCTGATGGGCTGCGGCCCAGGCTGAGAGGTTCGCCTCCAGGGGCTGCACCTCGTCGGCATCAACGCGCCAGACCTCGGTGGTGGTGCCTACTACAAGAGCCTCATCCTCCCAGGGCTGAATGAAGAACACGTGGGCATCGGGAGGAAGGGCGGCGTAGCCGGTGTGGGGCTCAAAGCCATCGTCGGTGGCCCGCAGCCAGCCGTCGCCGCGTGCATAGGCCAGCAGCTCACCGTTGACCCACACCGCCTCGTGGACCCGTCCGCCAGGATACGGCAGCACGGTCAGCGCCTCGCCGTCCCACCGGTACGCCTGCGTCGCGTCGAAAAAGTACATGCCTTCGGGCGTCGATGCCATAGCCCCGATGCGTTGCACGGATGCGGCTCCATCGTCCGGGAGGCGCGATTGTAGCGCCCGGTAGGTGGGCTGGCCGAGCGAGTCGGCGTCCACATAGCCGAAGGTACCGGACGCGCCGACGTACGTGCGGCTGTCCCAGCCCCGGGCCACACGCCGGGTGGGGCGGTCGCCGGGCAGCGGCAGCAGCTCCCAGGTCACGCCGTCGTACAGCAGCAGCCCACGCTGGTTGGCGATATACATCATGCCCGAGGCGTCCTGCGCCACGCCCCAGCTTTGCCCGGGCACTTGCGCACCGAAGTGGGTGCTGTTATAGTTTTGGATGAGCGGGGCTCCGCGCTCTGCGGCAAGCGAAGGTGGGGCGGGGTCCGTATCCAAGGTGCCAGGCGCAGCGACGGCAAGGCCCCCTGCCCCGAGGCTAACCAATAGAAGGGCAAGGCATCCGATGAGAAGGCGGGGCATGGGAGGAGCCGTCGGGAGACGTACAGGAAGGCGCGCTGCGAGGGGGATAACAGGCGCGGAGCCACAGGTGTCAATGGTGCATCAGCAGAACGCTTGCCGGGGTGGGTAGTGCCTGGTGCAAAAGGCGGCCAGCGTAGTCTACGGGGAGTTAGATTATAGGTATCGCGTTCTGCGGGAGCATCTTAAGAAATGGCCCATTTTTACCGGAGGGCACCAGAGGATATCGTCTTGGTAGCGAGACAACCAGCTATCACGCTTACGGCGTTACTGGGTCCTCGTCTTCCAGCCGGACGAGTGCTTCCGCTGCTGCCTGTTGCTCGGCGCCCTTCTTGCTGCGGTCGATGCCGTGGCCGTACACCGTCCCGTTGATGTGCACATCAACCTCGAAGGTCTTGTCGTGGCTCGGGCCATGTTCATCGGTGACCTCATACTCCGGCTGTGGCCAGCTTTGCGCCTGCACATATTCAAGCAGGCGGCTCTTGTGGTTGTCGTGCCGCTGGGCCAGGGCCTCAAGGTCTAACGGCTCCAGCGTGGTTTCTTCCAAGAAGGCCCGGGCGCGCTCCAGCCCGAGGTCCAGATATACGGCCCCCAGCAGCGCCTCGAAGGCATCAGCCAGAATGGTAGCGTTTTTGCGTCCTCCGGCACGCTCCATGTTATCACTTAGCAGGATGCACGGGCCGAGGTCCAACTGCTCCGCGGCATCGGCCAGGGCTTTGCCACTTACGATCTTGGCCCGGAGCCGGGTGAGGAAGCCCTCGGTCTTATCCGGAAATGCCGCGTAGAGGTAATCGGCCACGAGGGCGCCCAGGATGGCATCCCCCAAAAACTCCAGCCGCTCGTTGGAGTCGAGGTGGCTGTCGGGTTGCCCGCGGAGCACCGAGCGATGGGTGAGGGCTCGCTCGTACAGCGCCAGGTCGCCGACGTGCTGGCCCACCAGCCGCTCAACGTCGGCGCGCGATACAGCCAGCGTGTGCTCGCGCGTCTGCACCGGCAGGGCCGGATGCTCCATGAGAAGCAGAAAGGTGGAGCGGAGGGCGGTCATGAGAGATGAGGAACTCACCGAAAGGCACGGGCGAATGACGAAAAATGAGATGTGTCAAAGATAGGTGTTTCATTGATTAAACGCAGGCGCATCTCCTGTGCCGGGTTGGGATGTGACGATATGAAGAGGTTCGGACCCCACAGCCCAAGCCTCGGTGCCATGCTTCACACCGTCTGCTCATAACCCCCCCTTGCCATGTCAATCGATTCGCGAAATCCAGCCACTGAGGAAACTGTGGCCCAGTATGATGAGCTCACGGATGCGGCGCTGGAGGCCAAACTGCAGCGCGCTGCCGATGCTTTTGCTGCGCACCGCCGGACGGCCTTGGCTGAACGCTCCGAGCGGCTACGGGCGGCAGCAGATATTTTGGAAGACCGTGCTGAAGCGTTTGGGCGCGTGATGACGCAGGAGATGGGCAAGCCGCTGGCAGAGGCCACCGCGGAAGCCGAGAAGTGCGCCTGGGTGTGTCGCTACTACGCCGGGAACGGCCCCGACATGCTGCGGCCGGAGGTCGTGCAGACCGATGCGTTGAAGAGCTACATCGCGTATCAACCGCTGGGACCGGTGCTTGCCGTGATGCCGTGGAATTTTCCCTTCTGGCAGGTCTTCCGGTTCGCTGCCCCCGCACTCATGGCAGGTAACGTGGGCCTGCTGAAGCATGCGTCCAACGTAACCGGCTGTGCGCTTCAGATCGAGGAGATCTTACAGGAGGCCGGGTTCATGGACGGTACGTTCCAGACGCTGGTCGTGTCGTCGGATCGGGTCGCGGGCATCATTGCAGACGACCGGGTGAAGGGTGCCACCGTCACGGGCAGCGAAGGTGCTGGGCGGGCCGTAGGAGGCGCGGCAGGGAAGGCCATCAAGCCGTCCGTGCTGGAGCTGGGGGGTTCAGATCCCTTCATCGTGCTGGCGGATGCGGAGCTGGAGGAGGCGCTGGATACGGGCGTTACCGCGCGGATGCAAAACAACGCGCAGAGCTGCATCGCGGCCAAGCGCTTTATTGTGGAGGCGCCCGTGTATGACGCCTTCGTGGAAGGCTTTACGGAGCGCATCAACCAGCTGACGGTCGGCGACCCCATGGCGGAGGACACCGACGTAGGGCCACTGGCCCGGCCGGATCTGCGCGATGAAGTCCATGACCAGGTGGAGCGGGCAGTGGCCGATGGTGCCACGTTACGTACGGGCGGCCACGTACTGGACGGCACGGGTTACTTCTACGCGCCGACCGTCCTCGCCGATGTGATGCCGGGCACGGTCGCCTTCGAAGAGGAGATCTTTGGTCCGGTGGCAGCTATCGTTAAGGCCGACGACGTGAATCATGCGGTTCAGCTCGCCAACGATACGCCCTTTGGGCTGGGCGGGGCGGTCTTCACTACCGATCTGGAGCAGGGGGAAGCCGTGGCCCTGCGCCTGGAGTGCGGCTGCGCCTTCGTCAACGGCATGGTGAAAAGCGACCCGCGCCTGCCGTTTGGTGGCATCAAGACGAGTGGGTACGGCCGCGAGCTCAGCCGCTTTGGCCTCCAGGCGTTCGTCAACGTCAAGACGGTGTGGATTGGGTGAGGCGATATTCTTGCACCGACGGTCGGCTGGTTGACACGCGGCCTTCCGGTCAAAGAGAGGCATCATCAGGGCAATGCCATACTGGTAAAAAGGTTGGAAGTAGGCTGGAGCGGTTGTATACTAAAGGAGCACCGGTCCCCTACCATGCCCGTCATTTAATCGCGCTGGAATGTACACGCGCATCTTCTTGTTTGTCCTTGCGAGCATCGTACTCGCGGGTTGTGCGTCCTCTGGTTCGACGTCAGCGTTTGGGCCTGACCATCCCCACTGGTGGGATGCGTATATGGATGAAACCAATCCTCCAGAGCCTGAGGAAATGCCCCGTCCGGTAGATGGGGCAGAGGATCTTCGCGACCGCGTGCTTCACCGCCTGGGCGGGCAGCAGTGCTTGCGGGACCCCGGGAGCATCGTCGTTCAATTTGTGGTTGATGAAGGAGGCAGTGTCGTTGACGCTCGCATACTCGATGGCATCGACGACGGGCTGTGTGACGGGCTGGCGATGAGTGTGATCTACGACACTGCATTTCACCCAGCCAAGGACGCGGAGGGCCCCATTCAAATGGTGATGAACTGGCCGCTCACCATTACGCTACCTGCTGCGCGTTAGAAGGCCTCTGTGTTTCGAGGGAAAAGGCAAGCACGCGTGGATACGCGATCCAGGAGTTTGCTATGCACGTAGCCCACGGGTGTCGCAGGTCAACCTCCAAAAAAACGCCCGCCCTGACTGAAAAGTCAGAGCGGGCGCTGGTGCTTATCCTTATTTGACATGAGGGGCCTGAGCCCGTCATGGCTGTATTTTCCTTTTGGCCGGCGCTTAGCTGTTCGGTGGAAGCGTCGTGCCCGTCACGTCCTCGTTGACACGGACGGTAGCCTGGCTCATGAGGCGCTCTACTTCTTCCATGACCACTTCCTGCTGCCGCTGCTGCTGCAACATCGCGCGAGCCTGTTCGGGACTGACCGAGTCGTCCGTGCGGCGGCCCGTTAGGCGGATGATGTGGAAGCCAAACTGCGTCTCTACCAGGTCCTCCGTTACGTCGCCGGAGTCGGCCAGGGCAAAGGCTGCTTCCTCAAACGCTGGCACCATACGGCCGCGGCTGAAGAAGCCGAGGTCGCCGCCTTGCTGCGCCGTACCGTCCTCGCCGTGGCGTTGGGCAAGCTCGGCGAAGTCTACCTCGTCGGTGCGGGCGCTGTCCAGTACGGCCTGCGCCCGGTCGCGTACTTCCGCACGCTCTTCCTCAGGGGCCTCTTCATCTACCCTAAAGAGAATGTGCTGAGCACTGATTTGGTCGGACTGCTCGTCCAGATAGGTTTGCACCTCCTCATCGCTGATTTCATCAGCCGAGGCCAGTATTTCCTCCTGCAGGGTTTGCATGCGCATCATACTGCGCATCTCCTCCTCCACCTCGTCCATCGTCATGCCCTGCTGTGCAAGGATTTCGTTGAGGGTTTCCTCATCGGGGAAGTTTTGGCGGAGTTGCTGCAGCTGTTGTTGCACGGCCTCCTCGTCCGGCTCCAGGCCGCGCTCTTCTGCTTCGCCCGCCATCACATGCTGGGCGATGAAGGATTCGAGCACGTTGGACGGCGGCTGCCCCTGCTGGGCACCCTGCTGAAAGCTGGCGGCATCCAGGGTGTCGCTACCGTAGGGGGAGGAAACGACGGCGGCAATATCTTCTTCAGCGATGGGCTCCCCCACGCTATATGTGTCATTGTTGTTGGCGTCGGACCCGTCGCCGTTACCGCAGGCCGTAACGAGTAGGGCTGCGGCCAGCAGACCGAAAAGCACAGGCAGGCCCGCGCGTTGCATTGAAAACATGAAAGTACCCAAGGCTGAATAGGATAGTAAATTTAAAATTATGCACAGCCACGTATTACAGAAGCACAGTGCAAATAGTTCGATACGACGGGCTCAGAGTTTCCGTGAAGATGAAACCTGCCTCCGGAGGCTGCGTGTGAGCCGGTCCCTTTAGAAACGCCGCGTTCGTCTAGGGGTC
>CAYFRR010000092.1:0-10778 GCA_964345505.1 uncultured Rhodothermales bacterium
AAGAAGACAGGGCGTGCATGCGGACCGACACGCGCCATCAGGGTTGTTCGGTCCGCTCGGCGCGGGGCGCGTCGTCGGCGAGCCAGTGTGCAAACCAGCTGCGGAGGCGCTCCATGCGGTCCACCAGCAGCCACGGCTCGCCCGTGCGGGAGAGGCCGTGCGAGGAGCGCGGGTAGCGGACGAACTCCACCGGCACCTCGCGCTTCTTGAGGGCCATGAACCACTGCTCCCCTTCCGGCATGGGCGTCCGGTAGTCTTCCTCGCTGTGGATGATAAGCGTCGGCGCCTCAACGTTCTCGACGTAGCTCATCGGCGAGAGCTCGCGGTAGAGGTCGCGCTGCTCCCACGGATAGCCTAAGAACTCATACTCCATGAGGCCCTGCGCATCCGAGACGCCATACATACTGTCCCAGTTCGAGATGGAGCGGCTCGTCACGGCGGCCGCGAAGCGGTCGGGGAAGCGAGCAGTCAGCCAGTTGGTCATGTAGCCACCGTAGCTGCCACCGCTCACGCCGATGCGGTCGGGGTCGATGTCAGGGTACGCTTCGAGCACCGCGTCAACGCCCGTCATGTAGTCCTCCTCGTCCATGAGGCCCCATTCTCCACGTGTGGCGTACATAAAGTCGTGCCCGTAGGCAGACGAGCCCCGTGGGTTGGGGTAGAAGACAAACAGGCCCGCATCGGAGAGGGCGTGGAACGTCTGGAACCACGTGTTGCCGTACGCTGAGTGCGGTCCGCCGTGGATCTTCAGAACCATCGGGTAGGATTGCCCGGCCTCGTAGTCGGCCGGCTTCACGACCCACCCTTCAATCTCGGTGCCATCGGCTACCGTCCAGGTAATGGGCTCGGCGGGCTGCAGGGTGCGCTCGGCCAGCCAATCGCCGTTGAAATTGGTGAGCTGCGCCTCATCGCTGCCATCGGCGCGGGCCACGAACACCTCCGCAGGCGTGACGGCATCGGTTGCCGTGTACGCCATGAAGCCGCCATCGGCGGTGGTGGAGATGGACCCCAGGCGGCGCGCACCCGCGGTCACCTGGCGGACCACCCCGCCCTCGGCCGGGACCTCAAACAGGTGCGCGTTGCCCCGCGTGAGGGCGCTCCAGCGCACATGGGCGCCATCGGCCGTCCAGTGCAGGCCCCCGGGACGGAGGTCCCAGTCGGCGGTCAGGTTAATAGGGGCGCCATCCGCCTGACCATTGGGAGCCAGCGCTACCCGCATCACGTTGGTCGGGGCGCCCCGCTCTTCGGTATGGTAGAAGGCCAGATGCTGCCCATCCGGTGCAACCTCCGGCGAGGTCTGCGAACCTTCCATGTCGGCCAGCAGCTGCGTGGGCTCGCCTGTAGCTACGTCGAGGACGTACAGGTTCGTGGTCAGGTCGCGGTTGTATTCATCGTCCTCCTCCGGGTCGCCCGCAAAGTAGATCCGCTCGCCATCCGGCGCCCACGTCACGCTGCGCACGTTGAAGTCCAGCTCCGTAAGCAGCTCCGGCGCGCCGCCCTCCGCCGCTACCACATGCAGTTGCCGCTTCTCCTGCACCGAGGGATGGGGCACCAGGCTGGAGCGTCCGTTGCGTTTGTAGTTCATGTGCGTGATGACCCGGCCATCAAACCGGGCAGAGTCCACGGTGGTGGTGATGGCATCCGGCGCGATCCAGCCCGCGCGCTCGGGGCGCTCCTCGTCGGTTTTCGGCTCGCGCACAAACGCGATGGTCTCGCCATCGGGTGCCCAGACCGGGGCCCGGTCCACACCTTCGAGCTGAAACGCCTCGCCGCCCGGCGCCGTCACCCGGAGGAACCGGATGGTGTTGGGATCATCCCCCCGGCGCGACCGGATGGCCAGCACCGAGCCATCCGGGGACCACCGCGGGGAGGACGACTGCACGCTGGGGTCGGTGAACCGGAACGGCTCCCCGTCGGGCTGCCCGTCGCGCAGCTGCTGCATCCACACCTCGCGATGGCGGCTGTTGTCTTCTTCATCGACGATGGTCTTCGTGAAGGCCAGCAGATCGCCCTGCGGGGAAATCTCGGTGTCGCTCACAAATACGGTCTGATAGTAATCTTCCGGTTGAATGCCCTCTTGCGCGAGCACCGGAACGCTCAGCAACCATAGCAGGACGAGGGACAGGACGGGGTGGCGCATGAAAACAGGAGTCCGTGAACGGTGACATAGAGCATCAATATAGCACACGTGCTGCTCGATAGAAACCCGGGAGTAGAATACACCCGCGACAGACCCTCCCGCTTCACCGACCCGTGAGTTACAGCAATTGCACAGGGCGTAGTTTCTCTTGTCACATGGGTTTGTTATCTATTCAGCGGAATCATCTTACTTTCCCCTATCCCACACGCTCTCATGTTCGAAGCCGTTTTAGATAACACCGCGCTGGCATCGTCCATCTACGTTAACATCGCGCTGGCCGGCGCCACGATTCTCCTGATTGGCTACCTCATACGCAACGTGACGGACGTGCGAGCCCGCTTGATTGCGATGGCCACACTGATGATTTCCGTCGTCTCCATCTCCAGTTATATGGGGTTGGCCTCGGGCCTCACCATTGACATGCTGACCATGCCCGAAGGCCATCCGCTGGCGGGCGAAGAGGTGCTCTCGCTCTGGGGGCGCTACCTGACGTGGACCCTCTCCACACCATTCATCCTGCTTGCGCTCGGCATGCTCGCGGGCTCCAGCGCCGATAAGATCTTTTCCGCGATCGTCTTCGACGTGTTCATGTGCCTCACGGGGCTTGCAGCCGCGCTCACGACCGAGAGCTATCTGATGCGCTGGTTGTGGTTTGCGCTGAGCACGGCCTTCTTCATCGGCGTACTCTACTACTTGCTGGTGCAGTGGCCCAACGACGCGAAGCGCCAGGGTACGAGCGACATCTTCAACAAGCTGAAGATCCTTACCGTGATCATGTGGATCGGCTACCCGGTGATCTGGGCACTTGGCAACGAAGGGCTGGCCCTGCTCGATGTCGGCACTACCTCCTGGGGCTACAGCGCCCTGGACATCATAGCCAAGTACCTCTTCACGGTGATCGTGGTGCTGTATGTAGCGAAGGAGCCGAAAGAAGTGACGACGGCACCTGCGCCAGCGACGGCATAGCACGGATGTGATGGCCGGTGTAAATAGGCACCGCTCGCAGCATATCGGGGGGATCCATTACGGATTCCCCCGTTTTTTGTGCGCCCGCATGGTGCGTGAAGACCCGCAGGGCTGGGAAGGTGACACGGAGGCCCCCTGCCTGTAGCAGCGGATACCCGCAGGTGCTGAGCCGTATATGCGGCGCCTTCCCCCTCCACTGCCCGCGCTGCCTGGATCATGTTTTACAGCGTACTCCAGCGCCTCTTCTGGTTCATCAACCGATTGTACTTCGTAGAAGTGCAGGCGTCAGGGCTGCGGCATTTTCCGGCGGAAGGCCCCGTCATCCTGGCAGCCAATCATCCAGGGTCTATTCTGGACACGATTCTGATGGGCACCTTCGTGCCACGCCCCATCCACTTCCTGGCGCGCAGTGGGCTGTTTCGGGTGAAGCCGATGGCATGGCTGTTCCGCCAGTTGGGCGCCGTGCCCATCTACCGCTCCGGCGAAACGCCCGGCGCCTCAAAACGCAATCGCGTCGTCTTTTCTAACGTGTACGAGCTGCTGGAGGAAGGCGGCTGCGTAGGTATTTTCCCTGAAGGCAAGAACGCCCCGCGCACGCGCATCGCTCCCTTGCGGACGGGCGTCGCACGGATGGCCCTCGGGTTTGAAGCACAACACCGCTTTGCAGGCGATCTGGTCATCGTGCCGGTGGGCATCAATTTCACCAGCCGCGACTTCCTCACCGCCGGCGTACTGCTACGCTTTGGCCCGCCCATCGAGGTTGCAAGCTATGCGGCACGCTACGCGACGCACCCACAACAAACCGTAGAATCGCTGACGGCCGATGTGCAAGGCGCGCTCCAACAACAGGCCCTGCACATCGACGACATGCGCGCGGCGGAGCTGGCCGAGGAACTGGCGGACGTGCTTGGCGAGGATGTGGAGGCGCCCGTGCCTCCACCGCCTCCCACAACCGGTCAAAAACCCAAACGAGGGTGGCTGCTGCGCCGCCTCTGGACGCTTGCGGCGCGCTGGTACCAGCGCAGTACGCCCGAAACGCAGGCCGCCTTCAAGCGCCGCATGCTTGGCCGTAAGTACATCTACGATGTGCTGCAGCAGGCCCTCCATGAGGTGCCCGAGCGCATTGACGCGCTGCGGATCCGCGTAGAGCGGTACCGGGATCACCTCCAGCAACGCCAGCTCCGCGGGACGCTGCGCCATGCCGACAACGATCCCGTGCGCGAGCGCCTCCTTCGCCTCCGCATGACGCTCTACGCCGTGCTGGCGGCCCCCATCGCAGCGTTCGGGTTCATACACAATGCCGTGCCCTACCTCGTCACTAAGCTGACAGCCCGACGGTTTGATGAGGAAGCCATCCGTGGCTTTGCTTACTTTGCGCTGGGCATCCTCACGTTCGGACTGACCTATTTCGGCATCGGCTTTTTCCTGTGGCGCTACACCGACGTATCGCTACTCTGGAGCCTCCTGTACGTGGCGCTGCTGCCACCCACCGGGCTCGCCGTGCTCACCTACCGTCGCACGATGGTGCTGTACCGCAATCGCATTCTCGTGCGCACCTTTTTGCTCAACCAAGAGGACGAGGCCGCACTGCTCCGCGAAGAGCGGCAGATGATCGCGAAGCGCTTTGAGCAGCTGGCCGCAAAGTACAGTCCGTAACCCCTTCCTTCTCCCCCTTCATAAGCCCCCTTACCTCATGCGTTTAGTGCTTTCCCTCATGGCGGCAGGACTCCTCCTCGCAGGCACCCTCGCGCCGCCCGCTGCTGCTCAGACCGATGCCGCTCAGACTGATGCCTCGACGACCATTATTCTGGTTCGGCACGCCGAAAAAGCTGATGATGATGCGGCCGATCCTTCGCTGAGTGCAGCGGGCGAGGCGCGTGCCGAAGCGCTCCAAGAAGCACTCATGCACCGGCCCCTCGATGCGGTGTATACCACCCAACTCCAGCGCACCGTCCTCACCGCGGCACCCGTCATTGACACCCACCAGCCTGAGGTGAAGGAGCACATCGTCACGCGCGCCAACATTCCCTACCACGTGGCGTCGCTCGCCGATACCCTGCGCACCCAGCATCCAGGCGAGACGGTGCTCGTGGTGGGCCACAGCAACACCATCCCTGAACTGGTGGAGGCGGTCAGCGGCTACCCGGTCGCCCCCCTTGCCGATGACCAGTACGATCGCTTCTACCTCGTGCGCCGCTCTGGTGACACCGCCACCCTCCTCACCGTGCGCTACGGCGCTGCCACGCCGTAAGGTAGACCTGTGGCCCATGCGTCCATCGATGCCTATGTCATCCCTGGAAGAAGGGGTCAGATTCTATGCAGCTGGAACTGCTGATACCCACGGTAAGCCTCGGCAACCGATGTATCGGCGAGGCCCGGCACTTTTCGGCCGCGTGGGATCTTGACAGGGCGGCTGTCGCTATCTATCCTTGGATGGCGCCGCTGGGCGCTGTGCCCGCTGCGCCCCCGCAGCCTTGCAGGTTTGTCTGTTTCCGACCGTACCTCTTTCCTATGCCCTCCTCCTCGCAGTCGCTTACCGACCTTCAGCAAAGCCTTGTGGAGGAATTCGGCACCCTCTACGAATCGTATGGCTTTAAACGCCTCAAAGGGCTCATCGTAGGCCTCGTGCTGACGCAGAGCGCGCCCGTCTCGCTGGACGACATCACCGACCTGTTGGGGCGCTCCAAAGGACCCATCTCCAGCGCAGTGCGCGAGCTGGCCAGCATCGGCATCATTCGTAAAGTCAACGGCCCGGTGGCCCGGCGCGACTACTACGAGGCAGATGAAAACCTCTTCTACAACAACTTCCGCCACAACATGGATATTGTGCGGAAGAACCGGCGCATCGCCGAGCGCTATCTGCAACGCATCCCGAATGCCCCCGCAGGCGAGGAGGGCATATCACCGGCTGATTACACCGCGATGAAGGCCAACATGGAGCAGATGCACGCCTTCTATACACTCATGGAGTCCTTTTACGCTGACTTCTCGGAGCGCTGGGCAGAGGTTCGCAGCCAGGAGTTTGGCACGGAGGCCGTAAGAAACGAATAGCCTTCGAGGCTCCCCGCATGTCATCCCGACGGAGCGCCAGTGATGATGGGTCCCGACGCAAGGTTTGCTACGGTGGTGGCTCCGGCCCTGCGCCCAAAATAGTGCGCCCCGCTCAACGACGCGCTGCGCCATCCCGGTATATGGGAGGTCCTTCCTCTCGGTGGTCATCAGGATGACATGGGGTATACAAGCAGTGGCATCGCCCCCATCCTGGGGGCTGGATCACCGGTGCGCCGCACGAATTCACGAAACGGGGCTTGACAGCTACGGAAGCGCTTTCTATACTTGTTCGTAACGTTTGAAATATTTCAAACGAAACAAATGATAGCTGTCCTTACTGCCCACTCCCGGAGTCTGGTTATGAAGCGTTTTCTTCTCAGCGCCCTTGTATTGAGTTGCCTTGCGGTCCTGCCTTTGTTGGCTGCCGCGCAAGATGGTACCCTTGACGGCACCATCGTCGATGCCGAAACCGGCGAGACGTTGGTCGGCGCCAACGTCCGCGTGCTGGGCACGGGGCAGGGCGCCAGCACCAACGTGGACGGCGAATTTCGGCTGACTGGCGTGCCCGCGGGCGACCGTACCGTGCGCGCCACCTACGTGGGCTATGAGGCGCAGGATGTGTCGGTTACGGTCCAAGCCGGCGCGACAACGACGCTGGACATCCGCCTCTCGCCCTCGTCGCTACTGGGCGATGAGGTCATTGTGACCGGCACGCGCCAGCCCGAGAAACGGCTGGAGTCTCCGGTGACCATCGAGACCATCCAGGCGGCCGAGCTCGACCGCGCCGGCGGCACCTTCCTGACGGCCCTCTCCGGCCTAAAGGGTGTCGACTTTGTGGACGCCGGCATCAATGCGCAGGGCATTTCTGCCCGTGGCTTCAACAACCAGTTCAACACGCGCATGCTATCCATGACCGACGGCCGCGTCGCGCAGCTGCCGGGCACCGGCCTGCCGCAGGGCAACTTCCTACCCACGGCATCGCTGGATGTGCAAACCATCGAGGTGGTGGTAGGCCCCGCGTCGGCGCTGTACGGCCCAAACGCGCATACGGGCGTGGTGAACGTCATCACCAAATCGCCCTGGGATGAATCGGGCATCAGCGTGGCACTTCGTGGCGGGCAGCAGGACCTCATCGACGGCACCCTGCGCGCAGCCGGCACCGTGAACGACCGCTTCGGCTGGAAGGTGACCGGGCAGTACCTGGACGCCACCGACTTCGCCCCTTCCACTGACGGGGTCGCCCACAACTATGGCTCCTCCCTCCACGAGAGCCAGCTTATCGATGACTACAGCATTTCCTCCATCCGCGCCGAGGGCACGCTTTACTACCGCTTTGCCGACGGCTGGACGGCGCAGGGGGGCTACAGCTTCTCGGAGAACGACAACTTCGGCCTGACCAACAACGGCCGCAACCACATCCGCGACTGGCAGGTGCAGCAACAGTACGCCCAGCTGAGCAGCAACAACTGGTTTGCGCAGGTCACCCGCACCACCAACGATGCCGGTAACACGTACCAGCTCAACGCAGTAGCCGCTGGCGCCGGTGCGCAGGTGGACGATGGGGCGTCGCTGGATGACGTCAACTTCGAGGTCCTGCGGGACGCCAACACGTTCATAGATCGCGGCGAGCTCATCGACTCGGAGGTGCAGTACAGCAACACCCTCGCTGGCGTGGGCGTCACGACCGGCCTACAACTGCGCCGGTACAATCCCGACTCCGAAGGCACCTTCCTGGCCGACGCTGCCGGGGAGGACATCTCCGCCACTGAGTTCGGCGGCTACCTGCAGCTCGACCGCCGCTTCCTGGACAACCGTCTCCGCCTCGTAGGGGCTGCCCGCGTGGACAATCACAGCAACTACGACACCCAGTTTAGCCCGAAGCTCTCCGCCGTGTACTCGGTGACGCCGGAGCATAACTTCCGCGTTAGCTACAACCGCGCCTTCAAAAGCCCGACGGTGCTCGAAAGCAACCTCTTCATCAACATCCCGGGGCTGGGGAACGTCTTCCTCGGCAACATCGACGGCTACACAGTAGAAGATGCCGACGGCGCCCTCGTACGCACCATCGACCCGCTGAGTCCGGAGGAAGTCAACGCCATTGAGCTGGGCTACAAGGGCGTCTTTGCCGACCGTCTGCTGGTAGATGTGGTCGCCCACAACTCGTGGTACACGGATTTCATCAGCCCGCTCACGAACGTAGCGTTCCCAGCAGCAGGCACCTTCGCATTTGATGACACCGGCAGCCTGGTCGATGGCTCAGGGTTCCTGTGGACGTACTTCAACTTTGGCGAAGCCACCGTCCGCGGCGCCGACATTGGCCTGGAGTACTTTGCCAGCGACCGCTTCAGCCTTAACGGCAACGTCTCGCTGATTGAGCTGGCCGACTTTACCGCGCCCGAAGGGCAGGATGACCTGCTACTGAACGTGCCCACCACCAAGCTAAAGGGCGGGGCGACCATGCGCGACGTAGGCTTCGACAACTACAGCATCAGCCTCAGCGGCCGGTGGCAGTCGGCCTACGAATTCCGGTCCGGCTACTGGGATAGCGAGGTGTTTTTTGCCGACAACGACGGCGAGATCCCCTCCCGCTTCGTAGCGGACCTGACGCTCGGCTACACCTTCCCGCAGCAAAACCTGTCGCTCCGGGCCAGCATCTCTAACCTGTTCGACGACGACGGCGTGGACGTGCTCGGCGCCCCGGAGCGAGGCCGCTTCTTCTGGCTGGGCGTACAGTACACCCTGCCGGGCCTTCGGAACTGACGCCGCGCCCTCTTCTCCTTACTCACCCGAGCCTCTACACCGTGCCAGACCTCTCTAACCACGTAGCTCTCATCACCGGAGGCAGCCGGGGCATTGGCCGTGCCACGGCCCTCCGCTTTGCCCAAGCCGGCGCCCGCATCGTAATCGCCGACGTAGCCGACGACGCCGGCAACGAAACCGTCACCCTCCTTACCGACCAAGGCGCCGGGGCACGCTACGTCCACGCTGACGTCAGCGACCGCGCCTCCACCGACGCGCTGGCTGAGGCCGCACTGGAGGCCTTCGGGCAGATCGACATCCTCGTGAATAACGCGGGCATCACGCGCGACTCTACCCTCAAGAAAATGAGTGGGGAGGACTTTGACCGGGTGCTGGACGTCAACCTGAAGGGCGTTTTCAATACCACGAAGTCCGTGCTCCCGGCCATGCTGGAAGCGGCATACGGCCGGATTTTGAACGCGGCCTCCGTTGTGGGGCTGTATGGGAATTTCGGGCAGACGAACTACGTGGCCTCCAAGGCAGGCGTAATTGGGATGACGAAGACCTGGGCGCGGGAGCTTGGGCGGAAGGGCATCACCGTGAATGCAGTGGCGCCGGGCTTCATTGCCACCGAGATGGTGGAGAGCGTCCCGGACAACGTGATCGACCAGCTGAAAGCGCGCACCCCGTTGGGGCGCCTGGGCGAAGCAGCCGACATCGCCAACGCCTACTGCTTCCTCGCGTCGGAGGAAGCCAGCTTCATCACCGGCACCGTGCTGAGCGTGGACGGCGGCCTCGTGCTTTAACCCCTTTTCTCTGATTCTCCTCCGCCATGGCTACTGCCCAGATCATCGGGACCGGCCTGT
The DNA here is from genome assembly GCA_964345505.1 of uncultured Rhodothermales bacterium. Classification (GTDB taxonomy): domain Bacteria; phylum Bacteroidota; class Rhodothermia; order Rhodothermales; family Salinibacteraceae; genus Tc-Br11-B2g6-7. The sequence continues at coordinate 9,763 of CAYFRR010000092.1, forward strand.
ACGCGCCTGAACGCGTGGTCCCGAATGCCTACTTTAACGAAATGTACGGGGAGGATGTCGATGCTTTCCTCCGCGCCAACCGCAACATCCACGAGCGGCGCTACGCCGCCGAGGGCCAGCATACCTCTGACCTCGCCGTGGCTGCTGCGACAGATGCGCTCGCCGACGCAGGCCTTGGACCAGAGGACATCGACCTTATCATCGTGTCTACCGACACGCCCGACTACCTCTCCCCTTCCACCGCTGCTATTGTGCAGCACAAGCTGGGGGCAACGGGCGCGGCCACCTTCGACCTGAACACCGCCTGCGCCGGCTTCGTGACGGCGCTGGAGACGGGCAAGAACTACCTTGCCGGCAACCCGGACTACGCGCACGTGCTCGTCATCAGCGCCTATCTGATGAGCCGATTTATCGACTATGACTTCAAGAACACGGCCACGCTGTTTGCCGATGGCGCCGGCGCGGCCGTGCTGACGCGGGCGACGGGCGACGCCGGTATTCTGACGTCTCAGCTGACGACCAAGGGCGAATTCAACGAGCATATGGGCATTTACGTGGGCGGCGCAGCCGCACCGGCCAATGCCGCAGCGCAGGGAGGCGACGGGCAGGCCAAGGAGCAGCTCCTGGAGTTCCGCCAGAAATTCCCCGACGGCTTCAACCCCGACCACTGGACGGCCCTTGTGGAAACGCTCGCCGATCGGGTGGGCGTCACCCCGGCTGAGGTGGACCACCTGTTCTTCACGCAGATCAACGTACAGAGCATCAACGAGACCATGGACCGGCTGGGCCTCCCCCATGAGCGCGCCCCCAAGGTGATGGACCGCTTTGGGTATACCGGCAACGCCTGCGTCCCGATGGCGTTGGCGACTGCGGCGGATCACCACCAACTGAAGGCCGACGACCTCGTCTTCCTCATCGCCTCCGGCGGCGGCGCGGCCATCGCCGGGATGGCGCTCCGGTGGGCCTACGACACCTGATGATCCGTAGGGTCGCGACGCTTCGCCCCTTGACGGAGT
>CAYFRR010000093.1:0-10716 GCA_964345505.1 uncultured Rhodothermales bacterium
TCTGGGCGGGCACGCCCGGGGGGCTGTTCCGCTACGATGGCGCGCGCGCCACGCCCGTCGCACTACCGGGGCAGCCCGATGCCGCCGTAGAGCATCTGGCGGCTGGGCCGGGCGGGGGCCTCTGGATCCACACCCGGCCCGGTCGTCTCTTCTACCGGCCGCCCGGCGGGCGCATCACGCCGGTGGGGCCGCTGCCCGACCTGGTGCGCACGGCCCTTATCCGCGATGCGCTCATGCTCCGCGCCACGCCAGCGGGCGATCTGCTGGTGGCCTCCGGCCCGGTGGGCCTCTGGCATTACCGCCGGGCCACAGAACGGTGGACGCGTCTCGCTCTCAGCCGCCCGGGCGAGCCGGTGCGCGACGCATTCGTCACCTCCAACGATACGGTCTGGGTGGCGACGCGCACCCGCCTCGGCCGCTTCGCGTGGCACCCCGGCACGGCCGTGCCCTCCGTGAGATGGGAGGACTTTCCCACCCCCATTCGCCATCTGCGCCCCCATCCGGACGGCGCGTGGGTGCTCACCGATAAAGGGCTGTATGTGCGCCATCATGCCGGGCACACCGTCACCGTGCTGGATGAGGCGCACCGCTGTTGGTTTGCCCGGCCCGACGTGGCGCCAGACGGGACGCTGGCCCTAACGGTGGAGTGGTACGGCCCTCAGGCGCCTCGTGGGGCTGGCGTGTGGGTCATTCGCCCAGACGGTACCGTGCAACGGCGTATCCACAGCGAGCACGGCCGCCCCGCCGGCCCGCCCCGCGCCGTCGTCTTTGACGACGAAGGCGCTCTCTGGCTCGGCGCCATGGACGGCCTCTACCGGCTGGACCGACCCGAGCAGCTTGCCATTTACCGGTGGGAGGCGCTTTCCGGCTTCCACTATCTGCAGCTCGACCCGACCGGCGAAGCCCTCTGGCTGAACAGCTGGGACGGGCTCTATCGCTTTGCCAGCGGGCGCCTCGCGCGCATGAGCACGCCGGGGAGAGGGAGTTCGATTCCGTCCATCGCCCCGGACGGCACCGTGCGGTGGGGCGAGCGCCGCCTGGAGAACGTCTTTGCCTACCAGGAGGGGCAGCGCCGGGCGGGGCCATCCGGGCGGCAACTGCTGTGGGCCCACCCTGACGGCACGCGCTACTACCTCACAGCGGATGGCTGGCTCCGGGTCCGCACCGGGTCTGTGACGCGCATCCCGGGGCTTCGAGGGCGGCATGCCGTGGGGCCCGCGCCAGCCTATCGGCTGTGGGTCGCGGGCCCCGACGGGAGCCTCGACACGGTCGAGGATGGCGTCCTCGGCAGCCGCCACCCCGAGCGCCTTCCGCCCTCGGTGCGTGCCCTCATCGAGCGGTTTCAGGGGCACGCTCTACGCAACTTTAGCGTCGACGCGGCCGGTCGGGTCTGGGTCGCCTTGCGGAGCCACGGGCTCGTCGTGCTCGTGCCACAGCCCGGCGGCGCATGGACGGCGCGTCGCTACGGCCGCGCCGACGGCCTCATCGCAGGTACGGTCACCTGGGTACAGGCCGCGCCAAGCGGGCGCCTCTGGGTCGCTACCGAACGCGGTGTGCAGGGCTTCGCCCCGGTCGAGCGCGGGAATAGGCGGGCGCCCGACCTGCGCACCCTCCACATCATCGACCGGCGCGACGGGCTGCCCCTCGAACACGTCACGGGCGTGCTCGAAGACCGCGCCGGCACCCTCTGGATCGTGCCGACGCTCGCCGGCCACCTCGTGCGCTACCGCCTCGGGCCGTCGGACACGCTCGGCGCGCCTCCCCTTCGCATCACGGCGATCCGTGTGAATGGACGGCCCCTCCCGATGCCCAACCTGCCGTCCCTCCGGGCCGACACCACCCGGCTGGCATTCGACGTGGCGCCGCAAAGCTTTCGGCGCGTCCGCGAGTTGCGCTACGAGTACCGCCTCGCCGGTCTCGACACGACGTGGAGCGCGCTCGAGGGAGCACCAACGATCCGCTTCGACTACCTGCCTCCCGGGCGCTATACGCTCGAGGTGCGCGCGCGGCGCGATGCCCAGTTGCCCGGCCCGGTATTCGCTCAGCCGGTTGTGCTGGATCCGCCGTTCCACCAGGCCCGCTGGTTTTACGCCGTCATCGTGCTCGGGCTCGGCCTGCTCGGCACCCTGGGCTACAGGTGGCGGGTCCAGCGCTACGCGGCCCGCCAGCGTGAGCTCGAGCGGCTCGTCGCCGCCCGCACGCGCACGTTGCGCCGCGAGAAGCGCACGACGGAGCGACAGGCCCGGCAGCTCCGCGCGCTCGACGCCGCCAAAAGCCGCTTCTTTGCCAACATCAGCCACGAGTTCCGCACGCCGCTCACGCTCATCCAAAGCCCGATCGAGGATTTGCTGCAAGGCCGGCACGGCGCGCTCTCGGCAGCCGCCCGTGAGTCGCTCACCCTCGTGCGCTCGAGCGCCGGTCGCCTGCTCACGCTGATCAATGAACTGCTCGCGCTCTCGCGCCTCGAGGCCGGGCGGATGGAGTTGACCCTCGCCCCGGACGACCTCGTCGGGTTCCTGCAAGAGCAGGTGCGCCGCTTCGCGCCGGTTGCCGAACGAAAGGACCTCACGCTGCGCTTCGTACCGGACGTGCCCGCCCTCCCACTGCGCTTCGACGCCGACAAGCTGGAGCAGGTCGTCAGCAATCTGCTCTCGAACGCTGTGAAGTTCACGCCGGCTGGGGGCAAGGTGCTTGTCTTCGCCCGCGTATCGGACGAGGGAGCCGTCGAGGCGCACCCCGATGCCGACGCCGCATCTGCGGACCGGGTCGAAATCGTGGTGAAAGACACCGGCCCCGGCATCCCCAAGGACGAGCTCGACCGCCTCTTCGACCGGTTTTATCAGGTGGACGGCTCTACGACGCGGCGCCATGAGGGGACGGGCATCGGGCTGGCGCTGGCTCGCGAGCTGGTGGAGCTGCACGGTGGGCACCTGCTCGCCGAGAGCGAACCCGGATTCGGCAGCGCCTTCATCGTGCGGCTTCCGCACCGCGTGCCGAGCGACGGGCAACAGGGGGCCGAAGACGAACGCCCCGAGACCCCACCGGGAGGACTGCCAGACGGGTCGCCCACTGGATCTGTGGGGGCGTCAAACGGGGCGGCCCATGCGGGCGCCGATGCCCCGGCGGCCGATGCTCCGGCGGCCGATGCTCCGGCGGCCGATGCCGAGAACCCCACCGTGCTCGTGGTCGAAGACCATGCCGAAGTGCGGGCCTACCTGCGTACGCATCTGGGCGAGGCATACCGTGTTCTGGAGGCCACCGACGGCCGGGCCGGTCTGGCGGCGGTGCGCCGGCACCGGCCGGATCTGGTGCTAAGTGATGTGATGATGCCCGAGATGGACGGTTTCGCCCTATGCCAGGCCATTAAAGAAGAAGAGCAACTGCGCACCACACCCGTCATGCTCTTGACGGCCCGAGCCGACGTCGAGAGCACCCGCGAGGGCCTCGGCCTCGGGGCCGACGATTACCTCGTTAAGCCCTTTGACGCTGAGGAGCTGCTGCTGCGCGTCGAAGGGCTGCTTCGGGTACGGCGCCAGCTCCGCGCACGCTACCGCGATGAGGTGGTCTTGCAGCCGAGCGATGTGGTCGTCGACTCGCAGGAGGCCGACTTCCTGAAGCGCGTGCGCGCCGTGGTCGACGCTCACCTCGGCGACACGAGCTTCACGGTGGAGCGGCTGGCACACGAAGTGGGCCTGAGCCGCCGCCAGCTGCTCCGTCGCCTGAAGGCTATCACCGGCCAGACAACCAGCGACTTCATCCGCCGCATGCGGCTAGAGCGCGCCGCGCAGCTTCTTGAACAGAACGCCGGGACGGTCCAGGAGGTCGCCTACGCCGTGGGCTACACCGACACCGGGTACTTCGCCCGCCGCTTCCGCCAGGTCTTTGGCGAAACGCCTTCGGCTTACCGCGATTGAACTGCCACAGATGCATAGCATCTCCATGCCGTCTGGTCCATTGTCCCCGTACGGCGCCCGGCTGGTACGCTGCGCCCGGTCCCTGCCGGCGCCTGACTTGGTCGCGGCAGGTCGGGCCCCTGCCGCGCTTTTGACAAAGCGGACGTTACGCTGATCAATAAGCCATGTCCCATCTGTCGGGGCAGGTTGTCCCAATTATCGTTGACCGGGTGTCTACGTTATGTCCCTCACCGGTCGCTTCCGCTTGTCCGGGCCGCGCCTGGGGTGCCCCGCATCCGGCTGCACGCCGATCGGCTGGTGCTGACCGGCTGGTGCTGACCGGCCGGCGCTGGCACGGACGCTATCGGCGTGTGGCGCCACTGCACCGGATCATCCAGGTCGACGCGCCCGATGCGCCCGCGACCTGTACCGTGCCTCCGGATGGCAACTGCCCGTCTAAGCCCCCTGAAGCCGTGCTCCTCGCCCCCGTATCCTGACTGGACTGCCCCCCCCCCGAAAGCCATGGTTTCTACACCACCCATTCTCCGCCTTCGACAGACCCCGTCCACCCGTACCGCCTCGCTCTTTTTTTGTGGTGCTACTCGCTGGCGTGCTTCCCCTTGCGGCGTTCCCGGCTCATGCTATGCCCAATCCGCCGATCGCCGACGATGAATGGGCAACCATCCGCCCGGGCGGTGAAACCGCCTGCGCGGTGGGCGACTTCGAGTTTCACGGCCGCCAGGCTGCCACGGACCAGCTGCTCATTCACTTCGATGGCGGCGGCGCCTGCTGGGACGCGGAGACGTGCGCCGTCGAGGGCGGCACGTTCAGTCCTGACGTTGGTGTTCCTCCGGGGCGGCGCAGCGGCGTCTTCGACCTTGACTACCCCGACAACCCCTTTGCCGACTACTCGATGCTCGTGGTGCCCTACTGCACGGGCGATTTGCACCTGGGCGACCGGGCAGCGACCTACACGACTGGCCCGGAGGACGGCGAGGCGGAGACCTTCACCATCCCGCACCGGGGCCTGGTCAACGGCCACACCGCCCTGCAGTGGGCCTACGACCGCTTCGACGCGCCCGAGCAGATCGTCGTGACCGGCTCCAGCGCCGGGGCCGTGGCCGTGCCGTTCTACGCCGACCAGCTGGCCCGCCGCTACCCGGAGGCGCGGGTCATTGGCCTTGGAGACGCCGCCGGGGCTTATCGGAGCACTGCAGCGGGCGAGAACTCTGAGATCCCCTCGCGCTGGGGAGTCCCCGAGGTGTTGCAGCGCTATGAGGGCTGGGAGGACTTCAGCGGTTCGAACAACACGGGCATCGAGCAGCTCTACCTGCACGCTGCCCAGGGGGCGCCCAACCTCGAGCTGTACCAATTCGATCAGGCCTATGACGCGGTGCAATACGCGTACATCGAGCTCACAGGCACGGAGGACCCGGACGTTCTAGCGCTGATACGGAACAACCATGCGGATATTCAGCGCGTGCGGGCGTCGTTCCGCTCGTTCGTCGTTGGCGGGTACGAGCACACGGCTCTGGGCACGCCCCGCTTTTATTACTACGAGGCGGATGGCTACCGCTTCCGCGACTGGGTGGCCGGCATCCTGGCGGGCGAGCCCGTGCCGTCGGTGCAGTGCACGGATTGTGAGCGCCCCAGCCTGCGCTACACAGCGGCCGACCTCGCGCTGATGAACCGGGCGCTGGAGCTGCTTGCCAGCGAGGCGCAGTGGGACCCGACCCACGAAGGACGCTGCCCCGACGCCGACGCCACGACGCGGTGGGACCTGCTCTGTGCTGTGGTCCAAGCTGCGCGAGAGTCCGGGCGGCGGCTGACCACCTATCCCGCGAGCTCGGGGCTCTACCACACTATTATTGAGCGCGTAGACCCGCGTCCACTGTCTAACCAGGTCTTCTGGAACTACAATAATGCGGCGTCGACGGACTTCGAGGACATTCGCGGCGTGCTGGTCGAGGTGCGCGACCGGGTGGCGACGGCGCTGCAGGCACAGGCTCGGAGCGCGGAGGACTAGGCACGGCTGAATTCCTTTTGCGCGGGCGCTGCTCGGAGGCGCTGCGGCGTAGACATTTTTTGGTTTGCGCGTCACGCGCCCCGTTCGGTTTATGGTTTACCGACCGCCCCTCGCTGGAAGGGATGCGAGGCACTCGCTGCCGGCCGCCCTGCACGTTGACGCATCCCTGACCCCTCAAACGGTAGACGCCTCAAGCCGCTCTTGAAGCCAACCGCTTCCTCGACCACCACCCCACTCCATCCCCCGTTTCCTGACCGCTCAGTCCCATGCTCAAACGCATCCTGCTCGGGACGCTGGCCGTGCTGTCCGGCGTCCTCGTCCTGATCGCCGCCTACGCCGGTATCACCTACTGGCGCGCCAGCAGCGGGCTGCCCCAGTGGGAGGGCACGCTCACCGCGGAGGGCCTCGCCGGGCCCGTCGAAATTATCCGTGACGAACACGGCATCCCCTATATCGAAGCGACGACGCAGCGCGACCTCTACTTCGCCCAGGGTTTCGTGCATGCCCAGGACCGCTTTTGGCAGATGGCTTTCAACCGTCGCATCAGCCAGGGGCGGCTCTCGGAGTGGCTGGGGGCTTCTGCGCTCAACTCCGACCGGCTCAACCGCGCGGATGACCTCGTCGGTCTGGCCGAGCGGGCCTGGGCCGAACTGCCCGCGGAGATCCAGGCGCTGGCCACCGCCTATGCAGACGGCGTGAATGCCTGGCTGGAGGGGCCGTTCTACCGGCGCCCGCCGGAGATGACGATCCTGCACGTCCACCCCGAAAAGTGGCGGCCGCAGGACACGGTGCGGCTGCTGTACTTTGTACACATGAACATAAGCCGCCCGGGCGATGAACTGCTAAGTACACGTATCGATCAGGCTGGCCTACCATCGGTAATCAAAGAGGTCTATGCCCCCTTTGAGCAGCCTGTGCCCACCATTCTGCCGTCGGATTCGAGTGCATATTATGTGCAGGCGACCTCTCCCTTCAAGCGCGGGGCTCACTCCAATAATTGGACGCTGGCCGGCATCCACACGTCAAGCGGTCATCCGCTCATGGCTAACGACCCCCACCTGAGCCCGACGCAACCCGTAACTTGGCACCTGCAGCACCATCAAGCGCCCGGTATAAGTGGGGCCGGCGCCACAGCCCCCGGATTGCCCGGTTTTTTCGTGGGACACAACGGCGCGGTAGCATGGGGAATTACGACTGCCGGCGCTGACATGGTCGACGTCACCCTCGTTGAACTCCACCCCGACGACCCCTCCCTATATCGCCAAGGCCCCGAAGCGCCCTGGGAGCGGTTCACCATGCGGGTCGACACTATTGAGGTGCGCTTCGGCGAGTCGTATATCGATACCATCCGCACCACCCCAACGGGGCGTCTGGGTATTCGCCGGGACAGCACCCTGACCGATGATCCGACCCTGTACACGGAGTGGCGCTTCTGGGGGGTGGACCTGCCGGGCACACATCTGACAGGCTGGATGAATCTCCAGCGCGCCACCTCTGTTTCAGCGGCGATTGAGGCCATCGGGCAGATACCGGGACCATCGCTCAACCTGACCATTGCCGACACGGCCGGCTCCATCGGATACGTGAAAATGGGACGGATCGCGGATCGGCCCGAAACGCACGCTCGCAAAGTGGCATTTGGTCCGGAGGATAGCAACGCCGGCACCTACCTCCCCTTCAGTGAGAATCCGCGTCTCGTCAACCCGCCGTCTGGACGCATCGTCACCGCAAATCAACGTATCGCCGGCGATGACTACCCACACTATCTTAGCCGTTTGTGGACTCTTCCAGACCGGGCATGGCGTATCCATGAGATGCTCAATGGGCAAGAAGTACATGATATAAGTACCTTCCGTGCGATGCAGCAGGACGAACTCTCGGCTGTCGCACGCCGCCTGGTGCCCTTGCTGTTGAAGGCCGAGCCGGCAGGCGAAGATGAGGCGGAGCTGCTGCGCGAGCTCGAAGCGTGGGACTACCGGTTTACCCTCGATTCCCGAGCGCCAGCAATCTTTATGGCATGGTTGGAGCGACTGAACAACCGTATCATCGAGGATGAGCTGGATAGCTTCACCTTCCGCGGCTCCGGCTGGACACATGCGAACTACTTATCGGTCGCTCAAGCACTTAGTGGAGACAAGGCAGCCTGGTGTGACGATCGGACGACCACCGACAATGAGGACTGTGCCCGTATCCTTCGGGAGACGCTGACGGAGGCCCACACCGCGCTTACGGAGTCCATGGGCTCAGAGCCGGACGGATGGCGATGGGAACAAGCCGGACGCTTCCGGCTGCCACACATGCTCTTCGACAACTTTCCCCTCCTGCGCAACTGGTTCTCGAGGGAAACACCGGTGCCGGGCGGTCCCGATGGTATGTTTAATAACTATGCAACCCCAACGGCCCGTCTGCCGGTGACGGACTCTGGGACGGTGCCAAGCTTCCAGGCGATTTACGACCTGTCCGACCTGGATGCGTCGTTGTTTATGGCCTACAGCGGCGTGTCGGGCCACTTCAAGTCGCCCTACTATGATAACCTGACCCCGCACTGGGTGCGCGGTGAGCGATTTAAATTAAACCCTGATGAGGTGGAAGAGCAATACAGGCTGATTCTCCAACCCGGTATTGACCAGGAGTGATGAGTGGACAGAATGAATTGAACAGCTAATATCCACAATACACAGATCTGAGATACTTTAAAGAAAATCGTTAGACCTATGTTGAAGCGTTTGATCCTTTGGCTATTCGCTTTTATTCTAAGCGTTATCCTGATTATTTCAATCTACGCCGGTATCGCCTACTGGCGTGCCAGCAGCGGGCTGCCCGAGTGGAACGGCACACTAACCGCCGAGGGGCTTGATGGGCCGGTCGAAATTATCCGTGACGAACACGGCATCCCCTACATCGAAGCAACCACTGAGCGCGACCTCTACTTCGCCCAGGGTTTCGTGCATGCCCAGGATCGCTTCTGGCAGATGGATCTAACCCGACGTACCAGCCAGGGACGGCTCTCGGAATGGTTGGGATCCATCACCCTTTCGGCTGACCGGTCTGCTCGCTGGTTCGACTGGTCAGACCATGCGGAACGTTCCTGGGAAGCCATTCCCGAAAATGAAAAAACGCTGCTCGAAGCCTACGCCGCGGGTGTGAACCACTGGTTGGAGGGGCCGCTTTTCCGCCGCCCGCCCGAGATGAAGCTCCTGCACGTCCATCCTGAGCCGTGGCAGCCGCAAGATGCGTTTCTCATCACCTATCAAATTTTTCTCCAAGTTGCCGGCGGAGGGCCGGAACTGACCCGGGCACGAATTACAGCAGCCGGAGCCGATTCTTCTATTCATGAAATTATCGACTCCTCCGATCAGCCCACCCGGCCCATCATCGAAGAACCGGACGCATCGCAAATTTTGCAGGCAACCATGCCGGTAAAGGAGCGCTCTTTTTCCAATAGCTGGACGCTTTCCGGTGAACATACCGCGAGCGGCCTGCCACTCATGGCCAATGACCCCCAGCTTGCACAGACGTTGCCCGGAACCTGGCAGCTTCAGCATCATCAAGTGGGCGGCCGCACCGCTGCGGGCGGAACCATGCCGGGCCTGCCGGGCATCGTTGTCGGCCACAACGGATCGATCTCCTGGGGAGCTACAACGGCCTCCATTGATCTCGGTGACCTGGCCCTTCTTGAAGTGCACCCTGACGACCCCGATCGATACCGCCGGAGCCCGGATGCACCCTGGGAGAGCTTCATTCAGCGGGTAGACACGATTCGGGTGCGCTTTGGTGCAGATCAGGTCGATACCATTCGGGCCACCCCCAGCGGCCGCATTCGCCCGCAGCGTCCCGGCGTGACGCCGCTCACCTCCCGTACCGACGTGGTCGAGGAGTTCCGTGCCATTCCCTTTGACCAGCTCGGCGGTTTCCCGTTAACACCGCTGCGTATAAAGCATGCAAAGACCGTTGAGGAAGGAATCGCAGCAAGCGAAGCCCTTACCTTTCCGGCCATGAATATTTCCCTTGCGGATACGGCAGGCAGCATCGGCTACGTGACAGCCGCCAGGATCCCGCAGCGGCCCGAGCGGCACGCGCGCTTCGTGGACGTCGCACCAATCGACGACAACCAATGGAGTTATCTGCCTTTTGAACAAAATCCACGAGTCATCAACCCTGCAAGCGGGCGCATCGTCACGGCCAACCAGCGCATTATCGGCGACCACTATCCGCACTACCTGAGCGATTCCTGGGCGTTACCGTGGCGCACCCTGCGCATTCATGAGATGCTGGATCAGCGCGAGCAGCACGACATCGGCTCCTTCCGGGCCATGCAGCAGGATGATCTCTCCCCCGTTGCCCGTGATCTCATGCCTCTCCTGCTGAACGTGGACCCCGCCGACGCTGCAGATGCCGCCCTTGTCGACACGCTGCAAGCATGGGACTACCGGTTTCGCCTCGACACCGCCGCGCCGACGATCTTTCTCACCTGGACGGAGATGCTCAGCCGCCGGCTTATCGCGGATGAAGTGGCCGATATTTCGGACCAATGGCGCGACCGAAACTACTTGTCGCTTATCAGGGCGCTGAGTGGCGAACGATCCGATTGGTGTGATGACACATCAACGGAGAACGTGGAATCTTGCGAAACGCTTCTTCAGAAATCACTGGCAGATGCACGGCTTGAACTGGAAAAAACATTTGGACAAACTATGGATGACTGGACCTGGGGAGCGACCCATCGGATGAAGCTTCCGCATCTCGGGTTCGCCGGGTTACCGTTGCTTGATAACCTCTTTTCGCGCGAAGTGGCCA
>CAYFRR010000094.1:0-1308 GCA_964345505.1 uncultured Rhodothermales bacterium
AGGCTGATCTGATACTTGGTCGCTTCCGCCGCCACGGGATAAGCTCCTGAGGCGTAGGCGCCCATGGGTACGGTCTGTGCCGTCGAGCCGTCATCGTTCGTCGCCTCAAAGTTGAAGTACGTCACTTGGGGCATCAGATTGAAGTTACCAACGTCAAGGCTGGCGTGGCCGGAGAGAGCCGTGGTGTAGTCTGTCTCGGCACGTACCTGGTTGTAGAGCTGCCCAAGCCGCCCAGAGACACCAATCTCACTGGTGCTGCCAATGGGCGCGGCCAAGCGGAGGTAGGAGGTATTCAACTCGCGGAGGCTCTGGTTGCCGTCCGGGGCTATCCCGAGGCGGTCATCCGCAGCCACGGGGATCACATTGTACGAGTAGCGCCCGTCGCCCCCGACGCCGAACGACGCGCCTTCGAAGGAGGTGGCATCGGACGAGGGGCCTGAAGGCGCCGGTTGCCGATAGAAAGCGGCCCGTGTATCAATGCCGCCAATCTCAGTGATGAGTTGCGCTCCCATCTGCCGGTTGTCCTCCAGCCCCATGTAGTAGCCGTTCTGAAACCACCAGGAGTTGGAGGCAAAGGGGATGTTGCCAAATGGCGCCTGAGAGACTCCCAGTTGCAGCTGCGTGGCTTCCGAAAAGTCCCAGCCAATCCATCCGGTATGAATGAAGTGCGTGTCGAAGGTGGGATAGAACCGGTACTCGAAATTGAAGGGAATACCAACCGTGCGCCCTTCTATGTTGAGGCGCCACGTGTCGATGGTGATGTACCCGTTCTCCGTGGTGGTATCGCCCTCGTATAGCTCCTGCACGGCGTTCACGCGAAGCGCGCCGCCGATGGTAAGGAAGTCGTCGTCCTCATCGTCCTGCGCGATCAACGTAATACCGGTTGAAACGTCCTCGTCATCATCCTCATCGTCCCCAGGCATGGCCCCTGCCGTGGTGGCAGTAGCAACCAAGAGCAGGAGGCTGAGAAAAAAAGAAAATGTAGTTTGTGATTTCATTCAACCTTTTATTTATGTGATATATTATTGATAAGGTTTTGTAGATATGTATCGTTTACCCCGCGGTTCGATCAGACCGTATACTGTTACGATACTCTCCAACTTGTGCGGAGCCTGGACATGTTGTGCTCAGACGGGTATGAAGGAAGCGTGACGCAAAAACAAGAATAAATATTCGGTTTTCTTTAATCTGTAATCCTATCCGTTATATCTCTGCGTATGAATGGTATACCGGTAGCTATTGTCTGGGCAGCGTACGCCGCTGTAGGCAACAGGTGGAGCCGGCGGGAAGCACGGTAGGCCGCACGCG
>CAYFRR010000094.1:1408-10635 GCA_964345505.1 uncultured Rhodothermales bacterium
CGCCCACAATTCGAGACTTACGCCTGCCCGTCCTCTACAGAAACAAACACATGCGTCGCCACCTCATGGCCAATCACGTGTTTGTCGCCGGTGATGTGAAGGGTAAGCGGACCGCTAAACGGAGCCTTTTCCAGAATGACCGCTTCGGCGCCCGGGAGCAATCCCAGATCTTCCAGGTAGCGGAGCAGCTCCGTGTTCGTGTCTGAGAGGTGGCGGACCACCACCGTATCGCCGGCTTCCGCTTCATGCAGCACAATAGCAGTCGTTTTGACGATTTCCCCATCACGGGAGGGAATGGGATGCCCGTGCGGATCGTGCGTAGGGTAGCCCAAGAGCTCATCCAGCTTGCTCTCAAACTCCTCGGAGATGTGATGCTCCAGCTGTTCGGCCTCGTCGTGCATCTGCTCCCATGAGTACCCCATCACCTCGCGCAGGTAGGTCTCAAGCAGGCGATGATGCCGGATGATCTCCAGCGCAATCTTTTCGCCGGCGGGGGTCAGCGTGACGCCACGGTAGGACCGGTACTCCACCAGCTGCATTTCGGCCAGGCGCTTCACCATGTTGGTGACGGAAGCAGACGAGACGTCCAGGCGTTGCGCCACGTCCGTTGTGGTCGCGGGCTGCTCGTCCGCGAGCTTGTAGATGGCCTTCAGGTAGTCCTCGACAGCCGGGCTAAGCATGGATGGGCCAGCAGAGTGCATGCGATAAGGAGGGCCAGCAAAACTCATCGCTGCACACGATTGATCCGTTGCCCCGATGGCACAAAAAACGCCCTTCCTGCCACGGTGGGCAAGAAGGACGTGCGCATATTGTGGTGATGGGACGATTAGGTGGAACGGTTAGTATGCGGCCAGTTCGCGCACGGCATCGCGGATGTTCTCGTCTTGCGGTAGCACCGCTTGCTCCAGGGGATCGGCAAAGGGGATGGGCGTAAACGCGCCAGCCACGCGGCGCACAGGGGCATCCAAATGCTCAAACGCCAGATCCGCGATCTGCGCACTAAGCTCGGCGCCAAACCCGATGAACTCGTGGTCTTCGTAGAGAATCAGCGCCCGGTTGGTCTTCTTCACCGAGGCCAGTACTGCGTCGGAATCCAATGGTACAATCGTGCGCAGGTCAATGATCTCGATGGATAGGCCCTCTTCCTTTTCCAGCTCTTTGGCCACGTTGCGGGCCTTGTGGACCATCATGCCGTAGGTGATGATGGAGAGGTCTGTACCCTCACGTGCGGTTCGCGCCTTGCCGAAGGGCAGGTAATAGTTGGCGTCCGGGGCAGGCGTCCGCGCCGCCGCCATGCGGTAGAGCGCCTTGTGCTCCAAAAACAGCACGGGGTCCTGGCCACGGATCGCGGTTTTGAGCAGCCCTTTGGCGTCAGCTGCCGTGGAGGGCAGGGCGATCTTGAGACCTGGCGTGTGCCCAAAAATAGATTCCACGTTCTGCGAGTGGCAGAGCCCGCCGTGGATGTACCCGCCGCAGGGTACACGAATAACCATGGGGCAGCTCCACTCATTATTAGAGCGGTAGCGAAACGGGGCCACCTGATTGCGGATCTGCTGCATGGCGGGCCAGATGTAATCCGCAAACTGGATTTCGACTACCGGCTTGTAGCCCGCCGCGGCCAACCCGACGGCACTTCCGATGATGGACGCTTCGGCCAGCGGCGTATTGTAGCATCGATCTTCGCCAAACTGGTCGGTCAGGTCTTTGGTAGCGGTGAATACCCCGCCTTTCCCACCGGCTACGTCTTCGCCATAGACGACGACGTGCTCGTTGGCTTCCATTTCCTCCTTCAGGGCATGGTTGATGGCATCCACCATCACGATGGGCTCGCCTGAAGGCGCGCTGGCTTCGTAGGTGAGGTCCAGGTCACCCTCAAAAAAGACGTGCGTGGTGGCGCTTGCCGGGTCGGGGTCGGGCTGCTCGGCCGCCCAGGCCGCGGCTTCGTCGACCTGCTCGTGGACGTCCTTACGGAGGGCGTCGATCTGTTGCTCGTTGAGGAGGCCCGCCTCCACCAGCGAGACTTCCATCCGGGCGATGGGGTCAACCTGCTGATCGCGTGCCAGCTCGTCGGGAGTGCGGTACTTCGTGTGGTTGTCGGACGACGAGTGGGGGAGCAGACGGACGACGTCGGCAACCAGACACACGGGGCCATGGCCGGCGCGGATGTGCTTGAGCGCCGCCTGCGCTGCCGCGTAGGCCTTAAAGAAGTCGGTACCATCCACGCGAATGCGCTGCAAGCCTTCGTACCCACCGGCCAGCTTGTAGGGGGTACCACCGGCCGTCTGATCTTCCACTGGCACCGAGATGGCGTACTTGTTGTCCTGCACGAAGTAGAGGACAGGGGCCCCGATGCGCGCCGCCCAGTTCAGCGACTCGTGGAAGTCGCCCTGTGAGGTGGCGCCGTCGCCGCTGGAGCAGTAGACGTAGTTCTGGTCACCACGGCGCTGAATGGCCTTGGCAAAGCCCAGCGCAGGCATGAACTGCGAGCCTACCGACGAAGACGTCGTCATCACGTTGAGATCCCGCAGCCCAAAGTGTTCGGGCATCTGGCGGCCGCCAGAGTTGGGGTCGCCGGCCTTGGCCATGTGCGCCAGCATCGCCTCGCGGGGGGTGAATCCCAGCGTCAGCGCCATCGACAGGTCGCGGTAGTACATGCAGAACCAGTCGTGCCCTGGCCCTTCCCCGGGATTAGAGAGCAGCCCCGTGGCCACCTGCGCGGCCTCGTGCCCGGCACACCCAATGTGGAAGAAGCCTTTGCCCTGCTTCAGCAGGGTCATCATTTTCTCATCGAGCCGACGCGAGGTCAGCATCGTGTGGTACGCCTTGAGGAGCGTATCCTCGTCGAAATCAGAGGGCCCCACCAGGGGGATGTCCAGGTCGCCGTCGTGCTCCAGGTCAACCGTTGGTGCAGTCGGGTCGCCGGCCGCCGCCTCAAGGTCGCGGCTGCCCGCGTGCGGGAGCGACGACTGCTGCGTGTCATCTGATGCAAGCGCTTCCGAGCCGTTGGTTGGATGTTCAGTGCCGTTTGTCATGTATGATACCGTGCAAGTTGTACGCAATATACGTAGGGCGCAGCGCCGAGCGCCGTCCATCTTCACTCTACACCGCACAGGGGAAGCGCGGTCCGCGCCGATTACAACATTTTATGATACAAAGAAATGAGTAGAATCGACAAACGCCGGGAGGCAACGTTGGTCCTTGGAGTGGAGAGGGGCAGTGATTTGGCCGGAAATTCCGACGGGGCTTTACGCTACCGCTTCGGTCTCCTCCTGCGGCACGTAGGGCAGCTCAAATGAAAAGCGCGTGCCGCGCCCCATGGTACTCTCCACACGGATCTGCTCCCCGTGCGCTTGTACGATCTGGCGGACGATGCTAAGCCCCAGCCCGGTGCCTCCGCTTTTGCGGGAGCGGTCGGGGTCCACCCGGTAAAACCGGTCGAAGATACGCTCCCGGTGCTCCTCCGGAATGCCACGACCGGTATCGACAATCTCAATGCGTACTTTGTCCTTGCGCCGCCGGTAGCGGCACCGTACAGCGCCTTCGTCGGTGTAGGCGATGGCGTTGTCGATGAGGTTGAAGACCACCTGCCGGAGCCGGTTGCGGTCGCCCAGGACGTATACCTCGTGGTCCGAGGCCTGAATCTCGAGCTCTTTTTCCTCTGCTTTTGGAGCCAGCAGCTCCAGCGTTTCTGCGACAAGATCGCTGAGCTCAAAGGGCTCGGCCTTGATGAGGTCCTCGCGGTACTCCAGCTTGGCGATCTCGATGAGATCGTTGAAAAGGTTGTTCAGGCGCCGGAGGTTTTGGAGGCCTTTCTCGGCGTAGCGCTTGCGCTGGTCGTCGGTCAGGCGCGGAGATCCGAGCGCTTCGAGGTAGCCGCTGACCGAAAAGATGGGATTACGGACTTCGTGCGAGACATTGCCGATGAACTCGCTCTGCATGCGCGTCAGGCGCTCCAGCTCGTTGATCTTATCCAGAAAGGTGCTGGCGGCCCGGTTGAGGCTTCGGGCCAGATCCTGGATCTCAGCGGCACGTGTCTCTACACGTACGGTCTCGTCGTACCGGCCATCGATGATGTTACGGGCCGTCTGCTGAATGTCGCGTAGCGGCGCCGTGATGCGCGAGGCAGCGACCCAGGTCCCCACGAGCGCAAAGAAAAACACCATCACCATGCCCACCACAAGGGTGCGCTGGGTCTGCTCCACCAGTGCCAGGAGCGGAGGCTTGGGCTGGCTCATGTAGAGCGTATAGCCGGAGGGCCGAGCTAACGAGATGAACACGGCCTGCTCATTGGCCTCCGCGCGCTCGGCGTAGACGCTTTCGCCGACGCCCGCTTCCTCGTTGCGCTGCAGGTGCTGCAGCTGCGTTGTGTCTGCGGTGAAGGACAGTAGCGCCTCGTCGCCGGCAACGAGCGCTCCGTCACGCTCCACGGCGATACGGCTCCCCATAAGCTGCGCGGCCTGGGCCACGCTTCGCCGCCGCTCGTCATCGTCGGCTGCGGTTTCGACCACATGGGCAAGCCGCTCCGCCTGTTGTAGAAGCGTAGCGTTGCGGGCGTCGTACACCTGTACGCGCAACACAAACCCGACGTACAGGCCGACCGCCACAACGGCCAGCCCTACAAACAGGGCCAGGGTCTTGAACATCCACGTCTTCGTGGATGCACGAGGGGGGAAGACCCACGAGCGTAAGCGGGCAAGCAGCTTCATCAAGAGGACAAGTACCACCGAGAGAGGTTACGCGTTGGCGCCTTCTGCAGCCTCCACAAAACGATAGCCCACACCACGCACGGTCTGGATGTGCTTAGCAAAGTCGCCGAGCTTCTCGCGCAGGTTCTTGATGTGGGCATCCACGGTGCGCTCGGTCACCATCATGGCATCTTTCCAGATGGTCTCCAGCAGCTGCTGCCGCGTAAAGGCCTTCTTGGGATGCCGCACCAGGTAGCGCAGCAGCTCAAACTCGGTGAGGGTCAGGCCCAGGTCTTCGTCGCCAAGGGTAGCGCGGTACTCGTCCTCGTAGATGGTCAGGTCGCCCATCTCGAGCACGCGATTCTCCTCGACGCCCGTGCGCCGCAGGACGGCCTTCACGTTGGCCTGAATAATTTTTGACGACACCGGCTTGGTGAGGTAGACGTCGCCACCCATCATGAGCCCCTTGATCTGGTCCTCTTCCTCACTCTTCGCGCTGAGGAAGATAATCGGAATGGTCTCCGTCTCGGCCCGGGAGCGGATGCGCTCGCAGACTTCGTAGCCGGAGAGGCCCGGCAGCATGATATCCAGCAGGATAACATCCGTATCCTTCGATACCTTCTCGAGTGCTTCTTCGCCGTCGTAGGCCTGGTCTACCTGATAGCCTTCTTCTTGCAAGAACAGGCTGATGACTTCGACGACAGACTCTTCGTCGTCGACAACCAGGATGTTGATGTCTGAGGGATCGGTAGTGGTCATGCCGCTTGGAGTAGATAGTGAAAAGAGTTAAGGAAGGAGGCAAATCTCAAACGCGGCCATAAGCTAACCGGCGTGAAGGTAAGAGTCCAAACTAAAGAAACTTTGGGGCCAAAATCGAGCGATTTGTGCCCTCAGATGTAAACCTTTGGTACGCGCGGGCCGATACGGGCGCACAGCTCGTACGGAATCGTGCCTGCCCAGGCAGCCACGTCAGAAACTGGAGGCCCACCCGTGCCAAACAACACAGCGGTATCGCCGGGTTCCACCACGGGGGCTGTTTGGGGGAGCCCCAGGTCCACCATGCACATGTCCATGCACACCGTACCCACCACCGGATACAGCGCGCCACGGAGTCCGATGGAAGCCGTGTTGGAAAGCGCGCGCGGGTAGCCATCCGCGTAGCCCGCTCCTATAATTGCCAACCGGGTGGGGCGCGGGGCGGTCCACGTCCGGCCGTAGGAGACGCTGGCTCCGGCGGGCAGGGTTTTTACCTGCGTCACGCGGGAGACGAGTCGCATGACCGGACGGAGCTCGGCTGCATCTGCCAGCGCAGGGGACGGGGCCACCCCATACAGCGCGATACCTGGCCGGACCACCATGGGGTGTCCGTTGAATGGAGCGGCGGCCTCATCGGTCATCAGCAGCCCGCCTGAGTGGCCGATGTGTAGCGGAGGCAGCGGCGAAGGCAGCGCGCGGACTACGGCGGCAAACCGGTCCCCTTGCTCTGCTGCAAAGGCATCGTCGGGGGAGGTGGCGGTGGCGTAGTGGCTCCACAGGCCGGTGACCTCGACGCCGGCGGCCTCGCGCAGTTGCGCAAGCACAGCAGGCACGTCGTCTGGCGCCAGCCCCAGCCGGCTCATGCCGGTGTCGACCTTCAGCTGTACCTGGAGCGGTGCCGCAGGGGACGCCAGCTGGCACACCGCCTTGGCGATGGCGCGGGAGCAGACATTCACCTCCAGCCCGTGGCGTTGGTAGGCGGGTAAGGCTCCGGGAAGGGGAGCGCCCAGCACCAGGATGTGCCCCGTGATGCCGGCCTCGCGGAGAGCAACGCCCTCGCCCACGGTGGCCACAGCAAACTGGGTGATCCCTTCTTCCGCAAGTACCGGGGCGGTCCGCGCTGCCCCATGGCCATAGGCGTCGGCCTTCACCACGGCCATGACGGCCGCCGGAGCCGCCAGGCGCTGCAGCGTACGTACGTTGTGGCGCAGGTGGTCGAGCCGGATCTCAGCAACGGTGGGCGTGAGTGCGCGGTCGACGGGTAGCGTAGGGGAGGACATAACGAGCAAAACAACAGGCGATGCCGCCGTACCGGTGCAGCACGACGTTAGAACGTGTATTGGAGCTGTAGCACGAGCAACTGTTGCCGGGGTTCGGTGCTGTCCTCCGGTAGCTGCAGCATATAGCCAAGCGTAACGCGCTCGTGATGATACGGAGCTGCTGCGTTGCGGAGGCGGCTGAGGCTTAGGCTGATGCCCGTGGTGATAAATTGGACCTGGTCGATGGTGCCTGAGAGGTCCTCGTGTTCGTACCGGGCATAGACTTCAGCAGCTTCGTGGATGCGCGCGGCCCCCAGCAGGCTCATCCCAAGCGACGACTCTCGAACGTTGCCTACCTCTTCAAAGCGAAGGCCAATCACGTCGAGCTTAGCGCGGAGCGGCTGGCTGCCGGGATCGGCACCGTAGTACAGGTGGGCTCCATACGTGCTGTAGGTCCGTCCGTCGGTGGTGGGGCTTTCAGCGGTATTCACGCCCGCAAAGGCCCCGTATACGAGGCCGTCCACGCGGGTAGACTGGCGCTGAGTGGCCAGCGTTACGGCCAGGCCCGTCTGGTCGCCGCCCCGCGTTACATCACTGCTGCTGATGCTCTCGCGGTAGAGCCCCTGGGCGCGGTCCCAGCTGCCGTCTCCGGCGGAGACCATCAGGGCCCAGGTGGTCTGTGGCCGCTGCCACTGCGCTTCCACCCCAAAATCGCGACCGTCACCGCCAACGGTGCGCGACCCCCAGCGCTCGGCAATGGCGGTGCGGTCGATAGCGTCTATCCGTTGGCCAGACGTCAGGGCGAAAGCCCGCGGCTGCGCACCGGCGAAGCGGCCTGCGCGGAAATACAGGGCACTCGTTTGAAAAAAAGCATAGGCGTCAATCCCTGCTACTGCCCCGGCGCCCGCGTTGAAGCGCAGGTACGCCCCAGCCTGGTCGTTGACCGTGACGGCGGTTGCGAGGCGCGCCCGCCGGAGCCCATAGCCCAGGCGACTGTCGCCGTTTTCTACCCAGCCATAGCTTAGGCGGGGCTGGATGTCACCACTGAATACGATGTCGACGGATGAGCGGGAGGTTGACACGCTCTGGGCAAGCGCGGGTGCGCTACCCAGTAAGAGTGCATGCGACAGCACCATAAACGCGAGCCAGGGGGAAGACCAGCGGAGCATACAGACGGGGACGTAATGATCTGATCACATGCCCTGCCATACTACAGGATAGCACGGGTCTACGCAAGGGCTGTCTTGGACGCCTCCTGCTGTCTGAGAGTGATCGGCTGGTGGGATTGGGCTGTGGGGCCTTTTTGTGTCTGGGGGACGCACTGGTGGGGCGTCTCTACAGTTTCCTGATATGCACGTGCCCGGCGGTGGCGTCCGCTGTGCCGTCATTGAAGCGCATGGTCGTGAAGGTCACCGCGCTGCGTCCCCCGCCCAGGACCTCAGCCGCCAGGAAGAGGAGCGGTCCGGCGGGCCCTGCCAGTGGATCACCGGTGGAGGTTCCACTCACGCGCAGCTCCCCATCCGCCCGGTCGTTGATTGCCACCATCCAGCCTTCGGTGAAGGTGCCGTCCTGCACGACGCCCGTCAGCCGCAGGTGCGTGGGATCGTACGTGACCACCAGGTCGAAACTGATGATACCTTCAATGGACAGGCTCCCTCGGCTGTACGGGTACTCCGTGCCGTCAAGCGCCTCCGGGATGTGGACCGGCAGCAGCACCGTGCTCCCCAGAGCGCTTGGCGCGAGGGTAGTGTCGGGCAGGGCCACGGGTACCTCTTGCGCATGTTGCCCATGGAGCGCGTGTGCGGGCACGTGGCATCCGATGACGCAGGCGATCAGCAGCAGACGGTGAAGCAAGGCGGAGCAGGCGTTGATGAAGGGGAGCGAGGCGGAGGTTACCGGACGAGGACGAGGCGCTCGGTGTGGATGGTGCTTCCAGCGCGGAGTCGGGCAACATACACGCCACTGCCCGCAGGCGCACCGGTCGCGGTGCGCGCGTCCCACGTCACCTCGTGGGCACCCGCAGTGAAGTATCCATCGGCCAGGATACCCACCTCACGCCCAAGCAGGTCGTACACGGCCAGATGTACGTGGGTGGCCTCGGGCAGGGTGAATTGCAGCGTCGTGGAGGCGGTGAACGGATTGGGGTAGTTGGGCTGCAGGGTTAACGCGTCGGGGGTCACCTGGCGCAGGGCTTCTTCCACAAAGGCATCGGGCCCGATGAGGAGCCGGAGGGTGCGGCGGGTCTGTTTGCCCTCAAACCGCAGGCGGACCTGCTCCTCACGATGGAGATCGTATGCCTCGCTGGTGGCAGTATCCACAAGATGTACGTTGGTATGGGCAAAGGCGTCCAGGCCTTCCGGGGTAAGCACTACAGCGCGGTGCGACCCGTTCGCGGGTGATGATACAGCCACTTCCACGTCAAACGA
Source organism: uncultured Rhodothermales bacterium (assembly GCA_964345505.1). GTDB lineage: Bacteria > Bacteroidota > Rhodothermia > Rhodothermales > Salinibacteraceae > Tc-Br11-B2g6-7. The sequence goes on from CAYFRR010000094.1 coordinate 10,535, forward strand.
TACGCCCGCCCCATCATCGGCTTGGCGCTGACGATAGAGGGGAGGCGCGTCGTCGGTCTGCAGATGCAACTGGAGGTCGGCAAACGATGCGCGTGGCATCG
>CAYFRR010000095.1:0-8459 GCA_964345505.1 uncultured Rhodothermales bacterium
CGTATTCTTCCTGCACCTCCGTAACGACGTGCATCGGAACGAGGCTGCGTGCGCCACAGGCTTTACAGTGATGCCGTTCCATAGCGGTACCGGAGTCGGTTGTAAGGCGTCGATTCTGTCCGTTCGTACCCTTGCCCCTCGCGCAAGTTCGTAAAAGCCAGGGAAAGGCTGGCTCCCTCTATTCAATAGGATCATGCCTGATGGCCCGGCGTGCTGCACATCGGCCGTGCAGTTTGTATTATACCTTCTCATCCTCCTGCAAAACGGTCCTGCCTCCCCATGCCCCTAACCGACACCACCCTCAGCGCAACGAAACAGATCGCCCTCGTTGCGCACGATAACAAGAAAAAAGACCTGCTCGACTGGGTCCGATTCAACCGCCTCACCCTCCTGAAGCACGACCTGATGGCGACGGGCACCACGGGCCGCCTCATTGAAGACGAACTGGGCATTGAGATCAAGCGCTTCATGAGCGGACCGCTGGGAGGCGATCAGCAGATGGGCGCCGCCATCGCCGAAGGTAAGATCGACATCATGATTTTCTTCTGGGATCCGCTGCAAGCCCAGCCCCACGACCCCGACGTCAAGGCCCTGCTCCGCATTGCCGTCGTCTGGAACCTGCCCGTTGCCTGTGATCGCTCCACAGCCGACTTTCTCATCTCTTCTCCCCTCCTCGATGAGCCATACGAGCGGCAGCAGCCAACCCATGAGGGCTATCTGGACCGTACCATAGAGGTGGATTAGGCACGGGTTGAGCGCGCCTCGTGCGGTCAGCGCCTGCGGTCGAAGCCTGCGCGGCATGATACGAGGTATTCTCCAGACGATCGGCCCCTCAGCGAACAAGAAACCGCTGCCTCCAAGCGGAGACAGCGGCTTGTTATGCAGCCATGATATCGCCCTGGGATACACCCCGGGCTTTCGCACATCAGAACGAGCGACCGAAAAACAGGGCGTTGGCAAAGAACCCATTGGTGCCCCACCAGAAGGCCCGGAAATTCGGGTTATCGAACATCAGCACGACGCGTCCCCGGCCCACACGGTGCCCCTCGACGGAGGCGCTCCCCGGAGCGAGCGCACGCTGCGGATCCGACAGGTACCCACTCATCAGCGGATCGTCGGTATAGGTCGCAACGGCGGCCCCGGGGCGCTCCGAAGGTTCGTAGAACCGGTTCAGGTTGCGGAAGAAGGGGGCCGTCTGGCCATAGCCAAAGGCCAACGGATGCGTGTTGTCGATGGCAGCCTCGAAGATGGACCCCCCGATATTTTGCGCCCCGCGCGCTGCACTGAGGTCGGCGTACGTCTGTCCTTGCAGTAGCGAGTCGGTGTCGAGGGACTTGCGCTCAAGCTCGGCCATGCCGTTGCGCACGGCCCACTCGGCTGCCGTATGCAACGCGATGAGTGTGCCACCGCTGCGAACCCACGACTCCACCGCATCCGACGAGACACGGCCATAGGAGCCCCCGGCCATCACGATCGTGTTGTAGCGCGACAGGTCCACGCTCTGGAGGCGGTCGGCATCAATGAGCGATGCAGGCATCGCGTACCGCTCGTTCATGAGATGCCACGCTTCGCCAATGTTATACTGGCTGGTGCCAGCCCCCGTAACCAGCGCGACATCCGGCTTCTCCAGCATGGTACTATTTGAGCTTCCGAAGTCCGGCTGTTCCGGCATCAGGCCGCTCTCTACCCCCAGCACGCGCACGTGATCATCCGCCACGGCTTGCTGCAGTAGGCGGTATACCTCGGCGGCCTCTACCTCTGGTTGATTGGCGGGAATAAGGATGGCTCCCCGGTCAATCTCGTAGGTGGTACCGCTGATCGGGACCGTCATCTCCTCCGTCATCACCATGGTCAGCAGGCCCGCGTCTTGCAGACGGTAGAGGGCGCGCGGGGCAAAATAGCGCCCCCACTCCATGATGTACCCGACGTTGGAACGGCCGCCGATGAACGCGCCTCCAGAGAAGCTGACGTCCGTCAGTTCCTCGCCTACAAAGCGGTCAGGGGTGCGCTGTACCTCGGCATGGGGCACGCCATAGGCCAGGGGTAGCGTCCACGAAGACACGTCATAGAAGAGCGAGTCTCCAAACGTGGTGGCTCGCTCCATCACACCGCGGATGAACTGATGCTGCGTCTGGTTCATCGGTATGATGAACGCCTCCCCCGGCACGAAGCGCTGCCCATCCTGTTCGATGGTTTCTGCGAGAGCATGAACCTGCACCCGGTGTTGCTTCAGCACTTGCGCCAGCCCCTGCGCCCGCTGCGGATCGTTGCCATGCCCCACCACATAGGCTTTGGTGTCAAAAGCGGAGTAGCGATCCGGGACCTCCGCAAAGAAGTCGCGCTGATAGCGCAGCAGGCGCGCGCGTAGTTCTACCGCCCCTTCGAGGGTCGAGAGCGTGGTGGCAAACTGGTTGCGCACCGTCTCGCTGTAGTGCTTGTCGCCAAAGTTGCTTTCCGTCTCCAGCGAGCGCGAAGAGCTCTCCTCAAAGAGGATCCCGATGGTGCCCTGTACGTCGGGGTAGGTGGAGCCTTTGCCGTAGTAGTAATCGTCGAAGCCTTCGCGCGTCCAGTACAGCTCGCCCAGGCTATCGAGCTGACGGGCGTGGAAGCGCGCCATTTCCATCGTCAGCTCCTGATTGAGGTCCGGCGTGCGCGGGTTGGTCCGTTCGGGCACCCCCGGCTGGAAGAAGTAGGTAGAGTTACGGCCCATCTCATGAAAGTCCGTCAGGACTTGCGGCCGCCAGTACTGATAGACACCGATTTTGCCTTGCGACTCCGGGTGTGCCAGCGGCATGTAGTCCCGGTTGAGGTCGAACCAGTAGTGGTTGGTCCGCCCCCGGGGCCACGGCTGCGAGTGCTCGCGGTCCTGCACATCCGTCGTGTGGACCCCCCCGCGGTTTTGGTTGACCCAGTATGCGAAGCGGTCACGCCCGTCCGGGTTCATGTTGGGGTCGATGAGGATGACGAGATCGTCCAGCGCCGCATCAACGGCCGGGCCGGTACCGGCGGCGAGGTGGTAGAGCAACAACAGCGCAGCCTCCGTGCCTGAGGCTTCATCGCCATGCACCGAGTAGCCCATGTAGACGACAGCCGGCATGTCTTCCAGCTCATCATCGCTCACACTCCCCGGATCCGTCGTCAGGCGTTCGTTGGCCGCGTGGATCTCGTCCAGTCGGGCGTGATTGGCCTCAGACGTGACGGTGGCGTACACCAGCGCGCGGTTTTGGTAGGAACGGGCGTACTCGGTGAGCATCACGCGGTCGCTTTGCGCCGCCACGTGTTCGAAGTAGTTTAGCACTCGCAGGCTTTCGGTATGACGGGTGCCGACGACGTGGCCAATGACCTCATCAGGCGTGGCAATGGCTTCGTCATAGGCGTCCACCCCTTCCAGCGGAAAGTCGATGGCCAGCGGAAGCTCCTGCGCCTGCGCGTCGGGAACGGCGGGCAGCAGAAGCCAGGTAAGAAAGAAAAAAAGCAGTGGTAACCTGTAGGACATAAAGGCTTGAGCAGAGTGGAGAAGTGATTGTGGGGCGCCGTCCGTGGGCGGGCACCGTAGTATAGGGATTTCTTGACAGAAGATCAGCACCTGTAGCACACACGTGAGCGTCGATCTTACAGTGCGGTGCCGGGGCGGCAGCCGCAAGAACATACGCCCGCACGACGGGTCCACTCTATCCCGTTTCTCTTTTGATCGCCCCCCCGGACTATGCCCATCGGACGCCTGCACGTGTTGACGGATTATCATTTTCAGCAACGCTTTTCGCATGCGGAATTGGCCCGGTTGGTCATCGACGGCGGCGCGGACGTGGTCCAGTTTCGCCAGAAGCATGGCATGATGCAGCATAAGCTTCGGCAGGCGCATGCTACCGCAGACGTATGTCAGGAAAAGGGTATTCCGCTGCTCATCGACGACCACATCGATATGTGCTTCGCGACGGGCGCTGATGGCGTGCATCTGGGGCAGACGGACTTTCCTATTACGGAAGCGCGGCGCGTACTGGGGCCGGACGCCATCATTGGGGCCACCGCAACAAACGTAAAACAGGCCGTCCGCGCGGCTGACGAGGGCGCGACCTACATCGGATTTGGACCGGTGTTCACCACACGCTCAAAGAAAGACCCGGCCAAGGTGAAAGGCCTGCAGGGGCTGGCGGAGGCCTGCCAGGCCGTTGCCATACCGGTCATTGCCATCGCGGGCATCACCCCGTCCCGCGTGGCGCCCGTGATGGAGGCCGGCGCGCACGGCGTAGCCGTGATGACGGGAATCACCACCAAGGCCAACCCGCAAGAGGCCACACGGCACTACCGGCGCGAATTGGATGCGGTGCTGGCAGCGTAGCAGCACAGGGACAAGCCAAGACTCCGACAACGCTCACCCGCCCGCGGCCTGTAGTGCCGCCACCAGGCCTTTGGGCGAGGGCGTCTCGGCTACGGCGCTCACCGTCAGGCCCCGCTTCTGGACCGCGGTCGCAGTGGTGGGCCCAATGGTTGCGATGCGGGCGTCTGGGGCTTCCGAGAGGAGTGCTTGAAGCGCAGGTACGCCGGATGGGCTGAAGCTCACGACCCACGCAGGCGATGGGCCCTCGGGAAGGCTAACGTCCGTCCGCACGTGCGTTTGGTAGACCTGTAGCTCCTGCCACGCGATGCCCGCGGCCGTCAGCATCGCTGGCAGCACCTCGCGGCGGCGGTTGCCGCACAGAAAGAGTAGCGGTAACGGGGCAGGCGGCGCCTGGATGATCTGCTCGGCCAGCACCTCGGCGGTGCCCGCCAGGGGCGTCTCCGGCGAGAGGCCCAGCGCAGCCACGGCTTCGGCAGTGGCCGGCCCCACCGCGAAGGTTCGCTTGACGCGCCACGGGGGGAGCATCGCCTCGCTGGCCGCTTCCGTCATCGCCTGTACCGCCCGTGGACTGGTGCAGATAAGCCCCCCAAAGGCCTCGGGCGTTTCCAGAAAGGAGCGCAGGCGGCCCGGCTGCGCAAAAGTGAAAGACAGCACGGGCACCTGCACGACTTCGTATCCCACCGCATGAAGGGCCCGCGCGTAGGCATCCTCAGGACCAGAGGACTGGCGCAGGAGGCATACACGGGGGGCGTCAGCAGCAGTCATTGGTCGGCCGCACGGATGCCCTGCAGGATGGCGTCAGCGCCCTGATCGAGCAGCCGCTCGGCCAGGGCCGTGCCCAGCGCCTCGGCGCGGTCGGGGGCCGCATGATCAGCGGCGCGCAGCAGGCGCGACCCGTCCAGCGCTACTACGCAGGCGTCGAGATGGAGCGCGCCATCTTCCAGCCGCCCCCGCGCCCCGATGGGCACCTGGCAGCCTCCTTCAAGCCGGCGCAGCAGCGCCCGCTCGGCCAGCACGGCAGCGGAGGTGGCTTCATCATGGAGCGTCTGCCGAAGCAAGGCCCGGGTGTCGGGGTCGTTCTCCGCGCACACGATGCCCAGCGCTCCCTGGCTTACGGCCGGGAGCACAATGTCGTACGGAATGATGGTGCGGATGCGATCGGTCAGTTCCAACCGCTCCAACCCGGCTACGGCCAGTACGATGCCGTGCCAGTCGCTGGCGTCCAGCTTAGCAATCCGCGTGGGCACGTTCCCCCGCACCGGCACAACGGTGAGGTCGGGGCGCCAGGCCAGCAGTTGGGCCTTTCGGCGGAGCGACGACGTCGCCAGCACAGCACCCTCCGGGAGATCTTCCAGTTCTGCCTCAAACGATGGATGGGCGACCAATGCGTCGCCTGGATGGGCTCGCTTCCCTACCGCTGCCAGCGCAATACCCGGCGGCAGCTGGGTGGGCAGGTCCTTGAGCGAGTGCACGGCCAGCTGAATCTCGCCGTTCAGCAGCGCTACGTCCAACTCTTTGGTGAACAGCCCCTTGTCGCCAATCTCTGCCAGCGGCGTGTCGAGAATGCGGTCCCCTTTGGTGCTGATTTCTTTGATGGCTACCGCATGCCCGGCCGCTTGTAGGGCATGTTGTACATGGTGGGCCTGCCAGAGGGCCAGCTTGCTACCGCGTGTGCCGAGCGTAAGAGAAGGGGCCATCATCAGCAGAGGACATGGGAAAACCTGAGGCTCGAACCGGGCGGGCGGACGCGTGGGGGATACCTGCGGCTCTGCTTAGGCCTGATCGCCGTGCTCTTCGGCAAGCGCACGCAGCATGGCCGAGAGTGCCCCCTCGGCTTCACCCGTGTCGTTGGACGCCCGTGCACCCGCATGGTCTGGTCCAAAGGGGCAGGCCGCAGGTGGATGCATTGATGACGGCGTAGCCGCGTCATCGCGGCGTTGTGCTGTTTGCTCGTCGGCGGTAGCGTCATCACATCCGGGCCGCGAGAACAGGGCTTCGAGGAGGCGGATGCCGCGGACGTAGTCGATGCTGTCCGGGTCGACGTTTTTTAGCCGTACCACCGGCACGGCCAGGAGCTTCTGTAAGATAGACTGGGTGAGGCGGTCGAGCGCCTCGCGGTCGGTGTCGGCCAGGCGGTGGTGGTGGCGGTCGATCTCTTGCTGCCGGATCGCCTCAAACGTGCTGCGAATGGCATCGATAGCGGGCTGCAGAGCCTGCTGATGAAAGATCCACGTGACGTACTCCTGGAGCGCTTCCTCGCAGATGTCGCGCGCAGCCGGGAGATCGGCGCGGCGCCGCGCCTCGACGTGCGCCAGGCGCTGGTCGATGGCGTCAAGGTCCACAACACGGTAACCGTTCGCTCCCTCGACCCCCACGCCCACGTTGCGCGGCATGGCGATGTCGACCAACAGCTTCTCTACCGCTTCGGGGGCTACCTCGGGGAGGTACCGGGCGGTGATGGTGGGTACCGGGGCGCCGGTAGCGACAATAGTGAGACCGGCGTTCTTCAGCGCTTCGTATCGTTGCTCCCACGCTACCGTCGTTACGCCGAAGCGCGCAGCCAGCGTTTCAGCTTTGGCCTGGGTGCGGTTGGTGATGCAGATGCGGTCGGCCCCGTGCGACTGCAGCGCTTCAAGCGCCAGCGTGGCCATCTCGCCCGCCCCGACAATCAAGATGCGCTGATCGTCGAAGGTCAGGTGCCGCTCGTGCTCGAAGTGCAGGCGGGCGGCAGCGATGGCCGCGCCAGAGACCGACACAATGCCGTCGGTGAGGGCCGTTTCGTTGACCACCCGCTTGGCCGTACGGAAGGTGACGTGCATGAGGCGGTGTAGGTACGACTGCACACGGTCTTCCTCCACGGCCAGGCGATACGCCTCCTTCATTTGGTTCAGGATCTGCGCATCGCCCAGGACCTGTGACCGGATGCCGCAGGAGACCTCGATGACGTGCCGGATGGCCGCTTCGTCCTGATAGAGGAAGACATCAGCTTCGGGCCAGGGGCGCCGGGCGCGGCGGCTCAGCGCGGTGCGCACGGTGGCCAAGTCATCTTGGCTTCCGAAAAGATAGGCTTCCGTGCGATTGCACGTGGAAAGCAAGATGAGCTCCGCCTCATCAGACAGCGTCAGCGCCTGGTAGAACGCACGCGTCGAGGCTTCGTCCAGCGCGTACGCTTCACGTACATCCACGGCGGCCGTGGTATGGTTCAAGCCCAGTGCGTAGAGCGTCATAGAGCGGTACATCTCGGATGGGAAAGCACAGCATCAACCGCGCGGGCGCGGGCACAGATTCACGATGTGCATTGAATAATAAATGAATCGAACCTGTAACCGTCCAGTCGTGGGTATCGGCGGCGCAGAGGGTTCCTGAAAGAGGGGCCGGGCTCCTTCTCAGGCCCGTGTATCGCCTCGTGCAGCGGGCACGGTCGGTTCGCCCGGCGCCTCGTATACCACGACCGTGAGGGCGCACAAGCCTACAATCCGGCCTTCGTCAAGATGCCGGTCAACCGGCGCGCAGCGCTGCAGCCCGGCGCCGGGCAGGTACTCGCGGACCTCTGCGGGGCTCACCATCCGGTCGGCCACGGGCGGCCCCACGTCGGCATAGGGGTCCGCATGGTGTTCCGGCCGGAAGAAGACCCCGATCAGCACACCCCCGGGCTGAAGCAGGCCGCGGAGCCGGGCAAACAGGCGCGGCCGCTCATCCGGGAGCAGCTGCAGAAAGGTCACGACGATGGCATCCCATCGGCGTTCAGGCGCCCATGTGAGGATGTCGGCGCAGACGCACGTGATGGGCAACGCCTCCGCCGCCGCAACGGACTGGAGAGCCTCCAGCCCGGCAGGGGCAAAGTCGAGCGCCGTCACCGGGTGCCCACGCTGGGCGAAGAAGCGCGCGTTACGCCCCTCGCCGGCCGCCACCTCCAACACCTCCGCACCTTCGGTCAGCCGGTCGGCTTCCGCGGCCACGATGGCATTGGGCGCTGCACTGAACAGATCGGGATAGGCGCGATAGCGCTCGTCCCAGAACGCCGGCTGGCTGCTCTCGCGCGGGGCCGCGTCGGATGCGGGGTCGGATGCAGCAGGAGATGGTGCCATCAGGCGCCCTCCGGCGTTCCGTTGGTTTGCCC
>CAYFRR010000095.1:8559-10388 GCA_964345505.1 uncultured Rhodothermales bacterium
GATGCAGCAGGAGATGGTGCCATCAGGCGCCCTCCGGCGTTCCGTTGGTTTGCCCATTGGTCCGGCCATTGGTCTGCAGTTGGGTCTGCAGCGCCTCGGCCTGTGCCACGAGGTCTTCGATAGCGCCCAGCCCTTCATGCCAGAACGAGAGGTCGGTCAGGTCGATGCCCAGCGCCCCCACCAGCTCGTGCGGCCAGTCCGACCCGCCGGCACGCAGCAGGTCGATATAGCGCTCGGCGAAGGCGTCACCCTCGTCCTGGTAGCGGGCGTAAAGGGCCAGCACCAGCAGCTCGCCAAACGCATAGGCGTAGACGTAGCCTGGCGTGTGCAGGAAGTGGGGGATGTAACTCCACCAGTGCGTGTAGTGGGCACCGAGCGTGACCTGGCCGTCGAACATGGCGCGCTGCGTCTCCCGCCAGAGCGTGCCCAACCGCTCAGCCGAGAGCTCGCCCTCTTCGCGCCGGGCGGTATGGATGCGGTCCTCAAACCGGTTCATGGCAATCTGCCGGAAGACCGTGGCCATTGTGTCGTCGATCTTGCCAATCAGCATGGACAGGCGGTTGGCCGGGTCGTCTTCGTTGCGCATGAGGCGCTGGAAGACGAGCATCTCGCCAAACACAGAGGCGGTTTCGGCGGTGGTCAGCGGCGTGCCGGCTTGCAGTACGCCCTGCTCGCGCGAGAGGTACTGGTGCACGCCGTGGCCCAGCTCGTGGGCCAGCGTCTGCACATCGCGGATCCGGCCGTCGTAGTTCATCAGCACGTACGGATGCACGCTCGGCACCGCGCCATGGCTGAAGGCTCCACCCCGCTTGCCGGGGGCGGACGGCGCGTCGATCCAGTGGTGGTCGAAGAACTGCTGCGCAACATCCGCCATCTGCGGATGGAAGTCGCCGTACGCCTCCAGCACCAGGCTCCGCGCATCGTCCCATGCGTACCGCGTGTCAGCCTCGCCGATAGGCGCGTAGCGGTCGTAGTCCATCATTTCTTCCAGCCCCAGCAAGCGCCGCTTCAGCCCGTAGAAGCGACCGGACAGATCGTACCGCGAGGTGACGGCCTCAATCAGGGCCTCCACGGTAGCGTCGTCCACCTCGTTGGAGAGGTTGCGGCTCGTGAGCCAGTGCGGGTAGCCGCGGAGCCGGTCGTTGGAGGCCTTATCCGCCAGGATGGTGTTGAACACATAGGTGAGGGTGCGCTGCGTCTCCTCCAGCCCGTCGGTGAAGGAGAGCGCCGCGCGGCGGCGGAGGTCGCGGTCAGGCTCGTAGAGCTTCGAGAGGATGTCGCTCTGGTTCAGCTCCTCGCCGTCAAGGGTGAAGCGAAGCGCGCCCACCGTCTCGTCGAAGTACCGATTCCAGGCACCACGCCCGGTCACAGACTTCTCGGAGAGGATCTTCTCCTCGGGCTCCGAGAGCACGTAGTCTTTGTGGAGGCGCTCCACCTCCAAGTAGTGCGCGTAGTCGGCGAGCGCGTCGGAGGCCAGAAGCTCGGCGGCGCGGTCATCATCCACCTGCACCCATTCCAGCTCAAAGAAGATGAGCTGCTGCCCGATCTGGGTGGTCTCTTCGCGGACGCGCTGGAGGAGGGCCCCGCGCTCGGCGTCGTTGGTATCGGTAGACCAGTGCAGGTAGGCGTAGGTGGCGGCCCGCCCCATGTGCTCCTGGATGGACTCAAATGTAGCCAGCGCCTCGGCCAGCGCAGGAGCCTCCAGCGAGGCGACGGTGCCTCGATACTGCTTGGCAAACGCTGCTGCTTCCTCAGCAGCGGTCTCGAGCGCGCTCAGGGCGGCATCGCGTGAGGGGTACAGATCGCTCAGGTCCCAGCGGACATCAGCG
>CAYFRR010000096.1:0-10288 GCA_964345505.1 uncultured Rhodothermales bacterium
ACGGCACGCCCAGCGTCATGGGCATCCGCGGGCCGTAGTGCACCTTCGAGACGAAGAGGTAGTCCCCCACCAACAGCGTCTTCTCCATGGACGGGGTGGGAATCCGGAAGAGGTCGAAAAAGAGCGACCGGATGATGAGCACAATGACCACCGCGAAGACGATGGCTTCCAGCCATTCCCGTGTGGCACTTTTTGCGGAGGGGTCCTTGCCTCCACGGCGTGCGCGGGCGGCGGTAGAACGGCGGGACGACGAACGATTGGGCGCGTGGGCCAAAGGCTTTGGAGATCAAGGTGAACAGGAAGGATGAAGAGGATCAGCCGGAGACGAGCGGCACGACATAAGGAGTACTGCCTCGCGCCTCACAGCCGGGGACGGCCCCGTCTTAAGTTAGGCGGACGAATACGATCGGTGAAGTATGCCGACCCGTCGTATCCTGTGCGCTGCCAGTGGTTGAACTCGCGGTTGTAGTAGTAATCGACATACGGTGCCGGATCGATATCCAGCAACGGCTCCAGCAGGGCCGCCCGCAATTCGAGCAACCGATCGCGCCAACGGCTCTCCGTCATGAGGATGAGCCCGCGGTCTTCCGGGCCGTTTACGTCCCTGATTTGCACGGCCATGCTGTCGTTTACAACGAGCGCGTACACAAACTGCGGCGAGGGCTCTCCGGACGCCCGCTGGCGTCCGAGCTCGGCCATGGTAACGGTCGGGGCGCCGAAGTGTGCTTGCAGCCGGGCGCGGAGCTGCGGCGTCTGCGTAGTGTCCAGCCGGGCCCGCCCTTGGCTCCCGACGTACCCGAGGTACGCCCAAGAGCTGTTGCCGTACGCCTGCTCAAACCATGCGTACGCAAAGTGGCGCACGTGACGCACGTCCTCCACCACAAGCGGCGGGGGTCCGTCCGGCTCCTGCGCGTACGTTACGCCCGGTGTACGCGCAGCCAACCAGGGCCTGAGCGTGTCCAACGCCGTGGGCAACAGGCGCGCCGGGCGTCCGGGGAATCCATCCTTCGTCTCTTCCAGAAACCGCCGCATGCGCTCCTGCACGATCGCCTGCTGATACTGCTCAATCAGCGTATGGGCACCGCGGTCCCCTTCCGTCTGCGCCGTCGCAGGCGCAGGGAATGACCACAGCAAACACAGCAGCACCAGTGCGATTCCTGCGCAGGCCGCGCTCCTGCCGCCAGCCTCCATACGTTCGTTGCTCCCGCGCATGATGGGTGTCCGTCGTTACTCATCCATTGAAAGTACCGCCAGAAAGGCCTCCTGCGGCAGGTCAACACTGCCCACCTGCTTCATGCGTTTCTTGCCTTCCTTCTGCTTCTCCCGCAGCTTCCGCTTGCGGGAGATATCACCGCCGTAGCACTTGGCCGTCACGTCTTTCCGCATCGCGCGCACCGTTTCCCGGGCGATGATGCGGGTGCCAATAGACGCCTGCAGGGCGACCTCAAAGAGCTGCTGTGGGATCAGCTCCTTCAGGCGCTGGATGAGCTTGCGCCCCACGTGGTACGCTTTGTCGCGGTGAACAATGGTGGAGAGCGCATCCACTGGGTCGCCGTTAATGAGCACTTCCAGCTTCACGAGATTCGTCGAGCGATACTCGATGAACTCGTAATCCAGCGAAGCAAAGCCACGGCTGACACTCTTGAGCTTGTCATAGAAGTCAAACACGATGTCGGCCAGCGGCAGCTCGTACTGCAGGTTGACGCGCTCGGCATCCAGGTACGTCTGGTTCACATACACACCCCGGCGCTCCTCACACAGCTGCATCAGGTTGCCGATGTAGTCACTCGGCGTGATGATCTCGGCCGTCACGAACGGCTCCCGGATTTCCTCGATCTGCCCCGTTTCAGGCATCTCGTCCGGGTTCTGGATGAGCTGCCACGTGTCCGGGTTGTTTTGGGTGCGCACGCGGTACGTCACGTTCGGCACCGTGGTAATGATGTCCAGCCCAAACTCCCGGTCCAGCCGCTCCTGGATGATCTCCATGTGGAGCAGCCCAAGGAAGCCCACGCGAAAACCAAAGCCGAGCGCCGCTGAGGTTTCTGGTTCGTACGTCAGAGACGCGTCGTTGAGCTGCAGGCGGTCCAGCGATGCGCGCAGGTCTTCGAAGTCGTCGCTGTCAGTGGGGTAGACCCCACTAAACACCATGGGCTTGACCTCGCGGAAGCCCTCAATCGGCTTCTCGGCGGGATTGTACGCGCTGGTGACGGTATCGCCCACCTTGGTGTCCCGCACGTCCTTGACCGATCCGATGATGTACCCCACCTCCCCGGCCCGGAGCCGATCAACCGGCTTCATGTCGATCTGCAAATAGCCAATCTCTTCAGCATCATACTGTTTTTTGTTGGCCATGAACTGAATGCGCTCGCCCTTTTCCAGGGTGCCGGAGAACACGCGCGTGTACACGATGGAACCCCGGTACTGGTTGAAGACCGAGTCGAAGATAAGGGCCTGCAGCGGCTCCTTGTCATCGCCTCCAGGTGGAGGCACGCGGTCGACCAGCATCTGCAGCAGCTCCGGGACGCCTTGGCCCGTCTTGGCACTGATCGTGAGGATGTCCTCGGCGGGCTCCCCGATCAGGTTTTCGAGAGACATGGCCACCACGTCAGGACGGGCGCTCGGGAGATCAGCTTTGTTGATCACGGGGATGATCTCCAGATCTTGCTCCAGCGCCAGATACACGTTGGACACCGTTTGCGCTTCAATGCCCTGCGCCGCGTCTACCACCAGCAGCGCACCTTCACACGCCTTGAGCGCACGCGAGACCTCGTAGGTGAAGTCCACGTGGCCGGGGGTATCAATGAGGTTGAGCGTGTACTCTTCGCCATCGTCCGCTGTGTGCCGCATGCGGATGGCGTGGCTCTTGATGGTGATGCCGCGCTCTCGCTCCAGGTCCATGTTGTCCAGCACCTGCTCCTTCATGTCGCGCCCCTCCAGCGTCCCTGTCATCTCCAGCATGCGATCGGCCAGCGTGCTCTTGCCGTGGTCGATATGGGCAATGATGCTGAAGTTACGAATGTAATCCCGGTACGACATACAAGGCGACGATGAACGAAGAGGGCGAGTAGCGAGGGGATTCTGCAGGAAGTGCGAGCGTACTTATACACGCTCATCAGGAGGGTTCCTCTACATTCCCTGTGCTGTAGCAGAGCGTCATAGCGGTAAACACGGGCGGGCATGGGGCCCTGAGGCTATTCCCCTGAGCGCGGACGGGCGCTATCTTCTGCCTCGGTATCTGCGGAGGAAGGCTCGGGCGGGACTGTTTCAGACGTTGGGGCGTCCAGCGCCTTGGGCCCATCTTCCGCCATGGGGGGTTCTCCTCCGCCGTTCACCGGGAGTGGGGCCGCACCCGCAGTAGCAGCGCTGGTCGATCCGGCAGGGGGCTCCGGCTGCTCCGCCGCCGCGGCCTCGGCAGCAGCCTCGCTCAACTCCTCATGAAACCGATTCTGAAATAACAGAATGCCCACGACTCCTGCCACGATGGCCATGTCAGCCACATTCCATATGGGGAAGAGGGCCGTGTATGAACCGCCAATCAGCGGCAGCACCTCCGGCAAATAACCGCGCCAGACGTCGACATGAATAAAGTCGACCACGTGACCGCGGAAATAGCTGTTGTAGTCCAGCATCACGCCGTAGAAGACCCGATCGATGATATTTCCCAGCGCCCCACCCAAAATGAATGCGAGGCTCAGCCGGTATGGGAAGTAGGACGATCGAATCTGGTAGATGTAGTAGATGATGAGGCCCGTAACCAGCATCGCAAACACGGTGATTGTGCCCGGGGGCCCCACCTCAATGCCGAATGCCATGCCCGGGTTTTCTGTAAAGGTCAGCCGCAACCAATCGCCCACCAGCGGAATCGACTGGCCCCGGTACATCGTCTGCAGCACGGCCAGCTTCGTGGCCTGATCGGCCAGTATGATGAGGGCTGCTACCCAGAGAACACGCATGAGCACAACGTAAGAGATACAACAAAGGAGGGTGCACGGCGCCATACCACCGGCACGGGCAGCGCATCACCCTACCATTAAGAGTTGGCCTGCTTCTGTTTCTTCTTCGCCGCAATCGAGATTTCGGTATGCGGCACGGCCTCCAGGCGCTCTGTCGCGATGGGCTCCCCAGTCACGCGGCACACACCGTAGGTCTTGTTTTCGATACGCTCCAGCGCGCGATCCAGATACCCGATATACTTTTGCTGACGGGCAATCATCAGGTACACCTTCTCCCGCTCCATCGCGTCCGTGCCAGCATCGGCCATGTGGAAGCTGTACGCCGTGTTGTCCTCAGCCTGGTCCCGAGAGTCTTTTAACTGCGCGCGCAGACTCTCAATGTCTTCCACCGCATCTTTCCGTCGGGAAATCAGCAGGTCTTTGAAGTGCTGCAGCTCCTCTTCAGAAAAGGGCGTGACGCGCGTATCGCCGCCTTTCTTTTTCGAGGCCTGCTGTGTATCGGTATCATTCGACTGGTCTTTTGCCATATCTGCACTGCACGTAATGAAAGAAATAACCGGTGCGGGGTACTGGGGCGTAGGGCGGTATGGGGACCTCTACAGGGTATCGCCCCTCTGACCCAAAACTAAACCCGATGTGCCGCGGGTGCGCTCACGGCGCGATGCGACGGACTCCGAGCGTGAGGTCGTGCTCTCCGATCTCAAAGGAGTCTACTACCTCCCCTTCCGGTGAGATAGCTTCGTACAACCTCAAGGCTAAGGTCTCGTTCCGAATCCAGTCGCTGTGGGCGGCGATCGCGGCGGCGATTTTGCCGCTGGCCTGGTACTGGATTTCGATGCGGTCGGCGACGTCAAAGTCGGCTTTCTTCCGGAGGGCCTGGACGCGGTTTACGGACTCCCGGGCGAGGCCTTCGGCGATCAGCGCCTCGGTCAGCTCCGTGTCGAGGGCTACCGTTACGCCCTTCTCCTGCCCCACGAGCCACCCCTCGACGCCCTCGCTCGTGATTTCCAGGTCGCCGGGGCCGAGCACCACCTCGTCCCCTTCTACCTCCAGCACCAGTTCATCGTCCGCCAGGTAGGTGCCAATCTGCTCGTCGGTGAGGGCGCGAACCTGCTGGTTGACGGGTTTCATGAGTGGCCCCAGCCGGCGGCCGAGCCGGGCAAAGTTAGGCTTGGCAGAGCGCTCCACGACGCTGCTGGAGCCCGAGATATACTCGATCGCTTTGACGTTGACCTCATCCATGATGACATCGCGCACATGCGCAACGTCGCTCTGCCGCACGCGGTCGCTGGTGACGACGAGGATGCGAGGCAGCGGCTGCCGCGTGTTGATGTGCGCTTCGTTGCGCAACGAAAGGGTGATGGACGCGATGGTGCGCGCCAGCCCCATGCGCCGCTCCAGGTCCGCATCGATGACTTCCTCATCTACCTCAGGGAACCGGGCCAGGTGCACAGAATCGGCCGTCTCCTGTGCCGTCACACCGTTGACGCGGTTGTAGAGCCACTCGCCGAAAAACGGCGCGTTGGGCGCCATCAGCTTGCTCACCGCCAAGAGGCACTCGGCCACCGTCTGGTAGGCCGCTTCCTTGCTGCGGTCCCCGTCGCGATCCGCGGTGCCGTTGCTTTTGGCGCTCCAGAAGCGCCGGCGGGAGCGGCGGAGGTACCAGTTGGAAAAGGCGTCGACAAAAGCCTCGGTGGCGCGCGCTGCCGCTGTGGGGTCGTACCCGTCCAGCGCCGCATCCACCGCCTGGATGGTGCTGTTCAGCCGGCTCAGGATCCAGCGATCGAGCTCTTCCCGCTCGGCCACCGGGATACGTTCGTTGCTATAGCGAAAATCATCGATGTTGGCATAGGTAGCAAAGAAGCTATAGACGTTTTCCAGCGTGCCAAAGAACTTCCGCTTTGTGTCCATGAGGCCCCGTTCGGAGAACTTGATGTTCTCCCACGGCGGGGTGTTGCTCATCATGTACCAGCGAACGGGATCGGCGCCGTAGGTGGTTATCGTCTCGAAGGGGTCGAGCGCGTTTCCCTTCGACTTCGACATCTTGAGGCCGTCCTCATCCAGCACGAGGCCGTTGACGACGACGTTCTTGTAGGCTACTTCATCGCGCACCAGCGTGGCGATGGCATGAAGCGTGTAGAACCAGCCGCGCGTCTGATCCACGCCCTCCGCAATGAAGTCGCCGGGAAAGGTCGCCTCAAACGCATCCTTGTTTTCGAAGGGGTAGTGCCACTGCGCGAACGGCATAGAGCCAGAGTCGAACCAGACATCGATGAGATCAGGCACGCGGTGCATGGTGCCGCCGACCTCGTCCGGCGCCGGCCAGGTCAGCTCGTCTACAAAGGGCCGGTGCAGGTCGATGGCGTCATCGTCGTCTGGCAGCTGATCGCCGCACTGGGCGCGCAGCTCAGCGATGGAGCCGATAACCTCAATGTAGGAGGGGTCGGCGTCGGACTGCCAGATGGGCAGCGGGGTGCCCCAGTACCGCCGCCGACTCAAGGCCCAGTCCACGTTGTTTTCAAGCCACTCGCCGAAGCGCCCGGTGCCGATGGTTTCCGGCTGCCAGTTGATGGTCCGGTTCAGCTCCAGGAGGCGCTCCTTCACCGCCGTGGTACGGATGAACCAGCTCTCTACCGGGTAGCTCATCAGCGGCGTACCCTTTCGCCAGTCGTGCGGATAGTTATGCAGGTAGGTTTCCTGCCGGTAGAGCAGTCCGCGGTGCTTCAGGTCCTGGATGATGGTTCGGTCGGCGTCCTTGAACCACTCTCCCTCCACGAGCGGTGCTGCTTCGGTGAACTGCCCATCCTCGTCGATCGGATTGAAGAGTGGCAGGCCCGCCTCCTGCCCCACCGCATAGTCGTCCGCGCCAAAGGCCGGCGCCATGTGCACGATGCCTGTGCCGTCTTCGGTCGATACAAAGTCAGCCGAAAGCACAGACCAGGCCTCCTCCTTTCGCACCTCGTCGGTGAAGTAGGAAAACACTGGCTGATACGTCATACCCAACAGCTCAGCACCCGTGTAGCGTTCGACGATCTCATAGTCCTCCTCAACCACCTCATCCAGCAGGTCCTCCGCCAGGATCAGGTACTCGGTCCCGTGGTGCGGGTCGTCGTGGTGGATCTTAACGTACGATAGGTCAGTCCCCACCGCCAGCGCGGTGTTCGAGATGAGCGTCCAGGGCGTGGTGGTCCAGGCCAGGAAGAAGGTATTGTCCTGACCATCGACTGGGAAGCGGATGTAGACGCTGGGGTCCTGTACCTCTTCATACCCCAGGCTTACTTCGTGCGAGGAGAGCACCGTCCCAGAGCCCGGGCTGTACCACTGGATCTTGTACCCTTGGTAGAGCAAGCCCTTGTCGTAAATCTGCTTCAGGAGCCACCAGACCGTTTCGACATAGTCCGTTTCAAAAGTGACGTAGGGATCGTCCAGGTCGACCCAGTAGCCCATTCGCTCGGTGATCTCGTCCCACTGCTCCTTATAGCGCAGGACGCTCTCGCGGCAGGCGGCGTTGTACTTCTCGATGCCATAGTCCAGGATGTCTTCCCGCGTTTCCAGCCCCAGCTCCTTCTCAATCTCGATTTCGACCGGCAGCCCGTGGGTGTCCCAACCGGCTTTCCGGGCCACCTGATAGCCCTTCATCGTGCGGTAGCGGCAGAAGATGTCCTTGATGGTCCGCGCCATCACGTGGTGGATGCCCGGCCGGCCATTCGCTGTAGGCGGCCCCTCGAAAAAACTGAATGGCGGGCCGCCGGCGCGCTCCTCCACGCTGCGTTCGAAGACACGGTGCTCCTTCCACCAGTCGAGCACCTCCTCTTCCATGGTGGGGTGGTCCAGGCGTTTGATTTCTTTGAAAGCGGTCATGAGAAAGGGTAAAAACGAAAACGGTAGAGCAAGTTAATGAAAGCCCTTTGAGGATGCGGGGCTTCTTCTTTCGTGTAGGCGGGCAACCGTGAAGCGGCGCCTCAGTCGATGCCCAGATCGGCGCGGGCCCGGAGGTCTTGCACGTAAGCGCCCAGGGTGTTGCGGAGTTCGTACAGCGGCTCGTAGAACTGGGTGTAAGCGACACGCCAAGCATCGCCTCTACGCTTGCGGCGGCGTAGCTGGTCCAGGCTCTCATTGGCTGCACGGAGGGCCCGGCGCACACAGGCGATATTGCCCGGCATACTGTCGCGCGCGTAGCCGATCTGGTGGCCCTGCGCGATGTACGCCGGCATCTGGCTGATGCGGCTGCACCACGTCACCAGGTCCAGGTCTTTCTCGCGGACGTGTAGCTGCTGTGCCCAGTCCAGTGCCTCGTGAGCCAACTCGGCGGCTTCCACGTACGCTGGGATGGAAGGCAACAGATGGGCATCGGCATCTGGAGTATCAAACGGGAGTCCCACAGCCTCAGGGTCTCGGCCTTCGCCCTTCGTCCAGAGCAGGGGAAGCGGGTTGAGGCCGGCATCCCAGCCATGGCGTTCTAAGAAACGTCGCAGGCTCTCGCGCCAGGCAGCCAGGTCGTCCGGCGAGCCGCCGAGCGGCCGGGGGTACTTCGTGATGAAAAAGAACACAAGGTCTACGTAGCGGCTGGCCTCTCGGTCGTGCGCCGCAAGGTACGCTTCCCACTCCTCTTCACTCCAGAAGGCGTCGGACCCAGGGCCGTTTGGTGGTGGGGATGGCATGGCGCAACGAGGCAAACAAGAGAAACTATGCGGCGACGCTGGTGCCCACGTCAGCAACCACGGCGCGGGTAAGCGTCGTCAGCTTGGGTTCGGCCTCGCCAGCCGCCGCCAGTACGTCGTCCAGCGATACCGGCTCCAGCGCATCGGGGAAGCACTCGTCCGTGATGACCGACATCGCCATCACGCGCAGGCCCATGTGGCGCGCCACCAACACCTCGGGGATGGTGCTCATCCCGACCACGTCGGCACCGATCTGGCGGAGGAACCGGTATTCGGCTTTCGTTTCCATGTTTGGTCCCAGGACGGCAAGATACACCCCTTCGTGCAGCCTGATGCCATGGTCCAGTGCCTTCTGCTTGGTCAAGGCGCGGAGCTCCGGGTCGTACGGCTCGCTCATGTCAGGGAAGCGTGGCCCCCAGGCCTCCACGTTGGGTCCCTCCAGCGGATTGGTGCCCTGAAAGTTGATGTGGTCCGTGATGAGCATGAGGTCGCCCCGGCGGAAGTGCGTGTTCATGCCACCAGCGGCGTTAGAGATGAACAGCGTGTTGATGCCCAGCAGACCCATCACCCGCACGGGAAAGGTGATTTCGTGGGCGCTGTAGCCTTCGTAGAGATGAAACCGCCCTTGCATCGCCAGCACCGGTACACCGTCGAGGCGACCGATCAGCAAGCGCCCGTCGTGCGACTCGACGGTGGAGGTAGGAAAGTGCGGGATCTCACCGTACGGGAGCGTCTGCTGTGCCTCAATCACGTCGGCGAGCCTGCCCAGACCCGTGCCCAGGATGATGCCAATGGATGGAACGGCCCTGCCAGAGGGCAGCGCCTCGCGGATGTACGCCGCGGCTTGGCTTACGTGCTGCTGGTACTGCTGGATATCAAGCACGAAAAGTGGAGATAGGGGTGAGGTGATAAAATGAGCGATGGCCATGCCGGGCGACGCTATCCAAGGTCGTCCAGGATGCGGCGGATGCGTTCGATCTCCTCATCGCTGGCGGCTTTGGATTTCTCCTCCTGCGATGCGGGGGCGTCGGGCGGGGGCGCTTCGGTGCCAGGCGTGTCGTCGGGCGCAGCTGGAGGCGTGCGGGACGGCTCAGCGGTTGGGGCTGCCCCTGACGCGGGCGGGGCACTATCGTGGGCGGCCCGCTCCTCTTCGGCTTCGCGTCCAGGGGCCTCCCCCCTATTTACGTTGGGGTCCTCATCAGTTGCACGAGCCGTTTCCTCGTCGCCATAGACCGGCCGGACGATCCAGCCCGGACCCGAGCGCTCAGCGCCTCGCCTCGCCTGCTTTGGGGCACTTGGCTCAGCAGGCGGCACATCAGAGGCCTCGGCCGCCGGTGGCTCTGGTGGCGGCGTGGGGGAAGCCGGTGGGCGCTCCTCTGCTGCGGGCGCTTGGCCTGCTGAGGCGGTGGGCGTCTCCGGGGATTCTTCGGACGGCTCCTCATCCAGCGAGAAGAAGGCAAAGGCGTCTTCCAGCGCTTCTTCGTCTTCGGTAGACAGCGTGCCCGGCGGACGTGATTCCTCCGCCGACGTATCTGCTGGCTCTTCGGGCTCTGGGAACGGCTCTGGCGGCTCGGCCGGGACATCGGCGCTGCTTGGCTTCGGAGGTGGGGGTGGCATGTCATCCGGCACGGATGCGGGGGGCTCGGCAGGCGAAGGCGCTGCCGGCTCCTCGGT
>CAYFRR010000097.1:0-10152 GCA_964345505.1 uncultured Rhodothermales bacterium
GAGCTGGAGCCCAAGCAGTTCATCGACATGCTCGCGCTCATGGGTGACAGCAGCGACAACGTGCCCGGCGTGTACGGCATCGGGCCCAAGACGGCCGTGAAGCTCATGCGGAAGTACGATTCGGTCGAGAACCTGCTGGCCCACCGGGACGAGGTATCGGGCAAGCGGGCCAGCGAAGGGCTGGCCAAGCACGCAGACGAGGCGCTGCTCAGCAAGAAGCTGGTAACCATCAAGACGGACCTGGACCTGAAAATTGACTGGGAGAACCTGCAGCGGCACGAAACCGACGCGGACGCGCTGATTGCGCTCTTTGAGGAGCTGGAGTTTACCTCGCTGCTGCGCAAGCTCCGCAAGAACGGCGATGTCGTCGGCATAGAGGGCAAGAGCGCGTCCTCAGGCGATGGTGCAACAGATGATACCCCCGCCGAGGGGACGGAGCTGAGCTTCGACTTTGGCCCGTACGAGGAAGTGCAGTCCTACGACGCCGATGCTGTTGATTACGCCACCGTGGAGACGAAGGCGCAGCTGGAGGCGCTCTTTGAAGCCCTGGCCCTGCAGGAGACCTTTGCGTTCGACACCGAAACCACCTCGTTGAACACCCGCGAGGCAGAGCTCGTAGGGGTAGCGTTTTCGTGGGCACCCAAGCAAGGCCGGTACGTGCCCACGCCGCTTCCGGATGGTACCCCCACCGCCGAGGTGCTGGAGCAGCTGCGCCCGCACCTTACCGACGACCGCCTCAAGGTGGGGCAGAACCTGAAGTACGACCTGCTCGTGCTGGCAAATCACGGGGTAGCCGTAGACGGTCCCCTCTTCGACACGATGGTGGCGCATTACCTCGTCACGCCAGAAGACGATCACGACCTGGGTAGCATCGCCCGGGCCCATCTCAATTACCGGATGCAGCCCATCGAAGAGTTGATTGGCGAGGGCAAAAACCAGCGCTCCATGCGCGAGGTGCCCATCGCGGAGGTGGGGCCGTATGCCTGCGAGGATGCCGACATTGCGCTCCGCTTGGCAGCAGCGCTGCGCGAGGAACTGGAGGAGCACGAGCTGCTGCAGATCGCGGAAGACATGGAGTTTCCACTCATCCACGTACTGGTTGGTATGGAGCGGGAAGGCATCCGCGTGGATCCGGAGATTCTGGCTGATATTGACGCCAAGCTCACCGAGCAGCTGCAGACCCTGGAGCGCCAGATTTACGAGCATGCCGACGAGGAATTCAACATCAACTCCACGCAGCAGCTGGGAACGATCCTGTTTGAGAAGCTGGAGCTCCGCGTCGTCTCCAAGACGTCCACCGGCCGGCCGTCCACCAAAGAGAGCGTGCTGGAGGAGCTCTCCACCGAGCATGAGCTGCCGGGCCTGATCCTGGACTGGCGCAAGCTGGCCAAGCTGAAAAGCACCTACGTGGATAGCCTTGGCGACCTGATCGACGAGGAGACCGGCCGCATCCACACCACCTTCAACCAGACGATCACCGCTACCGGTCGGCTGTCCTCTTCCAATCCCAACCTGCAAAACATCCCGGTGCGCACAGCGCAGGGCCGGGAGATCCGCCGCGCCTTTGTGCCGCGAGAGGGCTGGACGCTGATGGCCGCGGACTATGTCCAGATTGAGTTGCGCATCCTGGCGTCGATGAGTGGCGATGAGGCGCTTACGCAGGACTTCGTCGAGGGCAAGGACATCCACACGGCCACGGCCGCGCGCGTCTTCAAGAAGGATCCAGAGGACATCGTGCCTGACGAGCGGCGCAAGGCCAAGGAGGTCAACTATGGCATCCCATACGGCGTCTCGGCTTGGGGGCTGGCGCAGCGGCTGCGCTCCACTCCCAGCGAGGCGCAGGAGCTCATCGACGAGTACCAGAAGACGTACCCGCGCGTCTCACGCTGGCTCAACGAGCAGGTGGAGCGCGCCCGCGAGCAGGGCTACGTGGAAACCCTCCTGGGCCGCCGCCGCTTTGTGCCGGGCATCAACGCCCGCAACAGCCGGCAGCGCTCCTTCTATGAGCGCGTGGCCGTCAACATGCCCATTCAGGGCACGCAGGCCGACATGATCAAGATCGCCATGGTGCGGCTGCATCGGCGGATGCAGGCGGAGGACGTCGCCAGCACGCTGGTGCTGCAAGTCCACGATGAGCTGGTGCTGGACGTCGCGCCTGACGAGCAGGACCTGATGCGCGCCATGGTAGAGGAAGAGATGGTCGACGCCTTGCCCTTAGAGGTGCCCGTCACCGTCGAGATCGACACCGGCCCCACCTGGCTCGACGCCCACTGATTCCACCCCACCCTTTTCGATATATACGCGCCCCTATGGCTCTTTCCACGCAGTCCCTCACCGACGCCCCGCCCGATGGCTTTTCCTTTGTGAAAGAGTCCGGCGGCATCGAAGCCTACGAACTGGAGGCTAACGGCCTGCAGGTCCTCTTCATGCCGGAGCGCACGGCTCCGGTAGCGGCGTTTATGGTGACGTACCACGTCGGCAGCCGGAACGAGGGGCCGGGCCTGACGGGTGCGACGCACATGCTGGAGCATCTGATGTTCAAGGGCACCGAGCGCTTCAACAAGCGAGCGGGCACGTCCATCTTCAACACGCTGCAGCAGGTAGGCGCCCGCGTCAACGCCTCCACGTGGCTGGACCGCACGAATTACTACGAACTGCTGCCGGTGGAGCAGCTTTCGCTGGCCATGGAGGTGGAGGCCGACCGCATGCGAGGGGCCCTGCTGGATCCGCAGGACGTGGCTTCGGAGCGTTCGGTGATCCTGAACGAGTTCGACCGCGGCGAGAACGAGCCCATTCGGGCGCTCTACCATGCGCTCTGGGCGACGGCCTTCTTGGCGCATCCGTACCGCCATCCCACCATCGGCTGGCGCAGCGACATCGAGACGATCACGCCGGACGACCTGCGGGGCTTCTACGATACCTTTTACTGGCCTAACAACGCCACGGTGTCCATCGTGGGCGACGTGGAGCGCGCGGCGGTGCTGACCGAGGTGCAGCGCCACTTCGGCTCCATCCCGGCATCGCCAGATCCCATCCCGGAGGTCACCACGCGAGAGCCCGAGCAGGAAGGGGAGCGGCGGCTGGAGCTGCGCCGCCCCGGACAGGCCGGCGTGGTGCTGGCGGGCTACAAGGCTCCGGATGCCAGCCATCAGGATAGCGACGCGCTGGATGTGCTGGCTTCGGTGCTGGCGATGGGCAACGGGAGCCGCCTCTATCGGGCGCTCGTCGATAAAGGCCTGGCGGCAGGCGTTTCTGCCGGGGCGCCGCGCCTGCGCAACCCGGGCCTCTTTTATATCCTGGCGTTGCTGGCGCCCGAAAAAGAGGGGCCGGAGGTAGAGGCCGTAGTGCACGACGAGATTGCCCGGCTCCAGGAGGAGGGTATCACCGCCGGTGAACTGCGCCGCGCCGTCAATCAGCTCAAGGCCCAGGAGGCCTTCGGACGCGACGGGCCGTACTCCATTGTGGCCCAGCTCAACGAGGCGATTGCCGCTGGCGACTGGACGCTCTACACCGAGTACATGGACCGCATCGAGGCTGTCACACCGGCCGATGTACAGCGCGTCGCGCAGACGTATTTCCGCCCTGTGGGGCGTACCGTGGGGCACTACATCCCGTCGTAGCGTTGCGCGCCCGTCTCGCAACGCACCCCCCTTTCCACCTGCTGATCCCTCCTATGCCGTCTACTGCTTCCTCCACCCGCCTCGGCGACCGCGTCACGCAACACACCGCCGGGCCGTGCACCCTCTACACGATAGAGACCGCCGTGCCTGAGGTGATCTCATACCGGGGCTCCTTCGTCACACAGCCCGACGTGGGCGCCGACGAGGAGCTGCTGCAGGAGCTCCTCGTACGGATGTTTGATAAGGGCACGCAGCAGCGCGACCGCTTCCAGATCGCGGAGACGCTGGAGGAGCGTGGAGCGCAGCAAAACTTCTCCAGCGAGGGCCTGCGCATCGAGTTTTACGGCCGGGTGCTCAAGGCGCATCTCGCGGATGTGCTGGACCTGCTGTCGGAGGAGCTCCGCGCGCCGGCACTTGAGGCGTCCGAATTCGAGAAGGCCCGTTCGCAGCTTATCGCGTCGTTGCAGCGGTCGCTGGAAAGCACCGGCGGGCAGGCCTCAGCGGCGCTGTCGCGGCGCATCTACCCCCGGGCACATCCCAACTATACCCCGCCCACGCAGGAAACCATTGGGCGGCTGCAGGAGCTATCGGTAGCAGACGTTCAGGCGTACTACGCGGCGCATGCGGGGAGCAACGAGCTCCGACTGGTGCTGGCCGGCGATGTAGACAAGGCCGCCGCTGTGCAGGCCACAGCAGAGGCATTCGATGGCTGGGCCCCGCACAGCGCCCCCGCGCAGTACACGTCGGCCGCCGACCCGCAAGAGCCGGGCGTCACCGATGTGCTTATGCCGGGCAAGCAAAACATCGATGTGCGGATGGGCCACGCGGTACCCCTCAAG
This sequence comes from uncultured Rhodothermales bacterium, assembly GCA_964345505.1. Taxonomy (GTDB): domain Bacteria; phylum Bacteroidota; class Rhodothermia; order Rhodothermales; family Salinibacteraceae; genus Tc-Br11-B2g6-7. Next base: position 4,460 of record CAYFRR010000097.1, read on the forward strand.
CGCACCGATCCCGCCTACGTGCCGCTGTACCTCGCCAACTTTGCCCTCGGGGGCGACTTCTCGGCCCGCCTGATGGACGAGGTGCGCGATGAGCGGGGCCTCACCTACGGCATCGGCTCCTCGCTTACCGGCCTTACCGCTGAGGTGGAGGGGCACTGGCAGGTGGACGTCACGCTCAGCGCCGACCGGCTTGACGAAGGGGTCACAGCCACGCGAGACGTGATCCACCAGTTTATCGCGGAGGGGGTGTCGGCGGAGGAGCTGCAGGCGAAGAAGGAAACGGTGGTGGGGTCGTTTACCGTTGGGCTGGCCTCCTCACGGGCGCTGGCCAACGTGTTGCATCTGAACGCCGTCCGCGGCTACGACCCGGCCTACCTGGATCGCTTCCGGGGAGCCCTGGCGGAGGCTACGCTGGACGAGGTCAATCAAGCCATGGCTACCTACCTGGATCTGGATGCCCTGCAGGTAGCGCGGGCAGGAGCCGTGCCCCAGGGAGACGACGACCCAACGGCGCGGCTATGATCTCGGCTGTTCCCCGTGTGCGGCCTCACGCGACACACGGGGGATTAGGGTGGAAGAGGCCGTAGCGGTCGAGGGCGCGTTGTAATGGCAATCGGCGGAGGGGCTTGGAGAGGCAGGCGTCCATCCCCGCATCGCGGGCGCGGATGACCAAGGCGGGATCCATGCCTGCAGAAAGCCCGAGGATGGGTGCGTAGGACAGGGGCCCGGTGTTCTGAAGTCGGCGCAGGACACGCGTAGCGGCCAGGCCATCCATCTGTGGCATACGGCAGTCCATCAGGATCAGATTGGGCTGCAGGCCACAGGCGGCGTCAATCGCTTCCTGGCCGTTGGTGACGGTGTGTGCTGCCAGGCCCAGCCCATCCAGCAGGGTGACGGCCAGTGACCGGTGAATCTCAATGTCGTCTGCGACAAGCACGAGCGGGACCTCGCGTGACGCGGGGGGAGGAGCCATGGCCAGCACCGGAGAGGGAAGAGGCTGTGGGCATAGTAGCCTCATACCAAAATGGTGCCGAACCCTCATGGGGGAATGCTGGAGCTACACGGCAGCGACCGGCTGCGCTGGCGGACGCGGGGCGGAAGAATAGTAACTTCCCACCGTAGGAACGAAGGGTCTGATCTGCTGACGGCGATGCGTCAGGTGGCTCGACTGCAAGCGACGACACCTCCAGCACCTACGCTTCTTGCGGCGCTGGTGTGGCAAACTCGTCGTAGGCTACCCGTTCGACCTTTGCCCCGGCGGCGTTCAGCTTCTGCTCCAGGTGCTCGTACCCGCGGTCCAGATGGTACACGCGCAGCACATCCGTCGCACCTTCGGCGATCATCCCGGCCAGCACCAGCGAGACGCTGGCCCGCAGGTCGGTGCTCATGACTTCCGCGCCCATCACCTGCTGGTTGCCCTCGATGTGGACGGTGCTGTCCTCGACCCGGGCGCTGATGCCCATCCGGTTCAGCTCTGGAATGTGCTTGAAGCGGTCAGCGTAGATCGTATCCGTGACCGTGGACGGGCCATCAGCCTGCGTCATAAGCACCGTCCACTGGGCCTGCAGATCGGTCGGGAAGCCGGGGTACACATCCGTTGTGATGGATACGGGCTGCAACGTGTCTGGGCGGGTGATGAGGAGGTCGCCATTCGGCTCGTGCGCGATGCCCGTGCCCGTCTGCGCAAAAGCAGTTGCGAAGGCGTGGCCCAGGTGGTCCGGGTTGCCGCCGGTGATGCGCAGCGGTTGCCCAGGCGTGCCCGCCAGCGCTGCGGCTACCATGTAGGTCCCCAGTTCAATCCGGTCCGGCGTGTTGGTGACGTGGACCGGCTCCAGGGCATCGACGCCCTCAATTTCCAGTGTGGTAGTGCCAACCCCCTCAATAGACGCGCCCATCTGCTGTAGCGTTTGGCAGAAGGCAACGACATCGGGCTCGCGGGCTGCATTCTCAATGCGCGAGCTGCCGCGCGCCGTGCAGGCAGCCAACGTCAGGTTGACCGTGGCGCCCACGCTGGACGGCTCCATCCGAAACGTACCACCTGGCAGGCCGCCCCGCGGCGTCTTGGCGATGACGTAGCCAGCGTCCAGGTCGATGCTTGCGCCGAACGCTTCCATCCCCTTGAGATGCAGGTCCACGGGCCGCGGCCCCCAGGCACAGCCGCCGGGCAGCGACACCCGCGCCTCGCCACACCGCCCGAGCAGGGCCCCCAGCATGTAAAACGACGCCCGCATCTTTTTCACAAGGGCGTAGGGCGCCTCGGGGAAGTCGACGCGGGACGCATCCACGGTGAGCGTGTGCGCGTCGGGCGTGTGCCGCACGGCAGCCCCTGAGATCCGGAGCACGTGCGCAAACGTGCTGACGTCGCGGAGCGTGGGGATGTTGGTGAGCGTGGTGGTCCCGTCAGCCAGCAACGCGGCCGCCATAAGCGGCAAGGCGGTGTTTTTGGAACCACCGACCGGGAGGGCACCCTGCAACGGATGCTGGCCTTCAATCACAAATTTATCCATACAAGAGGGCGGACGACAGGGCGTGGGCAAGACATTGAAATCAGCGAATCAACGGTACGTGGCGCCGTTGGTTCAGGGATACCCGTCCGGCAAAACCTCCCCCTACACTACTGGTACGTGAACATGTACTATTTCTTGATCAGCCGATGTGACTTATGGCCGTGTATATGGACCATGCCGCAACCACACCGCTCGATGAGCGCGTGCTGGAGGCGATGCTGCCGCACATGAAAGAACAGTTTGGCAACCCGTCGTCGGTTCACCAACGCGGACGGAAGGCACGCTACGTAGTAGAATCGTGCCGCGAAACGGTGGCGGACCTGCTGGGGGCGGAGCCGGGCGAGATCATCTTTACGAGCGGAGGAACGGAAGCCGACAACACGGCCCTGCGGGGCGTCCTCTCGAATGCGCGCCCCCACCTGATTACCTCGGCGGCTGAGCACGAGGCGATCCTGCGCGTCGCGGAGCATCGCGCCGCTGCAGGGTATCCCACCAGCATCCTTGCGCCGGCCCCCACCGGAGCCGTCACGGCCGCCCAGGTCGAGGAGGAGCTGCGCCCCACCACCGGGCTCGTCTCGCTGATGCATGCCAACAACGAAATCGGCACCGTTACTGACGTACCGGCCGTAGCTGCCGTTTGCCGCGCCCACGATGTGCCCTTCCACACGGACGCGGTACAGACGGCCGGGCTGCTTCCGATTGATGTCGATACGCTCGGCGTGGACCTGCTGTCGCTCTCCGCGCACAAGTTTTACGGGCCGAAGGGGGTGGGCGCGCTGTTCGTGCGCAGCGGGGTAGAGCTGGATCCCTTCGTGCGGGGTGGTAAGCAAGAGCGCGACCGCCGAGGCGGGACGGAGAACGTGCCCGGTATCGTGGGGCTGACGGAGGCATTGAAGCGTGCCCATGAGGCGCAGGCCACCGTCGCTGACCGGATCACTACGCTTCGCGACCGCCTCATCGAGGGGCTACAGGTCGCCCTGGACCCTGCGCAGTTTGCGTTCAACACCCCCGTGGAAGCACAGCGCGCAGGCACCGTAGCCATTGCCCCGCACGTGGTAAACGTCTCGTTTCGGCCACAAGGAGACGCCCCGGTCGATGGCGAGATGCTGCTCCTGAACCTCGACATGAAGGGCATTCAGGCCTCCGCCGGCTCTGCCTGTACGAGCGGCGCGCTCGCACCAAGCCATGTCCTCACCGCCATCGGCCGCGACCGCGCCATGGGCAGCGCAGCGGTCCGCTTCTCGCTGGGCCGCTCTACCACAGCGGCTGACGTTGATCAGGCCGTTGACGCGCTGGCGCAGACCATCGACCGCATGCATCGCCACCGCCGCCCGGCCCCCGCCCGCTCATGAGCACCGATGCCCTCATCGTTTTCGCCAAGCCGCCGACGCCCGGGCGCGTCAAGACACGCCTCACGCCGGTCCTCTCCGAGGAAGCAGCAGCCGCGCTGTATGCGGCCTTCTTGAAGGACGCCCTGCTACAATATGTGCCGCTGATGGCCGACATACGGCTCTACCTGGGTGATGCAGCGCCCGCGGTGGAGGCCTGGGCGCAGGAGCAGACGAATGCAGATGTACACCACCAGCACGGCCCTGATCTTGGGAAGCGCATGGCGCGCGCGTTTGTGGAATCGTTTGCGGCAGGCTACGAGCGGCTTGTCGTCATTGGCACGGACCACCCTACCCTGCCGACTCCTTTTATCGCGCAGGCCTTCGAGCGGTTGGATACGCCGCGGGCGGTCACCCTTGGGCCCAGCACGGATGGCGGCTACTACTTGCTGGGCATGAACGACTATTTCCCCGAGCTCTTCCATGAGATGACGTACAGCCATGGGGAGGTCTTCAATGAAACCCTGGCGCGGGCCCGCGAGGCCGGGGCGCAGGTCACCATCCTGCCGTCGTGGTATGACGTTGACGAACCTGCTGACCTGCAGCGGCTGACAGCGGACCTCGCCAGCCAGCCGCCAGCTGTAGCGCCGCACACCCGCGCGCAGCTGGAAGCGCTATCCTTTCCCGAGCCCAAGTCGCACGACGCGGCCTGACTTTCTGGGGAAAAAGTGGCATAGAAAGTACAAATTTGGCTATGTTTAGGACTACACGTCGCGCCGACCCCTTCGCCTGTCCTTTCCGTTTTTCTTTCCGACCGCTATGACTGAAGCGTATATGCCTGACGATCGTCACATCATGACGTTGGAGCAGTTTATCATCGACCAGCAGGAGCGTGAGCCGGGTGCCACAGGTGCGTTCTCGCGGTTGCTGCGCGACATTTCGATCGCGGCCAAAATTGTGAATCGTGACATTCGACGTGCCGGGCTGGTGGACATCTTCGGTACCACTGGCGAAATCAATGTGCAGGGCGAGACGCAGCAAAAGCTGGATGCGCTGGCCCATGCCGAGTTCGTGCGTGCGCTCAAGCGTGGTGGCGAATGCTGCCTGATTGGCTCTGAGGAGCACGCTGAGGCCATCCCGCTCTCCACGCAGACGGGAGGTGACGGCAAGTACATCGTCTTGATGGATCCGCTGGATGGCTCCTCTAACATCGATGTAAACGTTTCTGTCGGTACCATCTTCTCCATTTACTATCTCCCGGAAGAATATGGAGAACCGGACCTGGATGCCGCACTGCAGGCAGGGAGTGAGCAGATCGGTGCAGGCTATGTGGTATACGGCTCGTCCACTATGCTGGTGTATACCACCGGAAACGGAGTGAACGGCTTCACGCTGGATCCGTCGGTGGGCGAATTCCTGCTGTCGCATCCGTCCATTACCACGCCAGCGCAAGGCGAGGTATACTCTATCAACGAGGGCAACACGGAGTCCTTCGAACAAGGCTTGCAGGAATACATTCGCTGGGTTCAGGCGCACGACGAGGAGAGCAAACGTCCGTACAAGACGCGCTACATCGGCTCCTTCGTGTCGGATTTTCACCGCAACCTGCTGAAGGGCGGCATCTACATGTACCCGGCAACGAAAAACAATAAAGAGGGCAAGTTGCGCCTGATGTACGAGTCCAATCCCCTGGCTATGATTGTAGAGCAGGCCGGAGGACGTGCTACGGATGGGCACGAGCGCATCCTCGACATCGTCCCCGACAAGCTGCATCAGCGAACGCCGCTCTTCATCGGCTCCGAAGACATGGTAAAGCGGGCAGAGAGCTTCCTGAAGAAAGAACCGGTGGCTTGACGTC
>CAYFRR010000098.1:0-8549 GCA_964345505.1 uncultured Rhodothermales bacterium
TCTTCACGCGCTTCCTCAAAACGGTCTTCGGCTACCGCGGGCCCGTCATTGCGCCCGAAGAAGGGCGCATCGTGTAGCTTTCCGGTGGCGTGATGGGTACATCTGCGCGTGCGCGCCCTTATGCATCACCGTCGTCCTGAGCGCGGCGCCCAACGGGCGCGAAGACGAAGGGCGGCCCCTGCGATTGAAGCTGACCCACCGCCTCGCGAATAGCGCAGCCTACCCCTCCTCGCTCGCTTCCTCCAGCCGGCGATAGAGCGTGCGCCGCCCGATGCACAGGAGGGTAGCCGCGCGCTTCTTGTTGCCGTCGACGGCGTCCAGCACGTGACGGATGTAGCGCTGCTCAATGGCGCGTAGGGGTAGCAGGGCATCGGGGTTGTCGGGGAGCGGGATGGCGTCGGCGATGCCGCCGTTTGCCTCAGCCGCGCGGTGCTGCGCTGGGACCTGCTGCTGAATGCGGTCGGGCAGGTGCCGGGGCGCAATCGTATCGTCCTCGCTGAAGGCAACTGCGCGCTCCATCGCGTTCTGAAGCTCGCGCACGTTTCCCGGAAAGGCATAGCGCTTCAACATGCGGAGGGTCTCCGGTGCCAGTTGTAGCTCCTCTCGGCCCATCTCGTGGCGGTAGTGTTGCAGAAAGTACGCCGCCAGCCGCTCTACGTCATCGCCCCGCTCGCGCAGGGGCGGCACCTTCAAGCGAAACGTCTCCAGCCGGTAGAAGAGGTCTTCCCGAAAGTTGTCAGCGGCCACCTCCTCGCGCAGCGTACGGTTGGTAGAGGCGAGAATGCGCACGTCGACCTCTACCGGCCGGTTGCTACCCACCGGGCGCACGGTGCCTTCCTGCAGCACGCGCAGCAGCTTGGCCTGCAGGGCCACCGGCATTTCCCCGATCTCATCCAGCAAGAGCGTGCCGCCACTGGCCTCTACAAACAGCCCGTCGCGGGCCTGCTGCGCGCCGGTGAAGGCGCCCTTCGCATGGCCAAAGAATTCACTCTCCAGCAGGTCGGCCGGCACGCCCGCGCAGTTGACGGCCAGGAACGGACCCTCCGCACGCGGGCTCTCCTCATGCACCGCCTGCGCCACCAGCTCCTTACCGGTGCCGCTCTCGCCCTCAATCAGCACCGGACCGCTGGCCTGGGCTACCCGCGTGATGGTGTCGAAGAGGTGCCGCATGGCTTTGGAGCGGCCTACCATCCCATGAAACGGCGCCTCGCCCACGGCCGCGTCCAGCGCCTCCACGCGCTGGCGGAGCCGCTGGTTTTCCAGCGTACGGCGGACGCTGAGGCGCAGGTGCTCCAGGTCGAGCGGCTTGGTGAGGAAGTCGGCGGCGCCGGCCTTCAGGGCTTCGACGGCCTGCGCGATACTCCCAAAGGCCGTAATGATGATGAACGCTGGCGCACGGTCCTGCTGCTGTACTTCCCGCAAGAGGGCCATCCCATCGGCGCCGGGCAGCCGGATGTCGCTGATGACGAGGGCCGGGCGGTGCTGCTGCAGGATGGCCTTCGCCTCTTCAGCGGACGGCGCGGTGCGCGTGTCCAGCCCGGCATCCCGCAACTCGTCATTCAAGAGGGAGCGGAGGCCGTCGTCGTCTTCAACAATGAGAACCCATTCGTCGGGCATGGACAGCGGGTGTTAGCGAGCAGAAGGAAGGGACGATCGGAGGGCTTACGCGGAGTGAGCTGTAGCAGAGGGCAGGGCCGCGTCGGGGGCCGGCAGCCCATCGCCAGCAGAAGCGGACCTATCGGCGGACACGCGTTGCGGGACGTGCAGGCTGAAGCGCGCGCCGCCCAAGGGACTCTCTCCAATGTCGAGGCGGCCCCCGTGCTGTTCAACGACGCCATGCACCACGGCCAGCCCCAGCCCCGTGCCGTCGCCTGTGTCTTTCGTCGTAAAGAACGGCTCGAGCAAGCGGTCGCGAATGGAGGGGTCGACGCCAGGGCCGTCATCGTCTACGCAGAAGGTGACGCTGCCGTCTGCGGCGGTGTAGCTGAGGCGGACTTGGCCGCCCGGGGTGGCCTCAATGGCGTTACGGAGCAGGTTGGTCAGCGCGCGTTCCATGAGGGCGGGGTCCAGGGCGCAGGTGCGATCGGCCTCGGCCGGGGCGACCTCCAGGGCGACATCGTGCCGCGTGGCTTCCTGCTGCACCACGCCCTCGGCCATATGGAGGAGCTGGTTGGCACCGACCTCGCGGATTTGCAGCGTATGGCGCCGCCCAAAGTCCATGAGCTGCCGCACGATCTTCTCCATGCGGCGCACCTGGGCGCGGATCGCCTCAAACGCTTCTGCCGTGTCCTCTGGTAAGTCATCGGCGCGCAGGGCACGCTGGGCTTTTCCGTCGATGACGCTCATGGGCGTACCGAGCTCATGTGCCACGCCGCCTGAGAGCTGCCCGATGGCGGCCAGCTTCTCCGTATGCTTCAGTTGCTGCTCCAGCGCCAGCTGGGCGACGCGGCGGTCTTCCACCTCTTGCTCCACGCGCGTGAGGCTGTCCAGCATGGTGTTGAGGGCTTCGCCCAGCCGCGCGATCTCGCGGGGGCCGCCCGTGGGGGCCCGGTGGGCGCGGTTGCCTCCTTCAACCGTGGCCATGCTCTGGGCCAGGCGGTTGAGATGCCGTCCAATGGCGCCGTGGTGCGCAACAAGGACGAGGCCCGTCATAAGCAGGATGGCAAGGACCAACAAGCCGCCGCCCTGCCACCAGAGGCTGGCAATGGTCGCTTCCATCTCCCCGGCATGCCGCGTGATGTGCAGCAGGCCAAGGCTGCGCCCCCCGGAGCTTGTGAGGGGCGCAAAGTAAGAGTACACCGCCTGCCCACTGATTTCTTCGTATTCCCCTACGCGGCTGCGCTCCCCTGCCAAGTCGGACACCCGGTCCCTATCGACGAACAGCTCGCGCCGCCCAATATGGGCCACCGTCTGGCCGTCCCCATCATACACGTGCGCGCTGTAGACGCGGCGAATCTGAAACGCAGAGGCCAGCGCCTCCTCCACCGTTCCCAAGCGGTCGCGCTCCAGCGCCCGGCTGAGGGGTTGCTGCAAGGTGCGCGCCACCAGCTCCACATCGTCCTTCATGCGCTGCTCGGCCTGGGACTCCACCACCCGCAACACGCTGTAGGTGCCCGCAATTAGCAGGAGGCTCAGGGGGAGCACTACGCAGAGCACGAGCGCAAACCGGAGGCTCGTCGTTCCCGCCACGTGTTCAGTCATGGGAGGGCTATCGTCGTGAGTAAAACATGCACATGTGCCAATCTCCTACACGCACAGCCGGCGGTTTGATCGCTCGGTATCGTTCCGGGCATGAGCATGTATGAAAGATAAGTTAACACGCGGGCTCAAAACGGCTCGGCGAAGGTATGTGCGGGGGTACGTTCCTGAAAAGCCCTGTCGGGCCCAAGGCTGGCACGGGGTGTGCTTAGCATAGGGGCACAGTAACGCACCACGCGTGGCTGCTACACTACACACTTTTTTGTGACCAACCCAACACACCCTATGCGGTTTTTGGCCAAAGGACTCAGCATTTTCGTTGTACTGGCATTGTTTGCAGCACCCGTCACCGCTCAGGACATGGAGCCGGAGCCTGTGGAGGTGGAGCTGTCGGATGAAGAGAAGGAAGCCGTTGCGAGCGCATATGTAGACCTGCAAGAGCTCGAAGCCCAGTACCGTGAGGAGTTTGCCGACCTGCAAGACCCAGAGGAAGCACAGCAGGTACAGCAGCAGTTTCAGGAAGAGCAGCAAGGCATTATAGAAGACAACGGTATCAGCCTTGAGCTCTACGACCAGGCCATCCGAGCGACCCAAACGGATGCCGACCTCCGCGACGAACTGCTTGCGCTGATTGAAGAAGAGCAGGAAGCGCGCGGTATGGAAATGGGAGAGGGTGGTCAGTAGGCCGATCCCCCCTCATGGCTCCAGCGCATCAGCGTGCGCTGTGGCCTTTGTCCACGAAGCGCCCGGTCTTCTTTTTCGGAGGCTGGGCGCTTTGTAGTTGAGCGGTAATCGGAGAAGGTGCCGGGCCCGCGTCCTCGTCAGCCCACCGCCCGATCACCGGATCTCATTACCGAAGCGCTGGTTGACGGGGCTTCGATTGATTTCATCATGACAGGGAACGGCCATGGGCGATCAAAACGACCTGAAGCGCGAGTTGGGTTTTTGGGACGCGTTGACCATCGGTGCGGGTACCATGATTGGCGCCGGGATCTTCCTGCTTGCCGGTGTAGCGCTTGAGCTCACAGGGCCGGCCGCTATTTTCTCCTACATCGGGGCCGGAATCGTGTGCATGATTACGGCGGCCAGTGCCGCGGAACTGGCCACCGGAATGCCCACCTCCGGCGGCGACTACTACTTCGTGTCCCGCTCCCTGGGCCCGGCCGTGGGGGCCATTTCGGGGGTAGGTATCTGGTTGAGCCTCACGTTTGCCATCTCGTTCTACCTATTCGGGCTGGGCGAATACCTCTCGCAGTTTTCGCCGCTCACGCCGTTCTGGGGCGCCTTCATTGGCGGAGTGCTGCTGACGGCCCTTAACATCTATGGGGCGAAGGAATCCGGGCGCACGCAGGTCGTCGTGGTGCTTACCCTGATGGCCATTCTGGGCTCGTTCGCGTTTGCCGGGGTCTTCAGCATTGAAGGGGATAACTTTACCCCGTTCGCCCCCTTCGGCGCTGCGCCTATTGCTTCCACCACGGCGCTGGTGTTTGTCTCGTTTCTGGGCTTTGTCAAGATTGCCGCTGTAGCGGAGGAGATCAAAGATCCGTCCAAGAACCTGCCGCGTACGCTCATCGGCTCGGTGGCACTTGTCACGGTGCTCTACGTCGTCATCTTGCTGGTCATTGCCGGCATTTTCCCACAGGATACCATCGGCGACGTACGCGATCCACTGACCGCTGCCGCCCGCACGCTTTTCGGGCCCATTGGGGCCATCCTCATCATCTTTGCGGGCCTGCTGGCCACGTTGTCGTCGGCCAACGCCAGCATCATGGCAGCCTCTCGCATCAACCTGGCCATGGCGCGCGATCGCCTCGTGCCCAACTGGCTCGCCAAAATCCACCAATCGTTGCTGACGCCGTATCGGGCGATTCTGGTGACGGGTGTGCTGGCGGTGATTTTCCTCTTTATTGAAAGTCTGGAGGACCTGGCCAAGATTGCCAGCTCGCTGCAACTGTACAGCTATGCCGCGCTCAATATCGGGTGCATCGTGCTCCGCGTGGCAGCCCCGGAATGGTATAAGCCAACCTTCCGGACCCCGCTCTTTCCTGTGACGCAGTTGCTGGCGGCTGTGGCCTGCGTGGGTATCATTCTCTATTCGGGACCCTTCGCGCAGTTGGCCGTCGTGGCGCTTATTATCGGCAGCCTGGCCTGGTACGGCGTGTGGGGACGCGAGCGGGTGGAGATTGAGCATGCGGTGTCGGACTTTCAGCAGCAGTGGAAGCAGCAGGGCATCCGCAGCCTGGTAGCGCCACCCATGCAGTATGCGGCGGCTGAAGCCCCGAGCAAGCCGGGCATCGAGCGAGCTATTGATGCGGATGAAGCCCGGCGGGTGCTGGTGGCGCTGGCCAACCCGAAACACGAGGCGGCCCTGGTCCGGATGGCGCGCCTCATCGCTACCGGCGCCACGGAAGGGGGGCATGTGCTGGGAACGCACCTGGTGCGGGTGCCCTTACAAACGCCGCTGAAAGATGCACGTGAGAGCGTGGGGCGCGCGTACGACATTGAGGACATCAAGCAAACGATCGTACGCACCGCGCAGAAAGCGGAGGCTGAGGATCCTGCCGAGGGCAACGGGCGGGCGGCACGACCACTCCAGGATACGCACATCGAAGCCGTTACGGATGTGGCGCATGACATCTTTGGCGGCATCATCAGCGCGGCAGAGCGGGATGAGGCAGATATGCTTCTGATGGGCTGGCAGGGCGGCTTTAACGTGAGCCGGATCTACGAAAGCCCGATACAGCGGATCATCACCGGCGCGCCGATGGATGTGGCCGTGCTGAAGGACCGTGGGATGCAGACCATCGAGTCCATCTTACTCCCCTGGGGCGGGGGATGGCATGCACAGCTCGGCCTGGAGATTGCCGTCCGTGCGGCACGTGCTACGGGGGCCCGCATCGACGTGCTCCGGATCGTTCGCGAGGGGGTTGACGCCGAGGATGAGCGGGAGACGCTCCGTAAGACGGTCGCGCCCATTGTAGGGGAAGACACCACCGTCGATTACGTCATCCGTACCAGCGATGATGTGACCCGCGGGGTGAGCAACCAGCTCAGCGAGGGGGACTACGACCTCGTGCTCATCGGGGCCTCCCGCGAGTGGGGGCTGCGGAGCGTGCTCTTTGGCTCTATCCCCGACATCGTGGCTGACCGCGCCGACTGCTCCGTTCTCATGGTGCGGCGCTACGTACCCGACTCGTGGACTACCCGGGCGGGCGAGGGCTTCAAACGCGTCAAGGAGGGCCTGGGCATGACCACCTCGCCGGAGACGCAGCTGGAAGGGTAGCTTGAATCTGCTGCGCCGCCCCATGCGCGGCGCACGATCAGAGCAAAAACTGTTCTTCAAACTGACGGACGTTTTCATCGGTCCCGGCGATGATGATCTCATCGTCGTCCCGAAAGACGAACTGCTGGGGCTCCAGCGAGGTGGTCACCGTGTCGTCGCGAATAGCGGCCAGTACCGTACACCCGGTCTCGGCCCTGACGTCTGCTTCTGCCAACGTCTGCCCGGACAGCCGCCCAACCTCCAGCTGCACCAGCACAATCTTCCTACTGACGGCCAGCACCTCCTGACGCTTGAGGAGGGTGGAGGCTAACATGCGGCCACTCACCGCAGCAAGCGACTGGACGTAGTCAGCCCCCGCTCGGTATATCTTGCGCACGTTTGCTTCCTGATTGGCACGTGTGGCAATGAAGAGGTCAGGGTTGGAAGAACGCACCACGAGAGTGGCGAAGAGGATGTTGCTGTCATCGTCAAGGTCGATGATGAGGGCCGACGCATCGGCTATATTCGCCTGTTGATACACCTCAGGGTCACGGGCGTCCCCCACGATGTCCACCTCCCGCTTGTCCTTAATATCGATGGTCGTCACGCGCACATCGGCCGTAGCGAGCACTTGCGCCGCTGCCCGGCCTGCGCGCCCACACCCGGCAATGATGACATGGCGCTCCCCCAGAGGCTTGACCGTGACGTGCGTTACTTGCTGAAACCTTCGCACGTCTGATGGGGCGCCGGATATTAAAAGGCGTGCGTCGCTGTCTACCTGCTCTTGCGGTGATATGGGACTCACGAAGGCGCCCTCAAACCAGGCGCCGATGATCTGCACCCCGTAGCGCTCGCGCAACCCGAGCTCCGCTACGGTCCGGTGGCAGAGGGGCCCTTCAGGCGCCACCTGAAGTTCCGCAATCTCCAACTTATCGCTGATTTTGATGCCCCGGTCCCCCACCACGGAAAACATAAAAGGCAGCTCATGGGCCAGATTATCGCCGATCAGTTGCCGGGGAAATAGAATCTGGTCGGCGCCTGCCAGTCGGTGGTACCGCGCGAGGGCGGGATCCTTATTTACGGACACCACCTGCACCGTGTCGCTGAGCTCGCGGATAGAGAGCACGACGCTGGTCGTCACATGGTCCTGCACGTCAATGACCACCGCTGCGGCGTCGGAAAGGCTGCAGCGCTGCAGCGTGCGGACAGACTCGGGGTTGCCGTAGATCACGGGGTGCTGCTCAGCGTACAGGGTCTCCGCTCGGTCCTCGTCGAACTCAAGAATGAGATAGTCATGCCCGCGTGCGCGAATCTCCTCGATAAGAGCGCTCGTACGACGCGTGTAGGGCGAAATGATGATATGATCGCTCGCCTCTGCGGCTGTTGGCAGACGGTGCTTGAGGGCCTCGCGAAGGAGGGGAATGCCGAAGAGCGGGATGGCGAGGAAGACAAACAGCACGCCCGTCAAATTCATCAGGAGCACCAGCCCGTTCATCGCCGTGCTGGACCACGGGGCATACCCTCCAAACCCTGCCGTGGTAATGGATTCTACGACCACCTGTAGGGCCTGAATGATGGACACCGTCTGGCCCTCGTACACGCGCATGCCCCACTGGTATAGCAGGCTGTACAGCACCAGAGTCGCCACAACAACCACAGCGGTAGCCACGATGCGGCGCTTCCAGCTATCCATGCTGGCAAAAGAAGAGAGCTTCATGGGTACGGGAAGGCTCAGGTCAACCGCGTTGTAGATGCAGAGGCACCGCTACTGGTACGATAGGGCATCAGGTCTCGTGCGCGCTGTACAGCTCCATAAACGTGTGTCGCTGCTCATGATCGCCCAGCATGAGGAGCTCCATCCCCTCCCGTAGCTCCGTATCGGGGCCGAGGGTGGTAATCGTCTCGCCCTCGTACTCAATGGCAATGACCGTCAGGCCCGTCTTGGCGCCGATGGCTGAATCTTGGAGGGTGCGGCCGTGCAGTTCCGAAGGGAGCGCGACCGAGAAGAAGTCCACCCCTTCGCCCAGAATAATTACGTCACGCTCCTTCAAGATCGCGTACACCGCCTCCACGCCCAAGGAGTTGTAAC
>CAYFRR010000098.1:8649-10051 GCA_964345505.1 uncultured Rhodothermales bacterium
ACGTCACGCTCCTTCAAGATCGCGTACACCGCCTCCACGCCCAAGGAGTTGTAACTCAGCACGAAATCAGCGCCCGCGCGATGAATAGCCTCGATGTTGCGCTGCGAGGTGATCCGGCTGATGATGCGCAGGTCTTCGTTCAGGTTGCGGCAATAAGAGGCGAGGTAAATGTTGGTCGCGTCGTCGTGCGTCGAGAGCAAGACGGAGGGCGCCTGCTCGATGCCCGCGTCGTGCAGAATCTCGTACTCTGCGGCATCGCCCATGAAGACCTTCGTGCAGGCGTTGCGCAGGCGCTGTTCGAGGTTTCTATCCTTCTCCACGATGTGTACGGCAATGTCCTTTGACTCAAGGACCCGCGCGGCCGCCAGCCCGACTTCGCCGCCGCCAATGACGAGCACCGGGTTGGGGTTGACGTCGTAGATGAGCAACAGCTCGTTGAGGGTTTCCAGCTGTTCCTCTGTGCCCATGACGACCGGCACGCTGGCGTTGGAGAGGGCCTGATCGGGGCGTGCCGCCATGAGCCGGCCGCGCTCCCACACGCCGATGATGCTCACCCCGGTATTCTCGCGCAACCGCGTCTCGCGAATGGTATGGCCTGCCAGCGGGGTGTTGTGCGCGGGCACCTCCGCAATCAGCAAGTCCTTAAAGTGGCCGACGGGGTGCGCAAACGCATGCATCGCGTTCATCCGATTGGCCAGCTGCTGCCCCAGCCGTTTCTTCAGGGCCACGACGTTGTCGGCGCCGCTAAGCTCCAGGATGTCGACGGAGGCCTGTCGCTCGGCGAGGGCTACCACCTGTACCGAAGGCGCCACCTCGCGCAGGGTCAGGATGATATTGGTGTTCTCCGTATCCGAGTCGTTGACGACCACCATCCGCGCCCGGGTGGCCCGGGCGGCCTCGAAGGTAGCCCGGTCATCCGTAGCCCCGGCCACCATGGAGATCCCCTCCAGGTAGAGGCGCGAGGCCCGCTCCGCGTCTTCCTCCAGCACCACGTAGGGAATCTCATCTTCCTCCAGCCGCTCAATCAGCCCGGGGGCGATGGAGTCGTAGGTACAGATGATGACGTGGTTACGCATGTCGCTCGGCGCTTCTCGCGGCGCACGCGCATGGATCTGGGCTTCCAGCCAGGGCGCGTAAAAGTACCGGATGAACGCGTACGGCAGCACCACGAGTAGCAAGATGATCCCCGAGACAACCACCGTCATGCTGAAGGCCCGGCCAATATCGGTGTGGAACACGATGTCGCCAAAGCCGAGGGTGCTCATCGTTACGAGCGTCCAGTAAAATCCGGAGAGCCAGGAGTGCTCTTGCCCTTCCACCTGGACCATGATGACCTGAAAGAGGACACCGAACAGCCCTATCACAGCAAGCAAGAACGCGACGTACCGCAGCAGCGCAAACA
>CAYFRR010000099.1:0-5376 GCA_964345505.1 uncultured Rhodothermales bacterium
CGGGCACCAACAATTATGAGGATACGGCCGGCTCCGACATCTGTGTGATCACGGCAGGCCTACCGCGCAAGCCCGGCATGAGCCGCGACGACCTGCTGGCCAAGAACGCCGGCATCGTGGGCAGCGTCACCGAGCAGTTCGTGGCGCACAGCCCGGATGCGATCATCATCGTGGTGTCCAACCCGCTGGATGTGATGACGCACGTCGCCTACACCACCAGCAGCTTCCCGCACCACCGCGTGATGGGCATGGCTGGGGTGCTGGATACCGCCCGATACCGCAGCTTCATCGCCGAGGAGTTGAACGTTTCCGTACGCGACATCCAGGCCCTCCTGATGGGTGGCCACGGCGACACCATGGTGCCACTCCCCCGCTACACCACCATCGGCGGCATCCCCCTGCCCCAGCTTATGGACGCAGACACCATCGACGCCATTGTGGAGCGCACGAAGGGCGGCGGTGGCGAGATCGTCGGCCTCATGGGCACCTCCGCCTGGTACGCGCCGGGCGCGGCAGCGGCCGAAATGACGGAGGCCATCATCAAAGACTCGGGCCGCGTGCTGCCCTGTGCCGCTTATGTGGACGGCGAATACGACCTGAACGACATGTTCATCGGCGTGCCCGTTCGCCTCGGCCGCAACGGCGTGGAGGAAGTCATTGAGGTGGAGCTGGACGAAGAGGAGCAGGCGCTCATGACCACCTCCGCTCAGCACGTGCGCGACAATCTCGACACGCTGGAGCGCATCCAGTCGGAGGCCTAAGCACCCCGCACAGGAATTCATCCGATATGATGAGCGCTGCTTCTCCATCGGGAGAGGCAGCGCTTTTTTTGCCCTATCCTTGCGCACCAGGCACGGCGATCGTGCCGTTGCCTCCGCTCTGGGCACAGTTCACCGCCGCTCCAGCCGGTGGACTTCACGGTTAATCTTGCGCAGTTCTGGGAGGAGGCGCTGCCGCTCCTGCCGGGTGGTCGCCCGGGTGATGAGCTCATGGCGTCGGCGCTTGAGCGCACGGAGGCGCGCCCGAGGCGATGGCAGATCCGTCCATATCGTACGCTGCATCATAGCTGTATGGCGTTAGGTTGAGGGCGAGAGGTCAAGGTGCGCGATCGTCACGCCCCAGCTTCCGCTGCTGCCACTGTCGAGATGGTAGTTCTGTACGTACGCGGTGCGATCCAGCACGCTGTGCACGGTCCGCCGCAGCACGCCTTTTCCCTTGCCGTGGATGATGCGCACCCGGTCAATCCCTTCTTCGCGGCACGCCCGCAGGTATTCCTCCACCAGGTCCGCGACCTCCTGGGGCCGAAAGTGGTGCAGGTCCAGGATGCCGTTGATGGGGTATTCGACGGGTTCCACGATAAAGTCAGCCGTAGGAAAGATAAAAGCAGGAGTCGATCGTCGGCCTTCGGTATACCGGGCGCTTGGCATGAGGATCAATTGGTGGTGGAGCCCTCCTCTGGAGGAACCTCAAACACGAGGTAGTGCTGCTGGGGAAGGATATCGCGGGTCTCGCGCCAGCGCAGTCCGGCGGCCTCGATTTCGCGGCGCAGCTGGGCTTCGGTCATCCGGTGGAGGTCAGGCAGCGGCACGGTCTCGTCTTCACCCCGAAACTCCACGACCACCAGCTGCCCGCCGGGGCGGAGCGCCTGCCGTATCGCTTTCATCATCTCGCGCGGGTGGGAGAACTCATTGTACGCATCCACGATAAGGGCTACGTCGATGCTGTCGGCGGGCAAGCGCGGATCGTCTGCGGCACCTCGAACGGGCGTCACCTGCGTGAGGCCGGCAGCGTGTGCCCGCGCCTGTAGCTGCTCCAGCAGAGGCTCCTGGACGTCAACGGCGAAGACCTGCCCCTCCGGCACCCGCTCGGCGATGCGCAGCGTGAAATAGCCCGTACCGGCGCCGATGTCCGCCACCACACTAAAGGGCGTGAGAGGCAGCGCTTCCAGCACCAGGCGCGGCATCTCCTGCACCTCCCGCGCCGGGCGGTCCAAGCGTGCGGCGGCGGCGGTGTCCATCATCCGGGCGATTTCGCGCCCCATATACACCTTGCCCGTGCCGTGTGGACTCGGCGCCTCCAGATGGGTGTAGCCATCGGCGGTGGGATCCTCCGCACGGTCACACCCCGGCAGCAGGGCCAGGAGGACCCCCAGCAGCAGGCCGGTCAGCCACAGGCCCACCGGTCTGCAGGCACCGCAGGCAAACTGCGGCACAGCGGCACAAATAAAAGCACGGAAAGGCGTCACGAGTCCAGGTTGAAGTGGTTTACAACAGCGTCATAGTCGGTGAGGTCAACGGTCGTCTGCCCGGCGACTACGCCGTCCAGGATGACCGCGCGCATGTCCACGCCCCCGCCGAAGAAGGCGTCGATCTCTTCCCATACGATGTCATCATCTGTGGAGGCTTCAAGGAAGACCTCCAGGAGCGCGTCATCGAAGGCATAGCCAAGCGTGACCGTGTAGTCCACCACCGGCTCGTCGGGCGACTCCAATCCGATGGTGAACGGCAGCGCCGTCCACGTGCCCTGATCGAAGAAGTACACGATCACGGCGCCGTTGTCGGTCACCGAGGGGGTGATCTCAGGCATATCGAACGCGGCAGACGCCACCGCCCCGGAGCGGGTGTCGATGTCGAGGTCGAAGATAAAGGGAATGCTGATCGCAAACGTCCCGTCCACCCCGTCGCGCCCATCCCGCCCCGGCGGGCCTTCGACGCCGACGCAAGCGGTGAGGAGCATGAGCAGGGCAAACAGCGGGGAAAGGCGCAGAGCGGTTGACATGGGCAGCAGCGGGTCAGGTGAGCAGGGCCGACCGATGCTACGGTAGCACCGGTACCCCAGGCCCTCTCAAACAAAGGGCCGCAACCCCCGTGGTGCGCCTATCGCCACTTGAAGCCGAAACGTAGCCCGCACAAGCCCCACGTGTGTACGGTGTAGTGGACGCCGGTGCATACTTCTGCATGACGGAACCGCTACATCGTGGACCCTCCTCACACCCACGCATGCGCTCGGCCAGAACGCGCAATCAACGCGCAATCGCAGAAGGCTTCTCAGTCGCGGAAGATATCGATCTGCACCGACCCGTCTGCATTGATGACTCCCCGGTACATTCCCGGCGTATTGAAGGGCATGGCCACGTGGCCCTGCGGGTCCATAGCGATGAGCCCCCCGGTCGCACCCATCTCCGTGAGCGTGCCGTGGATGACCGCGTTGGCCGCCTCGGCCAGGGAGAGGCCCGTGTAGCGCACCATCGCACAGACATCGTAGGCGATGGCTGCGCGGATGAAGAACTCGCCATGGCCGGTGGAGGAGACCGCACACGAGCGGTTATCAGCGTAGGTCCCAGCCCCGATGATGGGCGAGTCGCCGATGCGGCCAAACTTTTTGTTGGTCATGCCCCCCGTAGAGGTAGCCGCCGCAAGGGTGCCATTAGCGTCCAACGCCACCGCCCCCACCGTGCCGAGATAAGCCGGAGACGCCTCGGCGTCAGTCGTGCTTGCGTCGCTCTGTGCATTGCGGAGGGCCTCCAGGCGGCGCTCGGTGTGGAAGTAGGTGTTGTCGCGAAACTCAATGTCGTAGGCTTCAGCGAAAGCCTCAGCCCCTTGCCGGGCCAGCATCACGTGGGGCGACTCGTCCATTACGAGGCGCGCCAGCCGGATGGGGTTTTTCGTGCGCATGACGCCCGCTACCGCGCCGGCATTGCGCATTGCGCCTTCCATGATGGAAGCATCCATCTCTACCGTCCCATCCGCCGTAAAGACGGACCCATGCCCGGCGTTAAAGAGCGGGGAATCCTCCATGGGCACGATAGCGGCAATCACGGCATCCGTGGCGCTGCCCCCGTTGCGCAAGACGTCGTAGCCCGCACGCAACGCCTCTTCAAGCGCGGACCGGTACGCGGCTTCCTGCGCATCTGTCATGTTTTCGGGAAGGATGGTCCCCGCCCCTCCATGGATCGCCAGGCGCACGTTGGGGCCATCCGCCGCCGCAGAGGGCGCCGCCGAATCGACGTCTTGTCCAGCGGCAGGCGCTGCGGTGCCTGCCAGCAAACCGATTAATAGTGCGAAACAGGCGAGGAGGGCGGTGTAACGGGCAGACATGAGACTCTACAGAGAATCAGCAGGATACGGGACGAGCAACGTAGGGATTTCAGACCAGAGACGCCACCTACCTGAGGGCGCCCCTTTCTCTGGAGAATACGGCTCAGAGGGCCCTGACAATGCGGCGGGCCACCGGGAAACCAGCCGGGGAACGCCCGCCGGCATGGGCTTTGCTCCATCTATTCGCTGAGATACCGGCAGGAGAGCGAAGAGATTCGTAATGTGAAGTTTTTCTTCATAGCAAGTTCCTCACAGTAACTCTTCACCACGTACAATACTATAGTAAGGTAGTCAAGCGTTACAGTCACGCAGTGTAGACACAGAGGCAACACGTGCTGTGGGCTCCCCACCACCACGAGGACAATAGCCGCACTGCAAAATACATCACATAGCGGCTCTGCCGCGCTTTACTTTCCACTACGCGTGCTTCTTACGAAGCGCCGGGCGCAGTCACCCGACTCACGCCAAACGCTCCAGCACGCGCGTGCAATTTTCGCATAGAACGCAGGTGCATCGTGTCAAATACCAAAGTTATTCGCAAGACCGAAAAGCGACAACGGTCGGCTTCCAGCCGGTACGATGCGCTCCAGCAGATGAGCGACGAAGATCTGATGGAGCAGTTTCAAGCCGGCACGGTTGAGGCCTTCAACATCTTGGTGGACCGGTACTCGGAACGGCTCATGCACTATCTGTATGGCTTTCTGGGAGATACCAAGCGGTGCGAGGACCTTCTCCAGGAAACGTTCCTCCGTGTCTACCGCAACCGGCACTCCTACCAGCGGATTGCCAAGTTCTCGACGTGGCTCTACACCATTGCCGGTAACCTGGCCCGCTCAGAGTACCGCAAGCGCAAGCGGCGCCGGATG
The DNA here is from genome assembly GCA_964345505.1 of uncultured Rhodothermales bacterium. GTDB lineage: Bacteria > Bacteroidota > Rhodothermia > Rhodothermales > Salinibacteraceae > Tc-Br11-B2g6-7. The sequence continues at coordinate 4,964 of CAYFRR010000099.1, forward strand.
TACTCCATTCAGTCGGTAAACCGCGACAATGAGGAGTACGAGATGGCCATTCCGGACGAGTCCTTCTCGCCGGATCGGCACACGGAGAGCACACTGCAAGACCGGTACATCCAGGAAGCGCTGAACGAGATTCCGCCGGATTTCCGCGAGGTTGTGGTGCTGCGTGACATCCAGCAGTTGGCCTACGATGAAATCGCGGAGATCACGGGGCTACCCATGGGTACCGTAAAGAGCCGCATCAATCGTGGCCGCACCAAGTTGCAGGCGCTGCTTAAGGAGATCTATCCGTTCCAAGACGAGCCCGAGTTGTAGGCTACGTCCTTTCAGGCTCGAAGCGCTCACGTATGATCCACACAAGCCGGCGGAGACCTCAGGGTCTGCGCCGGTTTTTTGTTGTGACCGCTTTTTCTGCT
>CAYFRR010000099.1:5476-9960 GCA_964345505.1 uncultured Rhodothermales bacterium
CCGGCGGAGACCTCAGGGTCTGCGCCGGTTTTTTGTTGTGACCGCTTTTTCTGCTCTCTCTGTTTTCCTACCCCCACGCATGCTTACGCCTCGCCAAACGCTCCCCACCCGCGTGACCATCGACACCGAAGCACAGCAGTTTCATATCCGCTGGGCTGATGGCCACGAGACCATCTTTCCGCTGGATGGCCTGCGGAAGGCCTGCCCGTGCGCTAACTGTCAGGGGCATGGCAACCAACAACTTCCCGATCCCGCCTTGTTCGATGAACCGGCTGATCGTACGTGGACGGACGTGCAGGCCGAACGGGCGGGTAGCATCGGGCTTCGCCTCATCTGGGACGACGGGCACGATACGGGCATTTATAGCTGGGAACGCCTCCGGCGCATGTGCCCAGACGATCCTCAGCCAAAATCCGCGGGCTAAGGCTCTGTTTGTTGAGGGATTGTTGAGAGGTTATTGAGGAGGCCAGCGTAGCCCGACCTCCTCGCGCGACCACTTTCTTCCATGGCACAATACTCGTGCGGTGCGAAGCCTCAGGCAGATCCGTAGCGTAGATGCGTGGGGTAGATGTACAGGATAGGTGCAACCACGTATCGACGGTTTGGACGAACCTTGCCTCGGCGCCTCACCCTCTCCCGCAATTTCACGCAGCAGGAGCTACGTGGTGAACTGCGCAATGAACCACCCGGCAACAAAAATTCCGATGAGGATGGCAATAGCAATGTAGAGTTCTTTGCGTCGACGTCGGTTCATAGACTCAGTAGAGGCTGGAAGGAGGAGGGCCAAGCCCCAGCACATGCTGCAGGGGCAGATCCACGGATGAACGTACAACGTACGCCTTTTTCCGTGGGGATTCAATACGGCATCAGGAGCCATTCGACACGCGCGCAGGTGGACGGCATGGCGATTCGCAGCTTAACTTCCAACCTGTCACTGCCGATACCGAACGTAAGTTCGCCGCGCTGCCGCTGCGCGGTGACGTTTCGTTCCTTTTCCCCGCTCTGATTGCCATGCGCGCTATCGTCCCTGATTACATCCGTGAAGCCATCCGTTCCCTTCCCCCGCTGCCCGCGGCCGTGCAGCAACTCCTGACCCTGGTGCGAGAGCCAGAAGTCGACTTTAAGCGGATCGTAAAGGTTATTGAGTCAGATCAGACCCTGACGGTCCGCACCCTCCGCGCTGCCAACTCGGCCTTTTACGGCGCCTCGCGGCAGATCCAGACCGTGCGGCAGGCCACCGTGTTGCTGGGGCGAGAGGCCATCGTCAACCTGGCGCTGAGCATCTCGGTGATGAACCTTGAGAGCAGCCTCAACGGCGCCTGGGCGCACCACGCGGAAGCCTTCTGGCGGCACAGCATTGCCACAGGCACAGCAGCGCGCGCGCTGGCCCACGCCCAGCGCACCTGCGACCCGGGGGAGGCCTTCGTGGCCGGGCTTGTGCACGATATCGGCAAGCTCGTCCTGCTGATGCACCACGGCGAAATGTACGCTGATGTACTGCAACAGGCCCAGGGCGAGCCGCTCCATGCGTATGAGAAGGAGCACCTCGGCATCCATCACGCCGCCGTGGGGGAAGCGCTGTGCATCCACTGGAACCTTCCTGACGAGACTACGGAGGCGGTGGCGGCCCATCATGACCCGAACCGCCAGGCGCCCGGGACCCTCGCTGGCGTGGTAGGCTACGCCAACGACCTCGTGAAAATAGCCCGCATTGGCGGCAGCGGCAATCGCTACGTGGAGCTATGCCCGCCGGCCCGACAACTCGTTCGCAGCATGGATGTCAACACACAGGAAACTCTGCTGCAAGCCCTCCCGCAAAAAGTGCAGGACACCGAAGAGGTGTTTCGCTCAACGAGCACCAGCGAACATCCCAGCCCCACCGGCACCGGTGCCGTAGCCGTTCACCTGACGGACCCTGCCACATGCGAGATCATCCGGCTGGCCCTTCGCTTCCACGGCTACACCCCTACCGGCCCCGACCTTCCCGCCCTCTCCTCTGGCGATGGCGCAGCCACCGTGGTCGCAACCGTGGCCGACGCTGACGCGCCGACGACATCCGCAGAACCCACCCTTTCGTTCAGCTCTTGGGCAGAAGCGCACATGAGCGCAGACGGCCATCATCTCAACATCGTAGCGCTCCACGACTGGCTGCGCGACGGCCTGCAGCACGTCTCGACAGCGGCCGCTGCGTAGTCCAGCCGCCATGGATAGAGGGAGATACAAGGACCAGGGTCATCTCCGGTAAAAGCTGCCGAAGGCCCCCACGGAAAATGTTGCCCCCGCCGGACGGCCACATCGCTCGTTATCTGCAGAACGGCCGCATAGCCTGCAGAATCGACTCCGAACGGGCCTTCGCACGCTCTGGCAGATGCTTTGTACCTACGCACAGGTGAACCTGACCCTCCTGTGCTATGCTCCTTCGCCTGCAGAACACGTTCGCCTCCATGGACCAGATGGTCCGCAACCAGGAGCGGACGGCAAACAACCTCGCCAACGCCGACACCGCCGGCTTCAAACGCGACCGCGTGTTCGTGGAGGCGCTGGACGAGCGCCTCGACATCGAAGGGGCGCCCCGCTCGGAGCGCGTGCCGACGCAGTGGGCCGACCTTTCCCACGGCACCCTCGACAAGACCGGCAACCCGCTGGACGTGGCACTCAACGGGGACGGCTTCTTTGTCGTGGAGGACGAGGCGACGGGAGAACAGCGATACACTCGCGATGGCCGGTTCGTGACCGACCAGGACGGACAGCTGCGCACCGCCAGCGGTGCCCTCGTTCAAGGAAACGACGGACCGCTGATGGTTCCGCAGGAAGCCGGCCAGATCGATATCACGGAAGAGGGGCGCATCTTCGCTGGCGATGACCCCGTCGGCCAGCTGCGCGTGGTGACGTTTGCGGACCCCATGGATCTGGAGCGCCGCGAGGGCGCCACGTTTGCTACCGACCAGCCCACCGAGCCGGCCGCATTTCCGTCGGTGCAGCAGGGCTTTGTGGAGGGCAGCAACGTGAGTGCCCTGCACGAAATGACCGAGATGATCGCTCACTTCCGCCTGTTCGAGTCGCAGCAAAAGGCCATGCAGACCACCGATCAGATCCTCGGCCAACTCGTCCGCGACGCCGGGCGCTTCTAATCTACCGACGCCCCCTCATCCGCACCGGGCGGCTTCTCCCCCGCCGCTCGCGCACCGTCTTTTTTAGCCACTCTACAGGATTTCATCGTATGCTTCGCTCGCTTCGCACCGCCTCCCTTGGCATGAGCGCCCAGCAAACGGGCGTCGATAACATCGCCAACAACCTGGCCAACGCCAACACGACCTCCTTCAAGCGGTCGACCATGGTGTTTCACGATCTGTTGTATCAGACCATCCAGACCTCTGGCACCGACGGCGAGGGGCGCAACACCGCACCGGCCAGCCTGCAGATGGGCCACGGCGCAGCCGCTATCTCCACCGTCCGCAATCATCAGCAGGGCGGCTTCGTGGAGACGGGCAACTCACTGGATATGGCCATCAACGGCGATGGCTTCTTCCAGGTACGCACGGCCGATGGCGACCTGGCCTTCACCCGCGACGGGACCTTCACCATCAACTCGGATGGGATGGTCGTCACCCAGAACGGCGCCGAACTGGAGCCCGACATCGCCATCCCCCCGGAAACCGTCGAGATTTATGTGAACGAGCAGGGTATGATCTCCGCCCGGCTCCAGGGGGAAGTCGCGCCCGTGGACCTCGGGCAGATTGAGATGGCGCGCTTCTTCAACCCCGGCGGACTTCGCTCTATGGGCGGCAACCTGTACGAGCAGACGGTAGCCAGTGGCGAGCCCGAGATTGGCGTAGGCGGCGAGCAGGGCTTTGGCCGCATCCGGCAGGGCTTCCTGGAATCCTCGAACGTGGACGTGGTGCAGGAGATGGTCAACCTGATCTCCGCCCAGCGCGCCTACGAAATCAACTCCAAGATGGTGAGCACCAGCGAAGAGATGCTGCAGGTCACCAATAACCTGAAGCGCTAACGCCCTCTTTTCAGCTCTTCTCAGCCCTTCTGCATCCTCATCGGTGCCCTACATGGCTCGCTGCGCCTCCATCCTGCTTCTTGCGCTGCTGCTGTCCGCCCTTCCGGCGGCAGGCAGCCCTGCGGCGTCGGTTATCGGTACCCCGCCGCCCGACCTTAGCGCGCGTGTGGAAGCTGCAGCGACGGAGGCCTTAACGGCCCGATTTCCCGCAATGGCCCAGCGCCTCGCCGTAGAGGTCACCCGCCTGCAGCACCTATCTGATATTCCGCCGGACCGAGCCGTGCAGGTGCGGTTTTCATCATCGACGACCGTGCCCCGGGGCCGCGTGCAGGTCACCGTGGAGTCGCGCGCAGGGGAAGGCCCGTGGGCAGCCAAAGGGCGCGCCTTGTTGTACGTGGCGCACTACGACTCCGTGATGGTCCCAACCAAGACGCTGCGGGCTGACGCCGAACTGGCGGCAGGCGCTGTGGCGCCC
>CAYFRR010000100.1:0-9947 GCA_964345505.1 uncultured Rhodothermales bacterium
ACTGCTCCCATCTGTGGGCGCTTGCCGCGGTCGCGGTCGCCCCCGCATCCGAAGATGCACCAGAGGGCCGCGCCGTCCGGCAGGATATCGCGGGCGGTGACGAGCACCTTCTTCAGGGCGTCGGGCGTGTGCGCGTAGTCCACGATGGCGGTCGTGCCATCGGCAAACTGCAGCCGCTCGAACCGCCCGGGCACCGGCGGCGCCTGCGCCAGGGCATCCAGCACGGCGTCGGGCGCATAGCCCAGCGCGGTGGCGGCGGCGTAAGCGCCGGCGAGGTTGTACGCGTTGAAGCGTCCGGCCAGGCGAAAGCTGCGCTCATAGGTGGCGCCCTCGGCACGCAGGCGGAGGCGCAGGCCGGTCTGTGCGTTGGCCCGCACCTCAAACTGTACATCAGCGTCCGCGCCCGTGCCAAAGGAGCGGGTGCGGGCCGGCGTGCCGTCCACCATGGCGTCGCCCGCATCGTCGTCGCTGTTGTAGACGGCGACGGCGTTGGAGGGCAGCTCCGTGAAGAGCCGCCGCTTGGCCTCGCGGTAGGCCGCCATCGACCCGTGATAGTCGAGGTGGTCCTGCGTAAGGTTCGTAAACAGCGCTGCGCTGAAGGGCAGCCCCCACGTGCGCCGTTGATCCAGCGCGTGCGAGGAGGCCTCCATCACGCAGGCCGTGCAGCCGGCATCCACCATCTCGCGGAGCATCCAGTGCAGCTCCAGTGCGTCGGGCGTGGTGCGGGTGGCGGGCACGGGCAGGCCGCCAAAGCGGTACGCTACCGTGCCCACAAGCCCCGCCCGTTCGCCGAGCGCTTCAAGCAGGTGATGCATCAGGTAGGCGACGGTGGTCTTGCCGTTCGTGCCCGTCACGCCCATCATGCGCAGCCGGTCGGCCGGGTCGCCATAAAAGGCAGCCGCGGCCTCGGCCATCGCCGCGCGCGCATCCGTCACCCGGATGAAGGCCACGCCGCTGTGGCGGGCCAGCATCTCTTCGGGCAGCGTCTCGCAAACTACAGCGATGGCTCCGTTGCTAACAGCCTTGTCAATGAACGAGTGGCCATCGGTCTGCGTGCCCCGGAGGGCAAAGAAGCAGCCGTCGGCCGCGATCAGCCGGCTGTCATGCGCCAGGTGATCGATAGCATCTACAGCGTCGACGCGGTGCGCCGAGGTAACCAATCCAGCCGCCGTGAGGCGGCTCAGCAGGGTTGCAGCATGAAGCATACAGGCAGGTTGTGATGGGGAACAGGAGTGAGGGGGAATCAGGGATAACTGGTGCGAGCCCCGGTGAGGGTCGCCGTCTGAGGCAGGGCGGCGTCGGGCGCCGGCTGCTGCGCCTCGACGCGGCCGTGGCCGTCGACCCGGGCATCGATGCCGTGCTGCAAGAGCAGATGCAGCGCCGCCCGGGTGCTGTGGCCGCGAAGGTCGGGCATGGCAGTGAGAGAATCCTGCCGGGCCAGCGCGTCGAGATCCGCGGCAGGGCCGGCGTCTGCCGCAGCAGGGCTCAGGGCCGCGGTACGGACGGCGCCGGCTGCTGTGGTGGGGGCTGCGTCGTCAGCATCAGAGGGAGTGTTAGCAGCGGCGCGTGCAGCGCGGCGCTGATCAACCTGCTCGGGGAAGGTGCCGGCCCAGCGCTCGGCAATCCGCTGAAAAATGGGCGCGGCCACCACGCCGCCGTAGGAATGGCTCTGCGGCTCATCCAGCACCACAATCATGGCCACCACGGGGTCATCCGCCGGGAAGAAGCCCACAAACGAGGACCGGTAGCCGCCGGTGTAGCCGCCGGCACCGGCTTTCCGCGCGGTGCCCGTCTTGCCCGCAATGGGGAGGCCATCAACTTGCGCGCGGGTGGCCGTGCCTTCCTCTACCGCTTTGATGAGGGCCGGGCGGAGGGCGTCGACCGTCTCGGGCTGTAGGGCCTGGCGTATGACGGTCGGCTCGGCCTTCCACAGCGATGCGCCGGTGACGCTGCGCCGCTCGGCCAGCACGTAGGGCTGCATCAGCGTGCCGTCATTGGCCAGCGCGCTGTAGGCCGACAGCACCTGCAGCGGCGTAGCATCTACCTCGTAGCCGATGGCAAGCGAGGTCAGCGACGTACCGCTCCACTGCGACGGGCGCCGCAGGGTGCCGCCCACCTCGCCGGGCAGGTCAATCCAGGTAGGTTGCCCGAAGCCCAGGTTGCGGGCGTACTGGTAGAAGACGCCACGGTCCATCTGGCGCACGACGCGGGCCATGCCTACGTTGCTCGATTTGGCGAGGACGTCTTCGAAGGCGATGGTACCGTAGGCGCGGATGTCGCGCATGGTGCGCCCGTGGAAGACCGCCCAGCCATCGCCGGTTTCCACCGAGTCCTGCATGCTGATGAGGCCCTGTTCGATGGCGGCCGCTGCCCCGACGACCTTAAAGGTGGAGCCGGGCTCCATGCGGTCGGTGAGGGCGTAGTTGCGGCGGGCGCGGGGGCCAAAGGCGGAGGCGCGGTTCGGATCGTAGGTCGGCTGGTTGGCCATCCCGAGGATGGCTCCCGTGCGCGGATCCATCGCGATGGCGGTGCCCCAGCGGGCGCCCGTCTCCTCCATCCCCTGCTGCAGCTCTTCTTCCATGATGGTTTGCCGCACGAGGTCGATCGTCAGCACCAGCGACTCGCCGTGCTTCGGCTCCACGACGGTCCCGCCCACCACCGCTCGCACGTGGTTGCGGCGATCGCGCTTGACGGCCCGGCGGCCCGGCTCTCCGCGCAGCGCGTCGTTGTACCGCGCCTCCAGCCCGGCCAGCCCGGTACCGTCAGCGCTTACGTGGCCCAGTACGTGGGCTGCCGTAGTGCCATAGTTGAAACGCCGCGAGAAGGTCGGCTCCAGAATGAGCCCGGGGATGTCCCACCCTTCAACTGCCGCGCGCTGGTCCTCGGGCAGGCCACGCGCCAGCCGCACGTACTGCCGGCTGGACCGCTGCGCCACGCGCCGCCGGTAGTAGGCCGCAGAGCGCCCCGTAAGCTGCGCCAGGTTAGCATAGAGCCGCGCCGCCTGCGCCTCGAAGCCCGGCCGGGTGGGGTCCAGCGCCAGGTCGTACCGTGTGGTGTTCACCGCCAGCACCCGTCCGGCCCGGTCGGTGACCGCACCGCGCAGCGCCGGCAAGTCAACGAACGAGCTGGCTTGCCGCTCGCCCGCGGAGCGCAGCTCGGCCCGGTCGCCCAGGTACAGCGCCCCTACCTGCACGGCGACCCCCACCGGGGCCAGCACGAGCAGCGTGAGCAGCACGTACATCCGCATCAGTATTTGGTCTTTAGGCTTCACGTGTAGTGTGCAGGCTATAAAATCGTGGAAAGAAGCATCGTTGAGGGCGTCACGGCTGCAGGGGCACGGTGACGGGAGGCCCGGCTGCGCCCGCGCCCCGACGAAGCCCCAGCGCTTGGGCCCGCTCGTGGATGACGGCCGGACCGGTGATGCGGTCGAAGTCGCCCTTTAGGCGACTGTGTTGCAAGTGGAGCTGCAGGTTCTGCTGCCGCGCCTGCTCCAGGTCAGCCACCAGCTGCTGTGTAGCGTGCACATGGCCCACGTACATCACAGCGCCCAGTAGCAAGGCAAAGAGCCAGTACAGAAAGCGCGTCGTTGGCACCGACTCCAAAAAGTCGCGCCCGCGGGTGGCCCGGGAGTCGCGCGCGTTATCGGCCGAGAGCTCCTTCCAGTCGGGCAGCTTGGCCGGGTCGTTGCGCAGGCCCGACCAGATGACCGACGCCGGGCGCGTGCTGGCCTTTTTTCGGGCCTTCGTCGACCGCTTGCGCCGCACCGCCCCCGGGCCGCTCGCGCGCTTGCGCTTGGGGCGAGGGGTGTGCTGCGCCGGGCGGCGTACCACGAACGGTTTGTCGTTTCGCGAACGGGCCATGCAGAGGTAGCAAGGGGTAAGAGTGCGTAGGATACAGGGTCACGGGGGCGAGCAGCAGGCGCGCTAAAGCTCCCTGCTGGGGCCCGAGAAGCTACGGGACGGCCGGTAAATCGGGCTCGGCGATGCGTTCGGCAATCCGCAGGCGGGCGCTGCGGGCCCGCGGGTTGGTCTCTATTTCAGCGTCGGAGGCGCGGAGGGGCTTGCGCGTGCGCTCGTCCCACGGTGTCACGGGGTTGCCATATACGTCGCGGCGCGGCTCCCCCTCCAGGTTGCCGTGGCGGAAGAAGCGCTTCACGCGGCGGTCCTCCAGCGAGTGGTAACTGATGACGGCCATGCGCCCGCCGATCCGCAGCACGTCCACCGCCTGCTGCAGCGCCGCCTCCAGCGCCGACAGCTCGCGGTTCACGGCAATCCGGATGCCCTGAAACACGCGTGCCAGCGTCTTCACCTCCTCGCGCGTAGGCACCACGCGGCGCACCGCGTCGGCCAGCGCCGTGGTCGTGTCGAGAGGCCGGGCGTCGACGATGGCGCGGGCGATGCGTCCGCCCGCGCGCTCCTCGCCATACGTCCAGAGGGCTTCGCGCAGGTCTTCCTCCGACCAGTCGTTCACCACCTGATGGGCGGTCAACCCCTGCCGGTCGTCCATGCGCATGTCCAGCGGGGCCTCTTGCTGAAAGCTGAACCCGCGCGCCGCCTCATCCAGCTGATGCGACGATACGCCGAGGTCCAGGAGGAGGCCATCGACCGGCTCCTCCGCCAGGACGTCGGTGAGCAGGTGGGCGAGGCGCTCGAAGTTGCCGCGGACGATCTGCAGGCGCTCGGTCGCCACAGCATCAGAAAGCCGCTCGCGGGTAGCCGCCAGCGCCTCGGCATCCTGGTCGATGCCAATCACGCGTCCGGACGGGGCCAGCGCGTCGAGCAGCGCCGCCGCATGACCGCCGCCGCCCAGCGTAGCATCCACGTAGCAGCCGGCAGGGTTGGTGATGAGGTGCTCCACCACAGCGTCGCAGAGAACGGGCACGTGGTACGATGAGCCGTACGAGGGCTCGGGGCCACCATCGGTGATAGGCGAGGACGTATTCGTCATCAGAGCACCCCCATCACACTTTCAGCAAGGCTTTCGTAGTCGGACGGCTGCTCGTTCAGGTAGCTGTCGAACACGGCCGGATCCCAGATCTCGATGTGATCCAGCGAGCCGATGATGAGGGCCTTGCCATCCAGCTCAGCAAACTGCACCAGCCGCTTAGGTATCGAAATGCGTCCCTGCCCGTCCAGGCTCACCTCATCGGCCCATCGCAGGATGGTGCGCATGAAGGCGCGGGCGCCCTGGTTGAACATGTTCAGCTCCCGAAACTCATCCTCCATCTCACCCCACCGGTCCATCGGGTAGAGAAAGATGCATTGCTCAAAGCCCCGGGTGATGGTGAACGCGCTCTTTGCTGCCGGATTCAGGTCATTCCGCATCTTCGCAGGGATCGCTACGCGACCCTTGCTATCGACGGAATATTCAGCCTGTCCTTTAAAGCCGGCCATGAGGATGCACAGTAGTTAGGGCTGCAAGCACGCCCGCCCGTGGATGCGAGGGGCTGTATTGCAAGGTGGAGGTCTGGGGGAGTTCCCCACTTTTCCCCACCACTCCCCAATGTACGGTACAGCGCTGGAAAGTCAAGGAAATCACGCCATGTTCGGCGATTTTGAGGGTGTGTATTTCTCATGACACATACCTGGCTCGCCCCCTTATTCCCCACGGAGAAAATTATTTCTCTATGTTCGATTATATGTGAGAAAATTATTTCACCTTTAGCTATGCGTCACGTATATTGGAGGTACACATATATCCTACGTGCTTGCCCGTGCTGCCCATGCCTACCCCGCTTACCGAGCGCCAGAACGAGATCTATGAGTTCATCCGCCGCTTTATGCGCACCGAGCGCAAACCCCCCACGCTCCAGGAGATTGGCGACGCGGTTGGAATCCGGTCCGTCAGTGGTGTGCACAAGCAGGTCCGGGCCCTGGAGACGAAGGGCTACATCGAGCGGACCCCCAATGAGGCGCGCGGGCTGTCCCTTGTGGCACAGGACGACCCCTTTGCGCTGGACGATGACGGCGTGCCTGACCTGCCCGTCATCAGCCGCACGACCAGCGACGCGCCCGATACGCTCCGCGACAAACCGCAGGGGCTGTTGTCCGTGGACCCCTACTTGATGCGTGGGGTGCGCGACCCGGACGCGTGCCTCATCGCCCGCGCGGGGGACGACGGCATGAACGCCGCCGGGCTATACAAAGGCGACTTGCTCGTGGTGGAAGAGGTGCCTGAACGGGCCATCCGGAACGGCACCCTCGTGGCTGTGCTCATGGGCGAGACGCTGCTCGCCCGCCGCTTCGAGCTGGCCAACGGGCGCGTGCACTTTCGCCCCGCCGACCGCAACTACACAGAGCACACCTTCCCGCCGGAAGATCCCGGCTACCATGTGGTCGGCGAAATTGTGAGCGTGCTGCGGCGTGTGCGGTGATGGTGCCGGTTGCGCGCGGTGGGCGCTGCGCTTCTCCCGGCAGCCCCGTCCGAACCCCGCCCCCCTCCAGGATCGACATGCGCCGCCGCCTCCATCACGCCACACGGCCCACCGCCGGCTCCTCGGCGCGCGCCTTTAATGCAGCATTCATCTCTTCGAAGCCGCTCCGGGTAGGGGCTTCCAGCAAGCGCCACAGCGGCGGCACCAGCAGCCCGGAGAATCGCTCGCGATGCACGAAGTCACAGCGCCCATCGTCGTTGGGGTCAATCTCGAAGATGTGCTCTCCGTCGAACAAAACGCGAGCGAGTAGCTTCCCACGCCAGCGAAACGCACGTTCGGATACGACTTCCGTCACGGTTGGTGTAAACGTCATCGGCGCCTGGACGGGCAGCTGGATCTTCACCTTCAGGCGAGCGCCGGTGGCCACCGTGCCCGCTGCTTCCCGCACGAGCGGATTTCACACGGCATAACGCGGCCAGTCGGTGAGATGCGCCCAGACGACGGTTGGGGGCGCTTGAATCGCGATCGTGGTTCGTATTCCACGCATGAGGGCTTTCGATAGGTGCGACGCGCAGCCGCACCTACGCCTGTAAAACCTACAGCCATAGAAGGGGCACAGCGCAGGAATGCATCCCGATGCTGCCTTCCCCTACGAGGCATTTGGCGAAAGGTGGAAACGCTGTGCCGCAGCGCCAGGCGCCCGGGCTATTCATTGCGGGCGGCGCTGCGGATACGGCGGCGCACCTCGGCGCGAAGGATGCGATGAAGCTGTAGCACCTCACGCTGCGGTTCGGTAAGGAGTGGCGTGCGGTCCGCCGTGCGGTGGCGCCAGGCGGCCCGTGCCCGACGTGCCCTTCGCCGTTCGGCGCGCCTCTCCACCAGGGCCACCTTCTGCGCATCTGTGAGGTCCAGGGCCTCCACCATCGCGGCAAAGCCCTCGGCCCGGCGGGCCATGCGCTGGGCCCGGCGTTCCTGCCGCTGCGCGCGACGGGCTTGCAACTGGGCACGCTGCTCATCGGTCAGTACCGCCTGTATTGCCTCACGAAACGCACGGGCACGAGCGCGCATTGCTTCGCGGGTCTCATCGTCGGGGCGTTCGCCACGGGTGGGGCGGAGCGCACGCAGGTCTTCGCGGAACGCCTTCCGCAGTGCGGCCAGCTCCTCTTTCTGCGCATCCGTCAGATCGAGGCCACGGAGCAACCGGCGCAGCTGGGCCCCTCGCGAGCCACGTGCACGGCTACCCGAACGCTCCGCCTGCATGCGGTCCCGCCGCTCCGCCCACGCGCGGCGCACGGCTTCTATCAGCGCCGATCGCTGGTCGGGCGAGAGGACCTCGTTTACCTGCGCCGTAGCATTCCAGAGCGCACCCGGGTCCCGCCTGCGCTCCACCGCAGCGGCCACGATGCGCCGAACCTGGGCCGCCTGTTCATCGGATAGCGCCGCAGCCTCAGCGGCCTGCATCAACGCGGACAGCTGCTCGGCTGCGACCGCACGGCCGTCCTCATCTGCTGCTGTAAGCTCCGCCGTGCTATCGCATCCGATAAGCAGCAAACCCGACAGCCCGAGGACTACCAGCATGGAGGCACAGGACAAGAGCGCGGATCGGGTCGTCTTCCCAAGAAAGTACATGTTATCAAGAAAACTCATAAGTCCGTTCATGACGTTAGGACGCGTTGGATGAGAGGATATGGTGGCGCTCGTAGATGCGCGAGGCGCTGGGGTTTATACTGATTAGATGCACGGCACACCGGATGCATTCCCACCCCACGGTTTCAGCTTGGGCCTTAGCCTTTGGGAGGTAACCGTTCAACGCTCGGTCACGGGTCGCGCTGGGGGGGCGGATTGGATCGCGCCGGAGGCCGCTGAGCGGAACGGCGCGCCTGGAGGCGGCGGCTAAGCCGCCGCTGCTGGGCTTCGCTGAGTAGCGGGCGCAGGTCGGTCCGCAGGGAATCGATGAGCGCCCGCACTTCCCGTCGGTGGGTGCGGCGCTGCTCCGCGATACGGGGCAGCCAGGTCCCCAGGACATCCGCAATCTGCTCCGCTTGTGCCTCCGACCTGGGCTCGATGGCCCGCGTCAGCATCCGCTGAGCGTACACCTCAGACTGCAGCGCCTGCATGCGCTCGAAGCGCTGGTCCACCAGCCAGGCGTTGAGCACCGCACCGAGCACAACGCCCAAGACGAGCGTGGCGACAAGGAGCAGCACCGACTTCGTTCGAGGAGAAAACGTGATCCAATCCATCGCAAAGAAGCTCGTAAAGAAGATCGGGAGGCGAGGTCGCGGAGCCGCAGATACACCCAGCCCGCATTCCGCAGCAGTAATTATTCGTCCGGCCTATCGTCATACACGAGCGCCGACTCAAGCGAAACGTCGGGAAGCCCCACCGCTGCCTCCACGAACGACCGCGGCGTACCCGCGTGCGGGTACAGGCTGGCATTGTAGAGCCCGATCCCAACCGTCAGCACCACCACCACGATGGCCAGCCGCAGAAAGGCCGATTGCAGGGCCTCGTACAACCGCTGGGCGGCCTGAGACGCTTCGGTAGCGGCCGGCAGACGCTGCAGGACGCGGCCCGAGAAGCCCTCGTCGAACGCTGCGTCGGTATGCTCCGCCACGGCCGCACGTACGGCGGCCAGCGTCTGCACTTCTTCCTGCAACGCGGGGTCATCGGCCAGGCGGGCCTCCAGGCGAGCGCGTTCGTCCGAGGGCAGTTCGTCTGCGATGAAGCGGAGCAGGTGGGTACGCCGTGCCGCGTTCGGCATCCGGCGGTCGTTGCGGTGTGGCTGAGTCATGGCATGAGGGCGGGTTAAGAGCGGGTATGCTTGGGGCGAAGCAGGGGGGCAAGCAGGGCCTGGAGCTTGTTGGTGGCTCGGTACAGGCGCGACATGACCGTGCCTTCGGCAATGTCGAGGATGGCAGCGGTTTCGCGGGTCGAATGGCCCTGCAGCAAGCGCAACACCACCACGGCACGGTAGTGATCCGGAAGCTCCTGCAGCGCGCGGTGCACCAGCTGCTTTTCTTCGGCGGTGTCAACATCGTCCCGGGCGTCAGCCACCGGGTCAGGCGCCGCAGGACCCTCTCGGTCTCGGCTGAGGAAGCGACGCGTCCAGCGGTTGCGCGTGCGGAGGGTCTGGAGCGCCTGGTTGATGGCAATCCGCGTGAGATAGGTACGCAGGGTGCTGTCGCCCCGGAACTGGTCGATGCGTTCGTACAGGCGCACAAAGGTTTCCTGACCCGCGTCATCAGCTTCCGGACCGGGCCCCAGCATGCCGATGATGGTTGCGGCCACCTGATCTTCGTAGCGCTCCACCAGGAGGCGAAACGCATGATGGTTTCCGTTCCGGACGCGCTCCAGGAGCACGTCATCCGATAAGGCTCCCGCGGCCATGGCATCGGGCATCCGGTCTGGAGAAGGCATCAGCGGGAGCAAACGGTCAGAGGGTGCCACACGGCTTGCTTTGGCAAGGGTTCGTGGCCCCTGTAACCACAACGTCTACGGGTTGGATGCGGGAGCCGGACGTTTCATTCCATGCGCCGCGGGGATCGAAGGGCACGGGAGGGGCCGGCGCCGGACG